>NZ_JBOIBY010000547.1:0-46417 GCF_050739655.1 Pseudomonas sp. | reverse complement strand
CCCACAGGTTCTCGAGTGAAACACAGATGGTGTGAACACCAGAGAGCCCTGTGGGAGCGGGCTTGCCCGCGAAGGCGTCAGCCCAGGCGACACAAAAACTAAAGCCTGATCTCAACCTCCCCAAGATGCCCGCCATACGGCCCGAAACTCCTTTCGACCAGATGCCGCGCCCCATCCGCCTGCACAATCAACGCCGTACTCGCCCGAGTCCCGTAACTCTGACTGGCAATAAACACACTCGACAACAGCGTCTCGGTGGCCTGCCCCACACCTGTATCCGGCAGCTCGGCAAACGGCGCTTGCTGCGCATCGCCAAGCAAGGCCAGCAACGCCTGAGGCTGTGGGTCATCCAGTACCTCGCTCAATGCTGCCCTGGCCTTGAGCAATTTCGGCCATGGCGTATCCAGCCCGGCGTTGGATAGCCCGTAGACGCCCGGCGCCAGCATGACCGCTTCCGATTCCCGTGCGTTGAAGTGCCAGAGTTCATTGGCATTGCCAACCAGCAGGTTAAAACCGCCATATTCCTGCGAACGTGCGACAACTTCGCTCAAGTAGTCGTCAATTGGCAGCTCTGCGGTGAGAAAGCGAGCCACCAGTTCGCCTCGGGACTTGAGCCCGGTAGGTCGCTGAGGATCGCGAATATTGGTCAAGGCGGCGAAGCGCCCCTTGGCACCGACACCAAGCCACGTACCCCCGGCCTCCAGATCGCGCCCGGCGTAAACATGGGGCGTTTCAGGCCACTGCGCCAATGGCAGGCTGGGGCGCGCGTAAAATTCGTCGCGGTTGGCCGCCACGATCAGCGGTTGGGCATGGCCCGGCCGCCAGGCAAAAACAATCAGGCACATAAGGTGATCCTTGTGTGTTTTTTGCCCACTCTACGCAGTCAACGTGCGGGTATCCATCGCCATCCAGTGGAGCCGAACGCCATGCATCCGTTACCATGCCGCTCCGGATTTGGGGTTGGGTGGGGAAGCACCATGGAATTTCTGCTCTATCTGGCGCTCGGCGCCTGTGCCGGGGTGCTGGCGGGGCTGTTTGGGGTGGGCGGCGGAATCATCATCGTTCCGGTGCTGGTGTTCAGTTTTACCCTGCAGGGTTTCGATGCGTCGATCCTGACCCACTTGGCAGTCGGTACGTCACTGGCGACCATCATCTTTACCTCGGTCAACGCGGTGCGCGAGCATCACCGCCGTGGTGCCGTACGCTGGCCAATCTTCATGTGGATGACCGTTGGCATCCTGATCGGTGCCGGTTTCGGCGCCCTGACCGCTGAAGCGATTTCGGGACCGAACCTGCAGAAAATCATCGGTGTGTTCGCCCTGGTGATCGCTGCGCAGTTGGCACTGGACGTCAAACCCAAGGCCAGCCGAACCGTGCCGGGTAAAGTCGGTCTGACCGTGGCCGGCAGTGTCATCGGATGGGCTTCGGCGATTTTCGGCATTGGTGGCGGTTCGCTGACCGTGCCGTTCCTGACCTGGCGTAGCGTACCGATGCAGCAAGCCGTTGCGACATCGTCGGCCTGCGGCCTGCCGATCGCTTTGGCAAGTGCATTAAGTTTCATGATTTTGGGCTGGCACGATCCATTACTGCCGGCCCATAGTCTCGGTTTCATTTATTTACCGGCGTTGCTGGGCATTGCCTTGACCAGCATGGTCTTCGCTCGTTTCGGTGCGCGGCTGGCCCACAAGCTGTCGCCGAAGTTGCTCAAAAGGCTGTTTGCCGCTTTGCTGTTCTGCGTTGGCCTGAACTTTCTAGTCTGAAGCATCTATTCTGACGCGCAGCGCAATCCTGGCTTAATCCTGAGGTGGCAGCGTCGCCCGGGAATTTTTTAGATTTGAACTCTAACGAGGAGTCGCAATGCTGCCTTACCCGCAGATCGACCCGGTGGCCCTGGCCATCGGTCCGCTGAAAATCCACTGGTACGGTCTGATGTACCTGATCGGTATCGGCGGCGCCTGGCTGCTGGCGTCCCGCCGCTTGAACCGCTTCGACCCGACCTGGACCAAGGAGAAACTCTCCGACATGGTGTTCTGGATGTCGATGGGGGTCATCGTCGGCGGTCGCCTGGGTTATGTGCTGTTCTACGATCTGAGCGCCTACCTGGCCAACCCGACGCTGATTTTCGAAGTGTGGAAGGGGGGTATGTCGTTCCACGGCGGCTTCATCGGGGTGATGCTGGCGGCGTTGTGGTTCGGCAAGAAGAACAACAAGTCGTTCTTCCAGCTGATGGACTTTGTAGCGCCAATGGTGCCGATTGGCCTGGGTGCCGGGCGTATCGGCAACTTCATCAACGCCGAGTTGTGGGGCAAGGCGACCGACGTGCCATGGGCAATGATCTTCCCTCCGTTTAGCGACCCGGCGCAGTTGCCACGCCATCCGTCGCAGCTTTACCAATTTGCGCTGGAAGGCGTGGCGCTGTTCCTGATCCTGTGGCTGTTCTCGCGCAAGCCGCGGCCAACCATGGCGGTTTCGGGGATGTTCGCGCTGTTTTACGGGATTTTCCGCTTCATTGTGGAATTCGTCCGCGTACCGGATGCGCAACTGGGCTACCTGGCCTGGAACTGGCTGACCATGGGCCAGGTGTTGTGCGTGCCGATGATTCTCGGCGGTCTGTTGTTGATCTGGCTGGCGTATCACCGCGCCCCGGCGACTCCAGCGGCAGCGGTTTAAATTCGAATGCCGGGGCTTCGGCCCCGGGTTCAAGGACACAGGTAACTCATGAAGCAATATCTCGAACTGGTCGCCCACGTCATCAAGAACGGCACCAAGCAGGCCAACCGCACTGGCGTGAACACCATCAGCTTTCCCGGCGCGATGCTGCGTTATGACCTGCAGGAAGGTTTTCCGGCGATCACTACACGCAAAATGGCCTTCAAGTCGGCCATCGGCGAGATGTGCGGTTTTCTGCGTGGCGTGAACAACGCCGCCGAATTTCGCGCCCTGGGCTGCAAGGTCTGGGACCAGAATGCCAACGAAAATGCCCAGTGGCTGGCCAACCCTTTCCGTCAGGGTGAAGACGATCTCGGCGAAATCTATGGCGTGCAATGGCGCAAATGGCCGGCGTACAAGCAGATCCCGGTCAGCAATCCAGCCGCCATCGAGCAAACCCTGAAGCAAGGCTACCGCCAGATCGCTGAAGGCGAAGAAGACGGCCAGGCCTATGTGGTGTTGTACAAGGCCATCGATCAGGTTCGCCAATGCGTCGATACCATCATCAAGGACCCGGGCAGCCGCCGCATCCTGTTCCACGGCTGGAACGTCGCGCAACTGGATGAAATGGCCTTGCCGCCGTGCCATTTGCTGTACCAGTTCCACCCGAATGTCGAGACCAAAGAGATTTCTTTGACCCTCTACATCCGCTCCAACGACCTGGGCCTCGGCACGCCATTCAACCTCACCGAAGGTGCTGCGCTGCTGAGCCTGATCGGGCGCCTGACCGGCTACACGCCGCGTTGGTTCACCTATTTCATCGGCGATGCCCACGTCTACGAAAACCACCTGGACATGCTCAACGAACAGCTCAAACGCGAGCCGTTCCCGATGCCGAAACTGGTGATTTCCGACCGAGTGCCGGAGTTTGCCAAGACGGGTGTGTACCAGCCCGAATGGCTGGAACTGGTCGAGCCGAGCGACTTCTCGCTGGAAGGCTACGAGCACCATGCACCAATGACGGCGCCAATGGCGGTCTGACAATCTGCACGCAATACCCCTGTGGGAGCTAGCCTGCTAGCGATAGCGACGGCACATCCAACAATGATGTGACTGAAGAACCGCTATCGCTAGCAGGCTAGCTCCCACATTGGGTTCTGCGGTGGGTTCAATGGCCGTGGCTTCGGCCTACATGCGAATGCTCAACCTCCGTCGCAACAACCCCGCCACTTACCTCCAATCGCTGCAAAATCCCGCATTGATCCACCTCCGGCCCTTCGCCACAGCGTTGGCGCAGGTCGAGCAGTTGCGTCTGCAAGGCCAATAACCCATCAATCCGCGCTTTCACGTGATGAATGTGTTCGTCGATCAGTGCGTTGACGCTCTCGCACTGATCCTGCGGGCTGTCGCGAAACGCCAGCAGGCTGCGGATCTCTTCCAGGGTCATGTCGAGGGTGCGGCAGTTGCGAATGAAGGTCAGGCGCTCGGCGTGGGCCTGGGTGTAGACGCGGTAGTTGCCATCGCTCCGGGCCGGTTCCGGCAGCAGGCTTTCGCGCTCGTAGTAACGGATGGTTTCCACGGCGCAATCAGTGAGTTTGGCCAGTTCGCCAATCTTCATGACGACAATCTCCCAAAGGGTGCTTGACCCTATAGTCGCTACAGGGTCTTTACTTGGCAACAGGCACCTTCATGGACGCGACCAATGAGCGATTCACAGCACACCCACAAGCCCGGCGACGGGCACGATCACAGTCACAAATTGCAGCCTGTGCATAAACATACCCACGGCGGTGATGCCTGCTGCTCGTCAAAAGTTGCAGCGCCCGCACTGATTAAGTTGAGCGAAGCGCCAAGTGCCGATGCGCGACTAAGCAGTTTCCGTATTGAAGCCATGGATTGCCCGACCGAGCAAACGCTGATTCAGAACAAGTTAGGAAAACTGACAGGCGTACAGCAGCTGGAGTTCAATTTGATTACCCGGGTTTTGGGCGTCACCCATAACCTGGTCAGCACCGCACCGATCATCAGCGCCATCGAGTCCCTCGGCATGCAGGCCGAGCCGCTGGAGCAGGGCGTCGAAGCACCGGCGCCGGTACCTGAGAAGAAACCCTGGTGGCCATTGGCGCTGTCCGGTGTGGGCGCTTTGCTGGCCGAAGTCATCCACTTCACCAGCGCTGCGCCGAACTGGGTGGTGGCGGTCATTGCGCTGGTCTCGATCCTCAGTGGCGGCTTGGGCACCTATAAAAAGGGCTGGATTGCCCTGAAAAACCTGAACCTGAACATCAACGCGCTGATGAGCATCGCGGTGACGGGCGCGATCCTGATTGGCCAGTGGCCTGAAGCGGCCATGGTGATGTTCCTGTTTACCGTGGCGGAGTTGATTGAGGCTCGCTCGTTGGACCGCGCACGCAATGCCATCAGTGGCCTGATGCAAATGACCCCTGAACAGGCCACGGTGTTGCAGGTTGATGGAAGTTGGCTTGAACAGGACGTGAAAAGCGTCGATCTCGGCGCCCGTGTGCGGGTTAGGCCGGGAGAGCGCATCGCGCTGGATGGCGACGTGCTCAGCGGCAACTCGACTATCGATCAGGCACCGATCACCGGTGAAAGCCTGCCCGTGGAGAAGGCCGTTGGTGACAAGGTGTTCGCTGGGACCATCAATCAGGCCGGTTCGCTTGAATACGCGGTAACCGCTGCGGCGAACAACTCGACACTGGCGCGGATCATCCACGCCGTGGAACAGGCCCAGGGCGCGAGGGCGCCGACCCAACGCTTCGTCGACCAATTCTCGAAAATCTACACGCCGGCGGTGTTCGTATTTGCCTTGGGCGTAGCGGTGATTGCTCCGTTGTTCATGGGTGGAGCGTGGTTTGACTGGATCTACCGCGCACTGGTGCTGCTGGTGGTTGCCTGCCCTTGCGCACTGGTGATTTCGACTCCGGTGACCATCGTCAGCGGCCTCGCCGCGGCAGCGCGCAAAGGCATTCTGATCAAGGGCGGCGTGTATCTGGAGGGCGGTCACAAGCTCAACTATCTGGCGTTGGACAAGACCGGCACGATCACCCACGGCAAACCGGTGCAGACCGATTATCTGTCCCTCGACCCGACCGCCGATGCCACGGCTCCGGCGATAGCGGCGGCGCTGGCCGGGCGTTCCGATCACCCGGTCTCGCTGGCTATTGCCAATGCGGCTGTGGATAAGCAACTTGCGGCGCTGACTGTGGATAACTTCGAAGCGCTGGGCGGCCGAGGTGTACGCGGTGACATCAACGGCCAGACCTACCACTTGGGCAACCATCGTCTGGTTGAAGAGTTGGGCCTGTGCTCGCCGGCACTGGAAGAAAAGCTGTTCGCACTGGAGAAACAGGGCAAATCCGTGGTGCTGCTGCTCGACCAATCCGGCCCGCTGGCGCTGTTCGCCGTGGCTGATACGGTCAAGGAATCCAGCCGCGAAGCGATTGGCCAGTTGCATGAGCTCGGGGTGAAAACCCTGATGCTCACCGGTGACAACGTCCACACGGCGCAGGCGATTGCTGCGCAAGTCGGCATCGATCAGGCCCGGGGCGATTTGCTGCCGACCGACAAACTGCAAGCCATCGAAGAGCTGTATGCGCAGGGCCACCGTGTCGGCATGGTCGGTGACGGTATCAACGACGCACCGGCGCTGGCCCGTTCGGAGATCGGTTTCGCCATGGCCGCCGCCGGTACCGATACAGCCATCGAAACCGCCGATGTCGCCCTGATGGGCGACGATCTGCGCAAAATCCCGACATTCATTCGGCTGTCGCGACAAACATCCAGCATCCTCAAACAGAACATCGCGCTGGCATTGGTCATCAAGGCGATCTTTCTTGGGGTAACCTTCGCCGGGCTCGCTACCATGTGGATGGCGGTGTTCGCCGACATGGGCGTGAGCCTGTTGGTGGTGTTCAACGGTTTGCGCCTGCTGCGCAAATGAAGGATGAGGGACGGTTGTGCTGAGTGCCGAGCTGAAGGCGTTTTACATGGTTGCCCGCCTGGGCAGCATTACCCTGGCTGCCAAGAAGCTCGGCTTGAGCCAACCTACGGTGACGACGCAGGTTCGCAATCTGGAAAGCCAGTACTCGGTGGAATTGTTCTACCGTGGCGGTCGCCGTCTCAGTGTCAGCGATGAGGGGGCTCGGCTGTTGCCAATGGTCAAGGCGCTGTTGCAACAGGAAGCCGACATCGAGTTTTTCCTGCGCAACAGCGGTCAGTTCCAGGGCACGTTACGCATTGCCGCCACGGCGCCCTATTACATCCTCGATCTGGTAAAGACCTTTCGCGAGCGTTTGCCGCAGGTCGAAGTGTCGGTGGAAATCGGCAACTCCCAGCAGGTGCTCGAAGCGCTGGAAGAATACCGGGTCGATGTCGCGGCTTCCTCACAGTTACTGGAGGATGCGCGGTTGATACGCCGGGTGCTCGGCAGTGATCCGCTGGTGTTGGCCGTACATCGCAATCATCCGCTAGCAGTCCACGACCATGTGCCCCTAAGCGCACTGGCCGGGCATACGTTATTGATGCGCGAGACGGGCTCGACCACCCGGCGCATGACCGAAGAGTTGTTGGCTGGCGCCGGGGTGAGTCTGGGGCCGTTGCTGGAGATCGGCAGCCGCGAGTCGATCCGGGAGGCGGTGCTGCGCAATATCGGCATCAGCCTCATCGCCCGCCAGGAAGTGCCCCATGATCCGCAGCTGCGGGTGCTGACCATCGAGAATGCGCCGTTGCTGCCGGAATACCTGTACTGCCTCAAAGAGCGGAAAAACGCGCGGTTGCCGGCGGCGTTTCTTGGGTTGGCGCAGGAAATGTCCCCGGCCTAGAAGATCAAAAGATCGCAGCCTTGATCGTTCCCACGCTCTGCGTGGGAATGCAGCCCGGGACGCTCTGCGTCCCAAAGGCCGAACGCGGAGCGTCCGAGGAGGCGTTCCCACGCGGAGCGTGGGAACGATCAGTGGTCGAGGCCAACCAAAATCCTTGAATGCCACTATCGGCCGTTTTTGCCTCACTGCCATATGACGGACGCATTACAACTCTAGGATGGCCTGCATCTGTTAGATGAGGTCCGTCCATGAACAACTCGAACCTGACCAACCCCGGCGCACCAATGAAAGTGCGCGGCGTGCAAAAGCGCTTTGGTGCCTTTACCGCCCTGGATAATGTCTCCCTGGACGTGGCGGCCGGTGAGCTGGTGTGTCTGCTTGGGCCATCGGGTTGCGGCAAAACCACCTTGCTGCGCTGCATTGCCGGTCTGGAAAAACAGGACAGCGGCGAGTTGTACCTGGGCGATCGCAACGTTTCCCACCTGGCGCCCCAGGCCCGGGACTACGGCATTCTGTTTCAGTCCTACGCGTTGTTTCCCAATCTCACCGTCGAAGCGAACATCGCCTACGGTCTGGCCGGCAGTGGGCGCGATCAGGTGCGCCAGCGTGTCGGGCAGATGCTGGAGCTGGTGGGCCTGAGCGGCAGTGAGAAAAAGTATCCCGGCCAATTGTCTGGTGGCCAGCAGCAGCGGGTGGCATTGGCTCGGGCGCTGGCTCCAGCGCCATCGCTGTTGCTGCTGGATGAACCGATGTCGGCCCTTGATGCCCGCGTCCGCGAGCATCTGTGCACCGAACTGCGCCAACTGCAACGCAGCCTCGGCATCACCACCCTGATGGTGACCCACAACCAGGACGAGGCCATGTTGATGGCCGACCGCATTGCCGTGATGAACAACGGCAAGGTCGAGCAGTACGCCACGCCGCAGGAAATCTACAACCGCCCGGCGACGCCATTCGTGGCGGAGTTCGTCGGCCAGGGTAACTGGCTGCCCTTCAGTCGTAACAGCGACAGCCATGCCCAGGTCGGCGGGATGAGCCTGCGCTTGGCCGATGGCAGCGCAAAGAATGCCTCGGGCCGTCTGTTCTGCCGCCCCGAAGCGATCAACGTCAATCCGGTGGTACACGAAGAAAACCTGTTCCCGGCCAAGGTTCGTGAGATCACCTTCCTCGGCAACCGTTGCCGCATGAGCTTCGAACTTGACCATCTGCCGGGCCACGCCCTGCTTGCCGAACTGGCACCGGAAGCCATGCCGCGTCTGGGCGCGCAGCAGATTATGGTCGCCTTGCCACCGCGTAGCCTTCAGGTGTTCGCCTGATGAGCGCGAACATCGCACTGCCGATACCGCATAAGCAGGTTCGGCAGGTTTCCCGTGCCGAGATCGGCGACCGGATCTTCGTGGTCGGCGGCAAAGTCCTCTTGCTGGTATTACTCGGCGTTGCCGTGTTGATGCCATTGTTGGCGATCTTCTGGCGCGGTTTCAGCTCTGAAGCCGGACAGGGGGGAGGCTGGTTGGCGGCGCGGGAACTGGTGACCAGCGCGAATTTTCACTGGTTGCTGGGCAACAGCCTGAAGGTTTCCCTCAGCGTCGCGGCCATCGTCGTACCGTTGGCCTACCTGTTTGCCTACGCACTGCAACGCACATTGATTCCCGGCAAAGGCATCTGGCGCGGCATCTCGCTGCTGCCCTTGATGGCACCGTCCATGCTGCCTGGGATCGCGCTGGTTTATCTGTTCGGCAACCAAGGCATGCTGCGCGGTTTGCTCTCGGACAACATCTACGGTTTCTGGGGCATTGTTCTGGGTGAGGTGATCTACACCTTCCCACACGCCTTGATGATTCTGCTGTCGGCGTTGTCCCTGGCGGATGCGCGATTGTTCGATGCTGCTTCCAGCATGGGCGCCAGTCCTGCAAAAGCTTTCCGCAGCATCACCTGGCCTGCGACGCGTCAGGCTGTGTTTGCTGCGTTCTGCCTCGTCTTCACTCTGACCATTACTGACTTCGGTGTGCCCGTGGTGGTCGGCGGCGACTATCAAGTGCTGGCGCTGGAAGCCTACAAGGCGGTGGTCGGCCAGCAACAGTTCGGTCGCGGCGCGTTGATCGGCATGGTGTTGTTGCTGCCGGCGCTGTTCAGCTTCGGGGTCGATGCCTGGTTGCGTCGGCGCCATGGCGACTCCATGAGCGGTCGCGCCCAGGTGTTCAAGCCTGCACCATCGAAGCTGCGCGACGGATGCTACCTGGCCATCGTGCTGCTGATCTGCGCGACGTTGCTGCTGGTGTTCGGCATGGCGGTGTTTTCTTCCCTGGTTAAGTTCTGGCCGTACAACCTGTCGCTGTCGCTCAACCATTACCAGTTCAACGACACCGCGGGTGGTGGCTGGCTGGCCTACGGCAACAGCGTGAAGATGGCGTTGTGCTCGGCGTTGATCGGCAGTGTGCTGATTTTCACCGGCGCCTACCTGATGGAAAAAACCAAGGGCCAGCGCGGCCTCAATCTGACACTGCGCATGCTCAGTTTCGTACCGATGGCGGTACCGGGATTGGTGCTGGGTCTGGGTTATGTCTTCTTCTTCAACCTCACCGGCAATCCGCTGCACGTACTCTACGGGACCATGACCCTGCTGGTGGTTTGCACCATTGCGCATTATTTGACCACCGCGCAAATGACCGCCACCACGGCCCTGCGTCAGCTCGATGCCGAGTTCGAAGCCGCCGCGCTGTCGCTCAAGGCGCCGCTGTATCGGCACTACCTGCGCGTCACCGTGCCGATCTGCCTGCCGGCGCTGCTGGACATCGTGCGCTACCTGTTCGTCTCGGCCATGACCACCGTCTCGGCGGCGATCTTCCTCTACAGCCCCGACACCATCCTCGCGGCGGTGGCGGTGCTGAACATGGATGACGCCGGCAACGTCGGCGGCGCGGCGGCGATGTCGACCCTGATTCTGTTCACCTCGGCGGGCGTGTCCCTGCTGCTGGCCTGGGCTTCGCGGGGCTTGCTGCGCCGCTCCCAAGCCTGGCGGCAGACCGCGCCCGGTCTTTGAATCTGCATAACCCTTCAACTCAAAAAACAGGAAAAGATCATGTTCAAGCCTATGGCCCTGGCCGCTGCTGTCCTCACCGCTTTCAGCCTGAACGCCTTTGCGGCGAAAACCGAGTTGACGGTGTACACCGCCCTCGAAGCCGAGCAACTGAAGACGTACAAGGAAGCATTCGAAAAAGCCAACCCGGACGTCGAGATCAAATGGGTGCGCGACTCCACCGGCATCATCACCGCCAAGCTGCTGGCTGAAAAAGCCCGTCCGCAGGCTGATGCGGTCTGGGGCCTGGCGGCTTCGAGCCTGGCGATCCTCGACCAGCAAGGCATGCTGCAAAGCTACGCACCTGCGGATCTGGGCAAGATCGGCGGCAACTACCGCGATGCCGCCAACCCGCCAGCCTGGGTCGGCATGGACGTCTGGGCCGCGACCATTTGCTTCAACACCGTCGAAGCCGAAAAGCAGGGCCTGACCAAACCCGTGAGCTGGCAAGACCTGACCAAGCCTGAATACAAAGGCAAGATCGTCATGCCGAACCCGGCGTCGTCCGGCACCGGTTTCCTCGATGTCAGCGCCTGGTTGCAGACCTTCGGCGAGAAACAGGGCTGGGCGTACATGGACGGCCTGCACCAGAACATCGGCCAGTACGTTCACTCGGGTTCCAAGCCTTGCAAACTGGCGGCTTCCGGTGAATTCCCGATCGGTATTTCCTTCGAATACCCGGCTGTGCAACTCAAGCGTCAGGGCGCACCGCTGGACATCATCCTGCCGAAGGAAGGTTTGGGCTGGGAGATCGAAGCGACTGCCGTGATCAAGGGCACGCCACATGAAGATGCAGCGAAGAAACTCGCTGATTTCTCGGCCAGCCCTGAGGCGATGGAGCTCTACAAGGAAAACTTCGCTGTGCTCGCGCAGCCAGGTATTGCCAAGCCACAGACCGAACTGCCGGCTGATTATGAGCAGCGTTTGATCAAGAACGACTTTGCCTGGGCCTCGAAGAATCGTGATGAGATCCTGACCGAGTGGCGCAAACGGTATGACGGTAAGTCTGAGAAAGTGGCGGCCAAGTAAGATTCTCGCAGTCTGACAGGGCCTCATCGCGGGCAAGTCGAATCGTCGCACCGCCGCTCCCACAGAGATCGTGAGTGTTCACACAATCTGTGATCCACCCGAAAACCTGTGGGAGCGGGCTTGCCCGCGAAGACGGTCTACCATTCAGCACACATCTAACGTCATCAAGAGAATTCTGATGAACCCCAACGAACAAGCAGTCGCCAAGGTATTCGCCCTGTACGAACGCTTCGGCGGCAGCGATTACATCGGCGAGCCTGTGTCGCAGATCGAGCATATGTCCCAGGCCGCGCAATGCGCGATGGCGGAAGGCTTCGATGATGAAGTGGTGCTCGCGGCGTTCTTCCACGACATCGGCCACATCTGCGCCGAGGGTGCCGAGAACATGGGCGGCTTTGGTGTGGTCAGCCATGAACGGCTGGGCGCCGATTATCTGCGCGGTATTGGCTTCAGCGAACGCATGGCGCGGTTGGTTGAGTGCCACGTTCAAGCCAAGCGCTACCTGACGCTCAAGGAGCCGGGATATTACGAGCGCCTGAGTGAGGCCAGTCGCCGGACCCTGGAATATCAGGGCGGGATGATGACCGAGCAAGAGGCCCAGGCTTTCGAGCAAGACCCGTTGTGTGCCGTGAGTTTGCGCATGCGCCAGTGGGATGAACTGGCCAAGGAGATGCATGTGCCGGTGATTGATTTGGCGGTGTTGAAGGACAAGGCGTTGCGACTGTTGACTGCGTAATGCATCGGGACCGAGTCGCCTCCATCGCGAGCAGGCTCGCTCCCACATTGGATCTGTGATCGACGCAAATCCCCTGTGGGAGCGAGCCTGCTCGCGATGAGGCCGGTGGCCTCAACTCAATTGCCAGAGTTAAAGCTGCCCGGCCAGAGCTTCAATCTGCTCCTGCCGCTCCGCCTGATTCAACTTCGGATGCGGATTAAGCGAAGACCACTGCGGATACGCCCGCGCCTTGTTCAGCGCTTCGGGCAACTTGCCTTCACGCCACGTCTTGTCCGTGGGCGTGGCCACCTGAATGCTATCTATCGCCGCATGACCACGGGCGTTCAGCGCTTGCAGCAATTGCCGCTGACGCAGCGCCAACAGCCGCAGCACGTTGTCATCGACGGTCAACTCACGCTGGCCCTTGAGTTTGCCCAGCAAGCGACTGCCATAACTTCGAGCGGTTTGCAGTGCGCCACCTGCGATGGCACCGGCCAACGCCGCAGCGCCGAGGGTAATGCCGCCGACCAGCAAATCGACACCGGCCCCGGCAGCGGCGCCCGCGGCGATCCCGCCGCCAACCCGCACGCCCAGTTGCTTGAGGGTTTCCGGATTGAACAGGTCGTCGCCCCAACGACCGTCAAGCAATGGCAGATCGCTGGCGGCGGCGTCCTGAGGACGGAAGGCATACAGCTTGAGCAGCGCTTCGACACAGCGTTGTTCACGCTGGCGTACGGCTTTACGCAGTTCGCTGATGGCTTGCTGTTCCTGCTCGGCGTCGCTGACCACGCTGCGACGGCACGCAGCGCAATCGATCAAAAGTTCGGCAATCAACCGAGTAGCACTTTGTTCACGGGCCATGCGTTGGGCCTGCAGGTCGGCGATCAGGCGTTCCAATTGTGGTCGTGCGTTTTCCAACAGCAAAGCGAGGCTTTCATAGAGTCGGCGTTCGCCATCCTCCGGTGGCGCGACACTGTCGAAACGCACCAGGGCATGCAGGCCAAGACGAGCCAGCGCTTCACGCCACGCCGGTTCACGATGGTTGGCGCTGCTGACAAAATTCAGCACCGGCAGCAGCGGCTTGCCGCAACTGGCCAACACTTCCAGCTCATCGCGATACTTGGCGAGCACCGGCTCCCGAGCGTCGATCACATAGAGCCCAGCGTCGGATGCCAGCAATTGGCGTAGGACCTTGGCTTCCTGTTCGAAACGTTGCCGCGCTTCGCTGCCATCGAGAAAACGCGCCAGTCGAGCGGGGCCGTCCAGTCGTTCACCGGGACGCTCCAGGCGTTCGAGGTAATCGAGCAGGGCGATGGCGTCTTCAAGGCCTGGGGTGTCATAGAGATCGAGCAGCGGCTCGCCGTCCACCGACAGACGCGCGCCTTCGACATGCCGCGTAGTGCTGGGCCGATGGGACACTTCGCCGAAGCCGACGTCGCGGGTCAGGG
The DNA here is from genome assembly GCF_050739655.1 of Pseudomonas sp. Classification (GTDB taxonomy): domain Bacteria; phylum Pseudomonadota; class Gammaproteobacteria; order Pseudomonadales; family Pseudomonadaceae; genus Aquipseudomonas. Next base: position 32,662 of record NZ_JBOIBY010000547.1, on the reverse strand, counting down.
TGCGCAGCAACGAAGTCTTGCCAACGTTGGTATGGCCGACCACGGCGAGTTTCAGCGGCGGCTTGCGGCTGTCAGTCATGACCCGTCTCCAACCAGTTCATCGGTGCACAATCGGCGAATGGCAGTTCGAGTTGTTGCAATGCCCCATGCCAGTCACCGAGGCGCTCGGCGTCCAGTGCTTCACCGGGCGGTGCTTGCAGCAACCACACGCGGGTGGCGCTGGCGCTGCGGGCGAGTTCTGCGATCAATGCCAGGCTACCGCGATCCGGCGAGCGCTGAGGGTCGCAGGCAATAGCGAGGCGTGCCGGGGGGAAGCGGCTCAGTTGTTCGAGGAGTTTGTGTCGCGATTCGCGGCTGTCGAGGATGCCGGCGTTGCTCACATTTTTCGGCAGTTGTGGCGGCCATGGGCGCTGGTCATCCAGCTCGATGGCCACCAGTAGCGCGCCTTCGCTGAGCTGTTCACTGACACCACTTTCGACGCGATGCAGTTGAGCCGGTGCGGCATCGCTGACGCCCAGGCGTTCACTGGTGGGCATCAACCGCTCGCGCAGTTGCGCGTACCCCGGCAGGTTCAGATCCAGCTGCAAGGCCGCTTTACCGGTTTTCCAGCGCCACAGACAAAACAGCGCCAGCAACAATCGCGGGACCACGCCGTAGACCAGCAGTACCCCCACCAGCCAGGCAGCCCAGGCTTGGCGGGCGCTTTCGATGTTCAATGCGCCATCGCCGCTGGCGCGGATCATCGCCTCGGTGGGCACGCTGAAGCCGAGCAAGGCCGGCAGCGCGCCGAGGGCTTGGGTCACGGCAATAAAGGTATCGGCGCCGAGGATCGTGGTTTCCCAGACGAAGCCATAACGTCGGGTGGCCATCAGGGTCAGCAGAATCACCAGCGCGCTGAGCATCGCCAGCAACCACAGGCTGTTGACCAATACGCCGATGGCCCAACGATTGAGTTTGCGACGTTGCAGCAGCAACAGCAGGGCGGGTGCCAGTTGCGCGGCTTTGGCATCGCGGGCGAATTTTTCGCTCAGCCACAACCACAAGCGCCCGAGGCTGGCACCGTGTTCGCCGGCAAACACCAGGCCCAAGGCCCAGCTCAGCAGCAAAATCAGATTAAGCCCGAGCAGACTGCCCAGCGCCCAGAACACATTCACTGGCTGCAAACCGTCGCCCATCGCGGCAAAGGCTAGCCCGGCGCCGCTGACCACCGCCAGCACCGCCAATACGATCAGCGCCAGCCGCGCACCTTGCAGCCAGTGCTTGAGGGCATCGCTCAACCCATCGCGCTCGGCCAGCCAAAGGGCGCGGCGTTGAATGCGTGTCGGCAGATCGCCGCCGGCGCTGCGGGCCAGTCGATTGGCTTCCAGATCCTCCAGAGGACCGGCGTGGTCTTCACGCAGGCGGATGGTTTCTGTCAGCCAGAGGTTATTCAGTTCAGTCACGCGGCATCCCGTCGCTTAATTGAGCTGTGAGCATAACCGCTGTGGCGCTTATCGGGGAAAGCGAGGCTCTGGTATCCTCGCCGGCATGACTAAAAAACTCCCCCTCAGCCTGATCGCAGCCCTCGGTGAAAACCGTGTGATCGGCGTCGACAACAGCATGCCCTGGCACCTGCCGGGGGACTTCAAATACTTCAAGGCCACCACCCTGGGCAAGCCGATCATCATGGGTCGCAAGACCTGGGATTCCCTCGGTCGCCCGCTGCCAGGGCGCTTGAACATCGTGGTCAGCCGTCAGGCAGATCTGGTGCTGGAAGGTGCCGAGGTTTACCCGTCGCTGGAAGCCGCCGTGGCTCGTGCCGAAGAATGGGCGAAGGAGCAGGGCGTCGATGAGCTGATGCTGATTGGCGGGGCGCAGTTGTATGCGCAGGGGATGGCGCAGGCTGATCGCTTGTACCTGACCCGCGTGGCGCTGAGCCCGGAAGGGGATGCGTGGTTTCCGGAGTTTGATGCGAAGGAATGGAAGCTGGTTTCCAATGTGGAAAACCCGGCGCTGGATGACAAGCCGGCGTACAACTTCGAAGTCTGGGAAAAGGCCTAAAAGCATCGCTGGCAAGCCAGCTCCCACAAGTCTTCGGTTGGAACACAAATTGTGTGAACACCTAAGAACCCTGTGGGAGCTGGCTTGCCAGCGATAGCGGTCTTGCTGACGCTACTTAAGCATGAGCCAACGCCGAATGCTCATCCGCCTCCAGCAACGCTTTATCCGTCTGCTGCATCACCTGGCTGGCAACCGCCCCCGCCGTCATCGAGCCACTCACGTTCAACGCCGTACGGCCCATATCAATCAGCGGCTCAACCGAAATCAACAACGCCACCAGTGACACCGGCAACCCCATCGCCGGCAACACGATCAGCGCGGCAAAGGTTGCACCGCCCCCGACGCCGGCCACGCCCGCCGAGCTCATGGTCACAATCGCCACCAGCGTCGCGATCCACAGCGGATCGAGCGGGTTGATGCCCACGGTCGGCGCCACCATCACCGCCAACATCGCCGGGTACAGGCCGGCACAACCGTTCTGGCCAATGGTCGCGCCGAACGATGCGGCGAAACTGGCGATGGATTGCGGAATGCCGAGGCGGCTGGTCTGCGCTTCGATGCTCAACGGAATGGTCGCGGCGCTCGAACGGCTGGTGAAGGCGAACGTCAGCACCGGCCAGATCTTGCGGAAGAAGCGCAGCGGGTTGATCCCGGCAGCCGATACCAGTACGCCATGCACCACAAACATCAAGCCCAGGCCGATGTAGGACACCACCACGAAACTGCCGAGCTTGATGATGTCTTGCAGGTTGGAGCCGGCAACCACTTTGGTCATCAGCGCCAGTACACCGTAAGGGGTCAACTTCATCACCAGGCGCACCAGACGCATCACCCAGGCTTGCAGGGTGTCGATGGCATTGATCACTTTCTGACCTTTTTCCACGTCATCCTTGAGCAATTGCAGTGCCGCGACGCCGAGGAAAGCGGCGAAGATCACCACGCTGATGATCGACGTCGGCTTGGCCCGCGCCAAGTCGGCGAACGGGTTTTGCGGGATGAACGACAGCAGCAGTTGCGGCACATTCAGGTCGGCGACCTTGCCCGCATAGTCGGTCTGGATGGTTTGCAGGCGGGCCATTTCCTGGGTGCCGGCCACCAGGCCTTCGGCGGTCAGGCCGAACAGGTTGGTCAGGCCAATGCCGATCAACGCCGCGATGGCGGTGGTGAACAGCAGGGTGCCGATGGTCAGGAAGCTGATTTTGCCCAGTGACGACGCATTATGCAGACGGGCCACGGCACTGAGGATCGAGGCGAACACCAGCGGGATGACGATCATTTGCAGCAACTGCACGTAACCGTTGCCCACCAGATCGAACCACCCGATCGAAGCTTTCAGGACCGGGTTGCCGGCTCCGTAGACAGTGTGCAGCGCCACACCGAACGCCACGCCCAACACCAACGCGAGCAGGACCTTTTTCGCCAGGCTCCAGTTGGTGTGGCGGGTTTGTGCCAGGCCCAGAAGCAGGGCGAGGAACACCAGCAGATTGAGAATCAGCGGCAGATTCATTGGAACTCCCATTAGACATGTGCCAACTGCCTTCCGGGGCAGCTGCGAACCGGCAAGCCTAACAGCTTGAAAAATAATGAATTAATACCAAAAACATCTTGGAACTGTCGCTTTTGGAATAAGCCTGCGTCGCTCTCGGGAATGCATCTGGCGTGAAAGATGCGCTGGTGGTCGCTGACAGACGAGGACTGTCATACATATTTGTTAGCGTCGATCTCTTTAACTCAGGGAGAAACGCCAATGAGATTCGCACCGAAATTTTTGGCTGCAGCCATTTGCCTGGGGCTCGCCAGCCAGGTGTTCGCCACGGACCTGAAACATTGGCCGGTTGATCAGGCCAAGGCGCTGGACGCGATGATCGCGGCCAACGCCAACAAAGGTAACTACGCGGTGTTCGACATGGACAACACCAGTTACCGATATGACCTCGAAGAGTCGTTGCTGCCATTCATGGAGAACAAGGGCCTGATCACCCGCGACAAGCTCGATCCCTCCCTGAAACTGATGCCGTTCAAGGACACCGCCGACCACAAGGAAAGCCTGTTCAGCTACTACTATCGCCTCTGTGAAGTCGACGACATGGTTTGCTATCCATGGGTCGCCCAGGTGTTTTCCGGCTTCACGCTCAAGGAGCTCAAGGGCTATGTCGACGAGCTGATGGCCTCCGGCAAACCGGTGCCGGCGACTTACTACGAAGGTGATGTGGTCAAGAAACTCGACGTCAACCCGCCGAAAATCTTCACCGGTCAGCAGGAGCTCTACAACAAGCTGATGGAGAACGGCATCGAGGTTTACGTGATGACCGCTGCCTCCGAAGAACTAGTGCGCATGGTCGCGGCTGATCCGAAGTACGGCTACAACGTCAAACCGCAGAATGTGATCGGTGTGTCGATGCTACTCAAGGATCCGAAGACTGGCGAGCTGACCACCGCACGCAAGCAGATCACCGCCGGCAAGTATGACGAGAAGGCCAACCTCGGTCTCGAACTGACCCCCTACCTGTGGACCCCGGCGACCTGGATGGCCGGCAAGCACGCGGCGATCCTGACCTATATCGATGAATGGAAGAAACCTGTACTGGTCGGCGGCGATACCCCAAGCAGCGACGGCTACATGCTGTTCCACGGTGTCGATGTGGCCAAGGGCGGCGTCCATTTGTGGGTCAACCGCAAGGACAAGTACATGACCCAGATCAACGGCATGATGGCCAAGAATGCTGCGGCCCAAGCCAAGGAAGGGCTGACTGTGACGGCGGACAAGAATTGGGTGATCGTCAAGCCTGAAGAGATTCAGTAAGACCGCGTCGCTGCGATCGCGAGCAGGCTCGCTCCCACACAGGGTGTGCGCACATTCAGATTCTGTGAACGCCCCCGTCCCCTGTGGGAGCGAGCCTGCTCGCGATGGTCGTCAACGATAACGCTGGCTACCTGATACCCCGCGGTGTCTGGTCCTTCTTCGCGAGCAAGCTCGCTCCTACAGAGTTCTTGGCAAGTCACACAAATTGTATGAACACTTGGATCCCTGTGGGAGCGGGCTTGCCCGCGAATAGGCCATTACATCCAGCATCAATCTCAAATGACACGGCAACATTCGCACATTTGGCGCAAAAAAATACCCCGCACGTGGCGGGGCATTTTCATTGGCGCAGCTGACGCTTACAGCCCGTCAAGCATCGCCTTGTTACGCACAGCACCCTTGTCGGCGCTGGTCGCCAGCAGGGCGTAAGCCTTCAGCGCAGTGGTCACTTTGCGTGGACGCACTTCAACCGGCTTCCATCCTTTCTTGTCCTGCTCGACCCGGCGTGCGGCCAGTTCTTCGTCGCTGATCAACAGGTTGATCGAGCGGTTCGGAATGTCGATCAGCACCTTGTCGCCGTCCTGCACCAGACCGATTGCACCGCCGGCAGCGGCTTCAGGCGAAGCGTGACCGATGGACAGGCCCGAAGTACCGCCGGAGAAACGGCCGTCGGTGAGCAGGGCACAGGCTTTGCCCAGGCCTTTGGATTTCAGGTAGGACGTCGGGTACAGCATTTCCTGCATGCCTGGGCCGCCTTTCGGGCCTTCGTAGCGAATGATGACGATATCGCCTTCCTTCACTTCGTCGGCGAGGATGCCGCGCACGGCGCTGTCCTGGCTTTCGAAAATCTTGGCGTTGCCTTCGAACACGTGGATCGACTCGTCGACACCAGCGGTTTTCACCACGCAGCCGTCCAGGGCGATGTTGCCGTACAGCACGGCCAGGCCGCCTTCTTTCGAGTAGGCGTGCTCGAAGCTGCGGATGCAGCCGTTTTCACGGTCGTCGTCCAGGGTTTCCCAACGGGTCGACTGGCTGAACGCGGTTTGCGTCGGGATGCCTGCCGGGCCTGCCTTGAAGAAGTGGTGAACCGCTTCGTCGTTGGTCTGGGTGATGTCCCACTTGGCAATGGCTTCTTCCATGCTGCGGCTGTGCACGGTCGGCAGCTGGGTGTGCAGCAGACCGCCACGAGCCAGTGAGCCAAGGATGCTGAAGATCCCGCCTGCACGGTGCACGTCTTCCATGTGGTACTTCTGGATGTTCGGCGCGACCTTGCACAGTTGCGGCACGGTGCGCGACAGACGATCGATGTCGCGCAGGTCGAAATCGATCTCGGCTTCCTGGGCGGCGGCCAACAGGTGCAAGATGGTGTTGGTCGAACCGCCCATGGCGATGTCGAGCATCATGGCGTTTTCGAACGCCTGGAAGTTAGCGATGTTGCGCGGCAGCACAGACTCGTCGTTCTCGCCGTAGTAGCGCTTGCACAGCTCGACGATGGTGCGGCCGGCCTGCAGGAACAACTGCTCGCGGTCGCTGTGGGTGGCCAGGGTCGAACCGTTGCCCGGCAATGCCAGACCCAGCGCTTCGACCAGGCAGTTCATCGAGTTGGCGGTGAACATGCCAGAGCACGACCCGCAGGTTGGGCACGCGCTGCGCTCGTACTCAGCAACCTTCTCGTCAGAAGCGCTGGAGTCGGCGGCGATCACCATGGCGTCGACCAGGTCGAGGCCGTGGGAGGCGAGTTTGGTCTTGCCGGCTTCCATCGGGCCGCCGGAGACGAAGATCACCGGGATGTTCAGGCGCAGGGACGCCATCAGCATGCCAGGGGTGATCTTGTCGCAGTTGGAGATGCAGACGATGGCGTCGGCGCAGTGGGCGTTAACCATGTACTCGACGGAGTCGGCGATGATCTCGCGGCTCGGCAGCGAATAGAGCATGCCGTCGTGGCCCATGGCGATGCCGTCATCGACAGCGATGGTGTTGAATTCTTTTGCCACACCGCCATTACGTTCGATTTCGCGAGCGACCAGTTGGCCCAGGTCCTTGAGGTGGACGTGGCCCGGTACGAACTGGGTGAAGGAGTTGGCAATGGCGATGATCGGCTTTTTGAAGTCGTCATCTTTCATCCCCGTGGCGCGCCACAGAGCGCGGGCACCGGCCATATTGCGGCCGTGGGTGGATGTTTTCGAGCGGTAATCAGGCATGAAGCACTCCGGGCGGCTAATCAGGTATCAAAAGGGAAGTGAGCTTCTAGTGACGTCTGGAGTACTCGGAAATGGCCGTGTGTCCGGAAGTTGCCGATAACTTTGCGGGATCGCCGCGCGCTTCAGCTTGAGCTCATAAACCCGCCGGGGATGACTGGCGATGAATGTCGCGATTCTACACGGCTGGCGGCTGGAGGGAATGCCGGGAAGCGTTGATCCAGCGTTGACGGTATCTGTGGGATGACGACTGGCAGGTATCAGCCGATATCGACCGCCTGTTTATTGCGCTGGATGATCAATGCATTCAGGCCAAGGCCCGCGAAGCTCAATATCAAAAAGCAAAAGGCCAGGGTTGTGGTCAGGTCCCCGGGCACACGATTGATCACCGTGCTGATCACGCCACCACTGAGGAACATCAGCACACCGCCGACCGAGGTCGAGGTTCCGGCATAGGCCGGGTGGATACCCATGGCCCTGGAGTTGACGACCGGCCGGGTAATGGTGGTCCCGATCGTGCAGATCAGCATCGATATCAGCACCGAAGCGGCAGAGACGCCGAAGTGGCGAGTCAGCCACAGCATGACCACACCCGAAACAGCGATCAGCGTCAGGCCTAGAACGATCTGGGTTTGGTCTTGCAGGCGTCGATGCAAGACGTTGGCGACCGTGCCGCCGCCGACATAGGCAACGCCGTAGAGCAACAACGTCCAGGCAAATTCATAGGGCGAAAGACCCAGATGCTCCATGAAAATAATGGGTGAGGTGACGATGAACGAAAAATGGCAGGCAAAGGCCAGGGCCGAAATCAGCCAGTAAGCCATGAAGCGTGCATCCGAGCAGACATGCCAATAAGCACGGAAAAATCCCCCACGGGATGCCGCACGGACCGATGAAGTCTCCTTCAGCAGCCAGCAGGCGCTCAACCAGACGAAAGCGGCCAGCGCGACAAACACATAAAAGCTGCCCTGCCAGCCAAGCTGCAATTGCAGCCAGGTCCCCAGCAGGGGCGAAATTGAAATGAAAACGCCACTGGCCGTCACCATCCAGATCCTGAGTTGCTGCCTTTCATGGCCCACGAACAGGTCCTGGATCAGCGCCTGCGATAGCGAAAAGGAACCGCAACCGATCGCCTGGACCACCCGAAAAACAAGAAACCAGCTGTATTCGCGGGACACGGCGCAGCCAACCGCGCCAATGGCCGCCACGGCGATACCTCCCAGCAACAGCCTCTTGCGGCCCCACATGTCCGACAGCGGCCCAACCAGCATGATGGAGAGTGCGAGGCTGACGGCGAACAGGCTGACAGACAGGGCAACGTCAGTGGGCGAGGTCCGAAAATGGATCGATAGCTCGGGAAAAGAAGGGAGAACCACATCCAGTGGGAAAACACTCAGCAGCGTCATGGTCAGCAGCAACAGGACGATCAGCGGCTTTTCGTTGGCGTTTTTGGCGTGGGACATCAATCAACGCGCTCGGTCCGAGAGGGGTGGACGAGGATTGAACTGACGAGGGTGTAAGTCAATGTGGCCGGGCGTGGGACCCTTCTGAGATTGTTGTAGGAGCGAGCTTGCTCGCGAAAAACGTCAACGATAACTCGGTGTGTCTGGATATCCGCGGTGTCTGTGCGTTCTTCGCGAGCAAGCTCGCTCCTACAGGGGATTGTGCATCAGAGCCATATGGCGTCCCACAGAGGGTAGTCCCCAGCTCTGGATACGAGACCGGCTCGCAGCGGGTTGGCAACGATGTATCGAGCCATGGATTTCAGATCGTCGTCTCGGCGAAGAGCCCGGTCGAAGTAGCCCTTTTGCCATACAGCGGCTGAAACACCTCGGGATTGATTGATGAGTCGAGCGCAGCGGGATTTGGTGACTCGCATCAGTTTAGGCAAACCGCCGTTATGCAGTTCAACGAGCCAGTGAAAGTGGTCAGGCATGATCACCCAAGCAATTGAGGTGGCGTCACCTGCTTCCTGGGCTCTTCTAAACTCGTGCACTACCAAACGACCAATGCGCCAATCTTTGAAGATTGGTCGACGTTTTTGGGTGACTGCGGTCAGAAGATAGATGCGACCGGATTCAGAGCAGTGGCCAGTTCGCAAATTTTCAGCGTGTGGTGGGATGGACATTCCGTTGTCCTCTTCGATGATGGGAAGAGAAAACGTTAGACGCAGGGGGGAAGATCGTCGTGATGACAGTGGGTCTGGATGTGTAAATACCTCTGTAGGAGCGAGCTTGCTCGCGAAAAACGTCAACGATAACGCGGTGTGTCTGGATTTCCGCGGTGTCTGTTCGTTCTTCGCGAGCAAGCTCGCTCCTACAGGGGGGGGGCGGTTTTAGCTGTTTGGCAGCAACCGGCAGGTAATGCTCTTGATGTAGCGGGTCTCGGCGATTGCCGGGTGTACCGGGTGATCCGGGCCTTGGCCGCCGCGTTCGAGCATCTGGATGTTGCGATCCAGGTGACGGGCGCTGGTCAGCAGGATGTTCTGCAAGTCGTCTTCCGGCAGGTGCATCGAGCACGAAGCGCTGACCAGGATGCCGTCCTTGGTGAGCAGGCGCATGGCTTGCTCGTTCAGGCGGCGGTAGGCGCCTTCGCCGTTCTTCATGTCTTTCTTGCGTTTGATGAAAGCAGGCGGGTCGGCCACGATCACGTCGAAACGTTCTTCGCTGGCTTTAAGTTCTTTCAGGGCTTCGAATACGTCGCCTTCGATGCAGGTCATTTTTTCGGCGAAACCGTTCAGTGCGGCATTGCGCTCGACACCGTCGAGGGCGAAGGCCGAAGCGTCGACACAGAACACTTCACTGGCGCCGAAAGCGGCAGCCTGCACGCCCCAGCCACCGATGTAGCTGTACAGGTCCAGCACGCGCTTGCCCTTGGCATAAGGCGCCAGGCGTGCGCGGTTCATGCGGTGGTCGTAGAACCAACCGGTTTTCTGCCCTTGAATGACCGGTGCTTCGAATTTCACGCCGTTCTCTTCCAGCGCGACCCACTCCGGTACCAGGCCGAACACGGTTTCGACATAACGGTTGAGGCCTTCGGCGTCACGGGCAGCGGAATCGTTCTTGAACAGAATGCCGCTTGGCTTGAGCACTTGGGTCAACGCCGCGATCACGTCGTCTTTATGGGCTTCCATGGTCGCCGAAGCGATCTGTACCACCAGAATGTCGCCGAAACGATCCACCACCAGGCCAGGCAGCAGATCGGAATCGCCGTAGACCAGGCGATAGAACGGCTTGTCGAACAGACGATCACGCAGCGAAAGGGCCACGTTCAGGCGATGCACCAGCAGGGATTTATCGAGAGGCAACTTGATGTCGCGCGACAGTACACGGGCGCAAATCAGGTTGTTAGGGCTCATTGCAACGATGCCCAACGGCTTGCCGCCGGCGGCTTCGAGGATCGCCTGGTCGCCGGCCTTGAAACCGTGCAAAGGAGTAGCGGCTACATCGATTTCGTTGCTGTAGACCCACAAATGACCGTTGCGCAGACGACGGTCGGCGTTGGCTTTGAGGCGCAGGCTAGGCAGGGACATGACGTCGCTCCGGAAAAAAGAGCGGGAGTATAACGTGTTGCGCAAGGCCACGGCGTGACGGATGGACATGCGGTGATCAGGTCCGTCATTGGATGAAACTTGCGCCGATGGGCCGGCCATGGTGTCGGATCCAATCTTTAGAAGCTAGAATCTGCGGCTGGCCCAGAGTGTGTACTTATGTCCCAAGAGCTGACTTCCGAACAGATCCAACAGTCCCTGCAAGGCATCAGTGTGCCGGCCCAGCCGCAGATCATGGTGGATCTGCAGATGGAGCAGTACATGCCCGACCCGGATCTGGATGTGATCGCGAAGCTGATTTCCCAGGACCCCGGCCTGTCTGGCTCATTGTTGAAAATCGTCAACTCACCGTATTACGGCCTGACCAACAAGATCGCCTCGATCCAGCGTGCGGTGAATCTGCTGGGCAGTCGTTCGATCATCAACCTGATCAACGCGCAGTCGATCAAGGGCGAAATGAACGACGAAACCATCGTCACCCTGAACCGTTTCTGGGACACCGCCCAGGACGTGGCGATGACCTGCCTGACCCTGGCCAAGCGCATTGGCTCCCAGGCTTGCGATGAAGCCTATGCCCTGGGGCTGTTCCACGACTGTGGTGTACCGCTGATGCTCCAGCGTTTTCCCGACTACATGGCGGTGCTGGAACAGGCCTACGCCAACGCCGGCCCTGATTGCCGCGTGGTGGATACCGAGAACCAGGCGTTCAACACCAACCACGCCGTGGTGGGTTACTACACGGCCAAGTCCTGGCGCCTGCCGGACCACGTGAGCGCCGCGATCGCCAATCACCACAATGCCCTGGCCATCTTCAGCGATGATTCGTCGCGCAACAGTTCGTTGAAGAACCTGTTGGCCATACTGAAGATGGCCGAGCACATTTGTGCGTCCTATCGGGTGCTGGGCAACCAGGCCGAGGATCACGAATGGAACAGCATCGGGCATCTGGTGCTCGATTACGTCGGCCTCTCGGACTACGACTTCGAAACCCTGAAGCAGACGATTCGCGACCTTGGCACTCACCGCTGATTGCTGCAATGCTGCTTACTTGAGCGAATGAAGACTGTTGTAGGTGTAGGAGCGAGCTTGCTCGCGAAAAACGTTAACGATGGCGCGAGCATCCAGAATGATCGCGGCACCTGCAGGTTTTTCGCGAGCTCGCTCCTACAGAGCCCCCTGATTTAGAGAGTTGCCATGCCTGAACTGCCAGAAGTCGAAACCACACGCCGTGGAATTGCGCCGCACCTGGAAGGTCAGCGCGTCAGCCGTGTGATCGTGCGTGATCGGCGTCTGCGCTGGCCGATCCCGGAGGATCTGGACGTGCGCTTGTCCGGCCAGCGCATTGTGCTGGTGGAACGGCGCGCCAAGTACCTGTTGATCAATGCCGAGGTCGGCACGCTGATCAGCCACTTGGGAATGTCGGGGAATCTGCGTCTGGTGGAAGTGGGTCTGCCGGCAGCCAAGCATGAGCACGTCGATATCGAGCTGGAATCGGGTCTGGCCCTGCGTTACACCGATCCACGGCGGTTTGGCGCCATGCTCTGGAGCCTTGACCCGCTCAACCACGAGTTGCTGATTCGCCTGGGACCGGAGCCGTTGACTGACCTGTTCGACGGCGAGCGTCTGTTCCAGCTGTCCCGTGGCCGTTCGATGGCGGTCAAACCGTTCATCATGGACAACGCGGTGGTGGTCGGCGTGGGGAATATCTACGCGACCGAAGCGCTGTTCGCCGCGGGCATCGACCCGCGTCGCGAAGCCAAAGGCATTTCCCGGGCGCGTTACCTGAAGCTGGCCATCGAGATCAAACGCATCCTCGCCGCCGCCATCGAGCGTGGCGGTACCACGCTGCGGGACTTTATCGGGGGTGACGGTCAGCCGGGGTATTTCCAACAGGAATTGTTCGTTTACGGCCGCGGCGCTGAACACTGCAAGGTCTGTGGCACGCAACTGCGGGAAGTCAAACTCGGGCAACGCGCCAGCGTCTTTTGCCCACGCTGCCAGAGCTGAAACGCCTACGGTCTTTAGTCAGTATTCTGGCTGTCATGCCGAAGGACCGTGCCATTTACCGTATTGGGTGGCGGAGAGGGCGATGCGGGGCAGGCACTGGTCGTGGAACCGGCGAGAGCGGCGTTTGTGAGGTGTCCGGGGTGTGTCGGGGAGGGATTTGAGAAGACTGAGTGAAGGGCAAGTTCAAAAGATCGCAGCCTTCGGCAGCTCCTACCTTGGAATGCGTACATCCTGTAGGAGCTGCCGAAGGCTGCGATCTTTTCGGGGTTTCAAGCCTTACCGGTAATCTTGCGGTACTTCTCCATCAACTCATCCGGAGTCTCTGGATGGGCTTCGTCCAGCGGAATGCAATCCACCGGGCAGACCTGTTGGCACTGCGGTTCGTCGTAGTGGCCGACGCACTGGGTGCACAGGTTCGGGTCGATCACGTAGATCTCTTCGCCTTGGGAAATGGCGGCGTTTGGGCACTCGGGTTCGCAGACGTCGCAGTTGATGCAATCGTCGGTGATGATCAGGGACATGCTAACTCCAGCCGGGGCGGCAGGCCCGGGCGCAATAAATCAATGCGCGTAATTGTGCCGCATTGGCGCTGTAGGAGCGAGCTTGCTCGCGAAAAACCATCTGACACCGCTGTACATCGGGTCTTTCGCGTCGTTGTTAGCGACTTTCGCGAGCAAACTTGCTCCTACTTTTTGAAGCGTTCGGTCAGGGCGTCCGCCACCACAGGGTGTACGAACTTGGTGATATCGCCGCCCAGGGCAGCAATTTCACGGACCAGCGTCGAGGAAATAAACGAATAACGCTCGGACGGAGTAAGAAACAGGCTTTCCACATCCGGAGCCAGCTGACGGTTCATGTTGGCCAGCTGGAATTCGTATTCGAAGTCCGACACGGCGCGCAAACCACGCAGGAACACATTGGCGTTCTGCTCTTTGGCGAAATGCGCCAACAGACTCGAGAAGCCGACGACTTCAACGTTCGGCAAATGTTTGGTGACCTCGCGTGCCAGCTCCACACGCTGTTCCAGGGGAAACAACGGGTTTTTCTTCGGGCTGGCGGCGACAGCAATGATCACGTGATCGAACAGGCGCGAGGCGCGCTCGACCAGATCGCCATGGCCCTTGGTAATAGGGTCGAAGGTACCTGGGTACAACACTCGGTTCATCGCGTCGTCCTGGCGGGAGTGCGTTGGGGAGTCGGATGGTATCGCAGCCTTCCCGGTCGGCCAAGTCGCCTTTTGGGTAAGAAAGCACTATAGACGATGGGAATATTCGCCTTTTTCATGGATTTTTCAAACGTTCACCCAGTGAAGTCGCCAGTTGTGCCGTCAGGCCGTAGACCGACAATTGCGGGTTTGCGCCAATGCTGGTGGGGAACAGCGAGCCATCATGAATCGATAGATTGGCCAGTTGATGATGCCGACCAAGGCTGTCGGCCACAGCGTTTTTCGGGTCTTCACCCATGGCACAACCGCCCATCACATGGGCGCTGCCCAGCCGTGTGCGGTACAACTCCAAGCTAAGGCTGTCGATCAGCGTGCGTGCCTCGGCGAGGGTTTTTACGTAGCGCGCGTCGGCGTGCATTGGCATCACCGCCGTGGCGCCGCCGGCAAACTGGATCTCGGCCATGGTGTGGAAGGCCCGGCGCAATCCATCCCAGGCGTAGGGTGAAACCTGATAATCGAGCACAGGCGAGCCGTCACTACGCAATTCGACGCTGCCGCCCTGGCTGTCCGGGTGAAAACCGTCGCGCAGCAACGCCAACATCGCGTGGGTGTGCGGCAGGTTCGCCATGTGTTGCGCATTTTCCTGACCGAAACTGCCGAGCAGCGTGGTCGCCAGCGCCGGGTGCAGCGGTGGAACCTCCAGCTTGAAGGACATCTTGCCCGTGGCGCCGTCCTGCCACTGGAAGTGGTCGGAGTAGATTGACTGCGGCGCGCCATAGAACGGGTTGACCACCTCGTCGAACAGCGCGGCGGACATGTTCACTGGATGCAGGAACGTGCGCTTGCCCAACCGCTGGTGCGGATCGGGTGCCTCTGAGCGCATCAGCAGCGCGGGCGTATTGATGCCACCGCCGGCGAGCACGTAATGCCGTGCCTTGACTGTAATCTTGCGACCGCTGGGCTCGACGCAACGCTCATCCATCGCAACGCATTGCAGGCCCGTGACCTTGTCGCCGCTGATCATGAGTTTTTCGGCGCGTGCCAGGTACAGCAGTTCGCCGCCTTTTTCCAGGGTTGCCGGAATGGTCGTGACCATCATCGATTGCTTGGCGTTGGTCGGGCAGCCCATGCCGCAATAACCAAGGTTCCAGCAACCGCGCACATTGCGCGGGATGACATGCCAGCTGTAGCCAAGCTTTTCGCAACCCTTGCGGATCACATCGTTGTTGGCATTGGGTGGGACCATCCATGGCGCGACGCCCAGGCGCTGTTCCATTTTTTCGAACCAAGGCGCCATTTCTGCTGGTGAGTGGCCTTTTACGTTGTGTTCTTTGGCCCAGTGTTCGAGCGTTGGCTGTGGGGTGCGGAAACTGGAGGTCCAGTTGATCAGCGTGGTGCCGCCCACCGCGCGACCCTGGAGGATGGTGATCGCCCCGTCCTTGCTCATGCGCCCGATGCCTTCCTGGTAGAGACTGGCATAGGCCTGATCTTCGAGCAGTTTGAAGTCGCTGCTGGTCTTGAGTGGGCCTTCTTCGATCAGCAGCACTTTGTAGCCAGAGGCGCTGAGGATTTCGGCGGTGGTCCCGCCGCCAGCGCCGCTGCCGATGATCGCCACGTCCGCTTCAAGGGTCAGGTCCTGGCTCAGTTGCGAGCCGTTCCAGGTTTTCCAGCCACGGGCCATGCCTTCGCGGAACGGATCGGGTACGGGCATTGTTGGGTTCTCTTCTTGTTGTCGGATTTTGTGGTGAGGCGGCTGACGCCTTCGCGGGCAAGCCACGCTCCCACAGGTTTCGGGGGGCACCCACCCTTTATGGACGACTCAAATCCTGTGGGAGCGTGCGGTGCGACGATTCGACTTGCCCGCGAATGGGGCGACTCGGTATCAAACAGTAGGCGGCCCGGGATAGCCGCAATGGGCCCACGATTCCTTGCGCCCATACCAGGCCATCATCACCAATTGCACCAATGAACTGTGGCCCATACGCAGCAGGCTCAACGAGCTGTTTTCCCAGCGATCGAGGAAATGCCGGATATTGTCGGCGCTGGCGTTTTCCCAACTGCCCCAGATGCCGGTCAGCGGCCCTCGGGTGACGGCTATGCCCAGCACATCGAACAATTGCCGGGTGAGCTTGAGCATCTCCGGCGACAGGTGATCGAGGTTGTAGTCGAGGCTTTTGAGCGTGCCTTCAACGGCCTCGGGCATACGTTCCACGGCCACGGCCCCGTCGAGCAGCACCGGCACCAGCGCCCGCAAAAACAATAAATCGCCACTGCGCAGGACAGCGAAACCGCTGGCGGCAATGCTTGATGAGCAACCACTGAGGCTGGCGCCCAACCCGGCCGTGGCGAGAAAGGCGCTGGCGCCGAGGCTGAACTTCAGCAAGCCGCGCCGTGACAGCGCGGGTGTATCGGACAGGCTTGGGGTCATTATTGTTATTACCCGAAGGTGGCAGTCATTAGCGGATAAACAGCTTCTGGATCAGTTTCTGGATGGATTTTCCATACGGCGGATAGATCAGCTTCGCTGCGTTGAAGCGCTGTTTGATCAGCACACCCTTGGCCTTGCTGAAAGTAAGGAAGCCTTCATGGCCGTGGTAATGACCCATGCCCGAAGCACCGATGCCGCCGAACGGCATATCGTCCTGGGCAACGTGCAGCAGGGTGTCGTTCAGGCACACGCCGCCCGAATGGGTTTCGTGCAATACGCGGTTCTGCTCGCGCTTGTCGTAGCCGAAGTAATACAGCGCCAGTGGGCGAGGGCGTTGGTTGATGTAGGCAAACGCCTGATCGAGGTCCTTGTACGGCACGATCGGCAGCAACGGGCCGAAGATTTCGTCCTGCATCACCGTCATATCATCGCTGACGTTGAGCAGCAGGCTATGCCCCATGCGTCGTCCCTGGCCCTGCTCGAACAGCGGAATCAACAGCGCGCCCTTGCTGGTGGCATCGCTGACATAGCCGTTAAGGCGCGCCAGTTGTCGGTCGTTGATGATGGCGGTGTAGTCCGGGTTGTCAGCGAGTGTCGGATAAAAACCGCGAACGACCGATCGATACGCTTCGACGAAGCCGCCGACACGATCCTCTGGTACCAGTACATAGTCCGGGGCCACACAGGTCTGCCCGGCATTGAGAGTTTTGCCGAAAGCGATGCGCTCGGCGGCGTCCTTGAGCGGCACGTCACGGGAAACGATGGCCGGGGATTTGCCGCCCAGCTCCAGGGTTACCGGAGTCAGGTTCTCCGCCGCTGCGCGCATCACGTGCTTGCCGATACTGGTGGCGCCGGTGAACAGCAAGTGGTCGAAACGCAGTCGCGAAAACGCCACGCCGATATCGGCTTCGCCCAGCACGACGCAAACCAGGTCTTCGGGAAAGATTCGACCCAGCAGTTCCTTCATCAGCAAACCGGTGGCGGGGGTCGATTCACTGAGTTTGAGCATCACCCGATTGCCCGCCGACAACGCGCCGACCAAAGGCCCGATAGCCAGGTAAAGCGGGTAGTTCCACGGCACGATCACCCCGACCACGCCCAGCGGCTGATAAACCACCTTGGCCGAAGCCGGCTGGAAAGCGACGCCGACCTTGCGACGCGACGGGCGCATCCAGCTTTTCAGATGCTGGCTGGCGTAGTGGATGCCGTGCAGGCTGGGCATCAGTTCCGCGAGCAGGGTTTCATCGGCGCTGCGATGGCTGAAATCCTGGCTGATCGCATCGATCAAGGCCTGGCGTTCGTTGTTCAACAGGTCGCGTAGAGCTTTGAGCCATTGCTGGCGCTGAGCCGCGGGTGGCATCGGATTGGCCGCATAGGCCGCGCGTTGGGCTTCGAACAGGGCGTTAAGCTCGTCCAGAGGCTGCTGGAGGTTTTGCAGGTAGGAAATATCAGCAGTCATGGTCGGCTCCGGATTTTTTGTAATTAGGCTCTTTCTAGAGTCTATGCTCTAAAATGTCAAATGCCTTCCTCGGCGCTGCGATGTTCCATCCACTTGCGGATAGGTCGTAAGATGCCCGTCAACGCACTCTGAATTTAAGCTCAAGCCATGGCCCCACGGATCAAAACCAGCGAGCGTATCGTGCAGAACAGCCTGGAGCTGTTCAATCAACAGGGCGAGCGCAGCATCAGTACCAACCACATCGCAGCTCACATGGAGATTTCTCCGGGCAATCTGTACTACCACTTCCCCAACAAGCAGGCGATTATCGCCGTGCTCTTCAGTGAGTACGAAAGCCTGGTGGACAGCTTCCTGCGTCCGCCCCAAGGCCGCGCCGCCACGGTGGAAGACAAGCGCTTCTATTTGAAGGAACTGCTTTCGGCGATGTGGCGCTACCGGTTCTTGCATCGCGACCTCGAGCATTTGCTCGACAGCGACCAGGATCTGGCCGACCGCTATCGACGCTTTTCCCAGCGCTGCCTGATCCAGGGCGCGGCGATCTACGAAGGCTTCGTTGCTGCCGGTATCCTCAAAATGGATGGGGTGCAGATCGAATCCCTGACGCTCAACGCCTGGATCATTCTCACGTCCTGGGTGCGTTTTCTGTGCACCACGCGGGAAAATTCCAGCCATCTCAGCGAGCAAGCGATAAAGCGCGGGGTGTATCAAGTGCTGGTGCTGGAGGCGGGATTCGTCACGGATCAGTCCCGCGATGCTGTGAGCGCGTTGTTCAAAGAGTTTTACGTGCCGCTGGCCCAGGCGCTGGAAGAAGTCTGATGTAGGAGCGAGCTTGCTCGCGAAAAACGTTAACGATGACGCGAGCATCCTGAATGGTCGCGGCGTTTACAGGTTTGAGTGAATGGCATTACCACCACAGGAGCCCGTTATGCCCATTGCGCAACTGATTAGCCCACAAGCACTGGACCTGAAAAAGGATCAGCCGGGGCTGGTGATTCTGGATTGTCGTTTTGCCCTTGAAGACCCGGATTACGGTCAGCGCAGCTACGCCCAAGGGCATATCGCCGGATCGAGCTTTGCCGATCTCGAACGTGATCTGAGCGGGAAAGTGGTCAAGGGTATGACCGGCCGTCATCCATTGCCTGAACCGGCCGAGTTGATCGAGCGTCTGCAAGCCTGGGGCATCAACGCCGACAGCGAAGTGGTTTTGTATGACGACGGCCCGGGTGCCTATGCAGCGCGGGCATGGTGGTTGCTGGCCTGGCTGGGCAAGCGTGATGGTGTGTTCATTCTCGATGGTGGGCTCAAGGCCTGGCATGCAGCGGGTTTGCCGTTGAGTCTGGATGCGCCGTCGATCGTCCGTGGCACGTTCAATGGCACTCCTGATGCTGCGTTGCTGCTCAGTGCCGAACAACTGCAAAAGCGCCTCGCTCAACCAGAGCTGACCTTGCTCGATGCTCGAGCGTTGCCGCGCTTCAAAGGCGAAGTGGAGCCGATCGATCCGGTTGCCGGGCACATTCCCGGCGCGCAATGTGCGGCATTTACCGACAATCTGGGCAGCGATGGGCGTTTCCTTCCGGCCGATCAGCTCAAGCAGCGATTTGCCGCGAAGCTTGGTAATCGCTCGCCGAACGATCTCGTGGCCTATTGCGGTTCCGGCGTGACGGCTTGCCATAACCTGTTTGCACTGTGCCTGGCGGGTTATCCGTTGGCCTCGTTGTATGCGGGATCTTGGAGTGAGTGGATCAACGATCCGGCGCGCGGGATTGCTACGGGCGAATAAGGATTCAAGATCAAAAGATCGCAGCCTGCGGCAACTCCTACACATGGGAATGCGTTTCCCTGTAGGAGCTGCCGCAGGCTGCGATCTTTTCGCTTCTAAAGGCGGGCGCTGCGATAGGCGCTCGGCCCAACGCCATACACCTGCTTGAACTGCCGACTCAGATGACTCTGGTCGGCAAACCCCAGCTGTGTCGCCACTTCCAGCGGTAAACACCCTCCTTGCAACAAGGTCCTCGCCCGGGCGATGCGCTGTTGCATCAGCCAGGTGTGCGGCGGCATGCCGGTGGCGCGGCGAAATACGCGGGCGAAGTGGAAGGGTGAGAGGTTGACGGCCGCCGCCAGTTCTTCCAGCGAGGGCGGTGCCGCCAGTTGTGAGTGCAACAGTTCCTTGGCACGCGTCACTGCCCGGTGTTCCTTGCCTGGTTTGCTGGCTTCGCCAACCGCCGCATGACGCTGCAGCAACGACAGCGTCAGCTCCCGCCAGGCCGTCTGCTGTTGCAGGGCGGTGGACGGACTTTCCAGTAGACGATGCAATTGGCAGAAACCGCTCACCAGATCAGGGTCACGATACAGCGTGGCACCGAATGCCGGCGGGTTGTGGGTGGGCAGTTCAAGTTCGGCCAGCAGTGACAGGATCTGCCCGCTGTCCGGATAAAACGCCCGGTACAGCCAGCCGTCCTCCGTCCCCTTGTGGCCTGTGTGCAGTTCGTCAGGGTTGATCAACACCAGCGTGCCACTGCCTGCCAGGTGTTCGGCGCCGCGATATCGATAGCGCTGGGCACCCGCCATGATCATGCCGATCACATAGCCGTCATGCACATGGGGGGCGAAGCGGTGATTGATATAACGCGCGGACAACAGCTCGACCCCGGCCAGCGGCGCGGTTTGCCAGAAGTGGATGGACTCGCCCTGATCGTTGCCCACGGTCTACTCGCGACCCACGGTGGACAGCCACTGCGGGATGCGACGTTCCAGGTAATACCCCGGTTGCCGGAATGTGCCGTCGACGAACCCGACGTGTCCGCCCTTGGTCTGCAATTCAAATTGCGTGCAGCCCGACAACTCTTGCGCCAGTGGCAGGCTGTGGGGAAACACGAAGGGGTCATCGGCTGCGTGAATGATCAGGGTTGGCGTACGGATCTCGCCGAGGAAGTAGCGACTCGATGCCCGGCGGTAGTAGTCGTGCGCATCAATGAAACCATTCAAGGGTGCGGTCACTCGCCCATCGAAATCCCAGAACGTGCGCATGTTTTCCAGCGAGCCAAGTGCCGCCAATGCGGCCAGCCCTTCCTCGCGACCATCCTGTTGGAACTGGCGCTGCTTGTTCTTGATGTAGGCGAGCATCTCGCGCATGAAATGGGCCTGGTAGACCTTGGAAAAACCCTGGCCGATACGGTCGGCGCACTGATCCAACCGAAACGGCACCGATACCGCCACGGCGCCAAGTACCCCGCTGTCGATGCCGGTTTCGCCCAAATGCTTAAGCAGGACATTGCCGCCCAGCGAATAGCCCACCGCATATAACGGCGCGAGTGGGCGCTTGGCCCGCAGGTGCTTGATGGCTTCGGCCAGGTCTTCACTGGCGCCGGAATGGTAGCTGCGTGGCAGCAGATTGGGTTCGCCCGAACAGCCGCGCCAGTTCAGCGCGACGCTGGCCCAACCCTGGTCGCCCAGCGCTTTTTGCATTCCGGCTACATAAGGCGAGTTGGATGAACCGGTCAGGCCGTGCAGCACCAACACCAGAGGCGCGTCGGCACTGTGCGGGCCGTGCCAGTCGAGGTCGAGGAAGTCACCATCCTCGAGCCACAGGCGCTCACGTTCGCGTTCGATGTGCGTGGTTTTGCGCCATAGCGGCCCCCACAAGGTTTGCAAGTGCGGGTTGCCGAGGCCTAAGGCAGGGGTGAAGCGTACTGGCGGATGGGACACGATAGTTCTCGATGCAACGACGCACGCCTGCGCAGGCGCGCGCCTTGTACAGGCCGGTCGATTAACCGGCGATCTCTGCCATACGTTGCCATAACGAATAATAGACCCGCCCGGATTTTTGCTCCCGGTGCAGGCGCCAGTTGCCCGGCAAGCCGAGTGTCGAGGGTGCGCTTTCGCTCTCGGTGTACACCCAGGCATCTTCGGCCAGCCATTGACGTTCTTCGAGCAAGGCGCAAACGGCGGGCAACAGGTTCTGGTTGAACGGCGGGTCGAGGAACACCAGGTCGTATGCCGTTGCGGTCTGGGTTTCCAGATAGCGCAGGGCGTCGGCAGTCTGGACGTGGCCGGTGGTGCAGCGCAGCGTGCCCAGGTGTTCCTTGAGGCTCGAGACGGCGAGGCTGCTGGCGTCCAGTGCCTGGCCCATGGCGGCGCCACGGGACAAGGCTTCGAGGAACAACGCGCCGCTGCCTGCGAAGGGGTCCAATACCTTGGCGCCTGGAACATAAGGGGCGAGCCAGTTGAACAGTGTTTCGCGCACGCGGTCCGGTGTCGGGCGCAGGCCCGGGGCGTCAGGGAAGCTCAACTTACGGCTGCGCCATTCGCCGCCGATGATGCGCAGTTGGTTCACACCGTTATGCACGTTGTGGACAGGTTTTTTAGGGCGTGAAGTAGCCATTAATGCTCCGGAACCCCGAGCGGTTGCTCGGCAGGTTTATCAGTAGGGGCCGGTAACGGCTTTTGCGGCACGGTCGGGCCAGCGCTGACGATGACCATTTTGTCCGTGCTCAGATGTTTGTTCATGGCCGCTTTGACCTGCTCGACGGTCAGATTCTGGGACTGTTGCATGAAGTCTTCCAGATGACTGAGTGGCAGGTCGTAGAAACCAATGGCGCCCAGTTGACCGACGATATCGGCGTTGCTGGCGGTGGACAGCGGGAAGCTGCCGGCCAGTTCACGCTTGGCGTCGTCGAGTTCTTTTTCGGTCGGGCCGGTCTTAAGGTAGTCCGCCAGCACGTCCTGCACCAGTTTCAGCGTGCCCTCGCTCATTTCGGCGCGGGTTTGCAGGTTGATCATGAACGGGCCGCGCGCCTGCATCGGGGTGAAGCCCGAATAAACGCCATAAGCCAGGCCGCGTTTCTCGCGTACTTCGCTCATCAGTCGAGTGCCGAAACCGCCACCGCCGAGGATCTGGTTGCCCATGGACAGTGCGGCGTAATCCGGATCATCGCGGTCGATGCCCAGTTGCGCGAGCATCAGGTTGGTCTGCTTGGACGGGAACTCGATGTGGCCGATGCTGGCCTTGGGCTCAGCTGGTTGGCTGATCTTCGGCAGCGCCGGGCCTTTGGGCAGGGCCGCGGACACCTGCGCCGCAATAGCCTCGGCTTCGGCGCGGGACAAGTCGCCCACCAGTGCAATCACCACGTTGCCCGCCGCATAGGCTTTTTCGTGGAATGCGCGCAGCTGTGCCAAGGTGACAGCCGGAACGGTTTTCGCCGTGCCATCACTGGGGTGTGCGTACGGATGATCGCCATACAAGCGGTTCATCAGCTCAAGGCTGGCCAGTTTGCCGGGGTTCTGTTTCTGGTACTCGAAGCCGGCGAGCATCTGGTTTTTGATGCGGGTAAACGAATCGGCGGGGAAGGTCGGTTTACCGACGACTTCAGAGAACAGCTTCAATGCCGGCTCACGCTTGTCCGCGGCGCTGAGGCTGCGCAGCGATGCAACCGCCATGTCTTTATAGGCACCGTTGCCGAAGTCGGCACCCAGTCCCTCGAAGCCCTGGGCAATGGCGCTGACGTCTTTGCCAGCCACGCCTTCGTTGAGCATCGCGTTGGTCAACAGTGCCAGGCCAGGCGCATCGCCGTCCTGGCTGCTGCCCGCGGCAAAAATCAGGCGCATGTCAAACATGGGCAGTTCGCGGGCCTCGACGAACAGCACCTTGGCGCCTTCGGCGGTGTTCCAGGTTTGCACGTCGAGTTTGCGGTGGCTTGGAGCCTTGCCGTTAAGCTCGGTCAGCGATTGCAACTTCTGGCTGGCCTTGGCTTTGTCGAGCGCTTCGCTGGCATTGGAGTTTTCGGTTTTCGAAAAATAGAACGCAGCGGACCCGATCAGGGCGACAGCGATCAGGCCCAGCAGAGCCAGGCGCGGTGTTTTACGCTCACTCATGAGTCGTCTCCTCCGGCAGTACATGGGCGATGCTGAGACGCTCGCGGGTGAAATACAGCTTGGCGGCTTTCTGGATGTCTTGCGGTGTCACGCTTTCCAGATCGGTAAGTTCGGTGTCCATCAGCTTCCAGGACAGGCCGACGGTTTCCAGCTGGCCGATGGCGGTGGCCTGGCTGGTGATCGAGTCGCGCTCATAAACGAGGCCGGCGATGACCTGCGCTCGCACACGTTCCAGTTCTTCAGTGGTCGGCGCGGTGGTTTTCAACTGTTCGAGCAGCTTCCACAAGCCGGCTTCGGCCTGGGCCATGGTTTTTTTCTTCTGGCTGTTGGGCGTTGCCGACAGGGTGAACAGGCTGTCACCACGGGTATAAGCGTCGTAGCTTGAAGAGCCGCCGGACACCAGTTCTTCACCACGCTCCAGTTGTGTCGGAATACGTGCGCTGTACCCGCCGTCGAGCAGGGCCGAAATCAGGCGCAAGGCATTCACCGAACGTTTGTCTTCGGCAGTAGCGATGCTCGGCACGTTGAACGCCAGCATCAGGCTGGGCAACTGAGTCTTCACGTGCAGGGTGATCTGGCGTTCGCCGGGTTCGGCCAATTCAAGCGGGATCTTTGCCGATGGCACAGCTCGCTTGGCGATCGGGCCGAAGTAGCGTTGGGCCAGGGTTTTGACTTCATCCGGCGTCACGTCGCCGACCACCACCAGCGTGGCATTGTTCGGCACGTACCAGGATTCGTACCAGTGACGCAGCTCCTCGACCTTCATGCGATCCAGGTCAGCCATCCAGCCGATGGTTGGCGTGTGATAGCCGCTGGCCGGGTAGGCCATGGCCTTGAAGCGCTCGTAGGCCTTGGACATCGGTTTGTCGTCGGTGCGCAGACGTCGCTCTTCCTTGATGACTTCGATCTCGCGGGCGAACTCGTCGGGCGGCAGGCGCAGGCTCGCCATGCGGTCGGCTTCCAGTTCGAAGGCCACGCCCAGGCGGTCGCGGGCCAGGACCTGGTAGTACGCAGTGAAGTCGTCGCTGGTGAAGGCGTTTTCTTCGGCGCCAAGGTCGCGCAGGATCAACGACGCTTCACCAGGGCCGACTTTCTCGCTGCCCTTGAACATCATGTGCTCCAGGGCGTGGGAAAGGCCGGTCTGGCCAGGTGTTTCGTAGCTGGAACCAACCTTGTACCAGACCTGCGAGACCACCACCGGCGCACGATGGTCTTCGCGCACGACGACCTTCAAGCCGTTGTCGAGGGTGAATTCGTGGGTCGGTTGCGGGTCGGCAGCCAGGGCCGAAAGGGGCAGACAAACTGTGCTGAGCAGCAGGCCTGCGGCACGGCGGGCTAGAGCATTCATTCGTGTTTAAACCTGTTGGGCTGCCCGCTTGGTCTTAGCGTCGGCGGGCGAGAGGGTGCTAGGATACTGATCCGTTTTAGCGGCGGCCACGCCTATCAGGCCTTTATGCTTGATCAGGTTGAAAGGGTTTGCGACGAAAGGTGGATATTTATCACCTGATTTCTGCTTTTTCGCCGATTTTGCTGCTTTAGTCCAATGAGAAATCGATTCCTTGAGGCGCCGATGAGCACCTCGACAAAATGTTGCGCGTGAACAAGCTGGGTCAAACGCAGTCTGTTCTGCATCGAATTTTTATTTACCGGGGCGCCCGTTGGCGCGTCGCTACCGTGAGATAGCCGTCCTCCATGTTTGGTTCCAACGACGACAAGAAGACCCCAGCTGCGGCTGGCGAGAAAAAAAGCCTGTTCGGATGGCTGCGCCAAAAGCCGCAGGAACCCGTCGTCGAACAGCCACAGCCAATTCCTGAGCCATCACCTGCGCCGGTTATAGATGCAGAGCTCGCACCGGTCGTGTTGCCAATCGCCGAGCCGGTGCTGCAACCGGTTGTCGAGTCGCAAACCGAAATCGCAGCCGAGCTGCCGCTGACCCCGGTCGCCGAGCCTTGGCTGACCTTGCCGGTGGCGGAAGAGCCGGTGGCGCTGGTCGAAGATGAGCTGGCGCCGCATGTGACGCCGCCGATTCCTGCTCCGACTGCGTTGGCGCCTGAGCCGGTTCAGGTTCCGGTTATAGAACCTGTCGTAGAGCCTGTTGTTCAGGCCGCTCCCGAGTCAGTGGTTCCGGCATTCGTTGCGCCGGTAGCGCCGGTAGTTCAGATGCCCGAGCCTGCACCTGCACCTGCACCTGTAATCACCCCCGTTGTCGCCGCACCGGTCGAAACCCCGGTCGAGCCGGTACGCACCGAAGAAGCCAAAACCGGTTTCTTCGCTCGCCTCAAGCAAGGCCTCTCCAAGACCAGCGCCAGTATCGGCGAAGGCATGGCCAGCCTGTTCCTGGGCAAGAAAGCCATTGATGACGATCTGTTCGATGATCTTGAAACCCGTCTGCTGACCGCCGACGTTGGTGTAGAGGCCACTTCGGTGATCATCCAGCGCCTGACCCAGAAGGTCGCGCGCAAAGAACTGGCCGATTCCGATGCACTCTACAAATCCTTGCAGGGCGAACTGGCTGCGATGCTCAAGCCGGTCGAACAGCCGCTGAAGATCGCCTCGCAGAACAAACCGTTCGTGATTCTGGTGGTCGGCGTCAACGGCGCCGGCAAAACCACCACCATCGGCAAGCTGGCGAAGAAGCTGCAACTGGAGGGCAAGAAAGTCATGCTCGCTGCCGGCGACACCTTCCGCGCTGCCGCGGTCGAGCAATTGCAGGTTTGGGGTGAGCGCAACAAAATCCCGGTCATCGCCCAGCACACCGGTGCTGACTCGGCTTCGGTGATCTTCGACGCCGTACAGGCTGCCAAGGCCCGTGGCATCGATGTGCTGATCGCCGACACCGCCGGTCGACTGCACACCAAAGACAATCTGATGGAAGAACTGAAAAAGGTTCGCCGGGTGATCGGCAAGCTCGACGCCGATGCCCCCCACGAAGTGTTGCTGGTGCTTGACGCTGGCACGGGTCAGAACGCCATCAACCAGGCCAAGCAATTCAACCAGACCGTCGAACTGACCGGCCTGGCGCTGACCAAGCTGGACGGCACCGCCAAGGGCGGGGTGATTTTTGCCCTGGCCAAGCAGTTTGGCTTGCCGATTCGCTACATCGGCGTCGGTGAGGGCATCGACGATTTGCGCACATTTGAAGCTGAACCCTTTGTCCAGGCACTGTTTGCCGAGCGGGAGCGTTCATGATTCGTTTCGAACAGGTCGGTAAGCGCTATCCGAACGGTCACGTCGGCTTGCATGAGCTGAGCTTTCGAGTCCGTCGGGGCGAGTTTTTGTTTGTTACCGGCCATTCCGGTGCCGGTAAAAGCACCTTGTTGCGGTTGCTGCTGGCCATGGAGCGCCCTACAAGCGGCAAGCTGCTGCTGGCCGGACAAGACCTGAGCACCATCAGCAACGCACAGATTCCATTCCTGCGCCGTCAGATCGGCGTGGTGTTCCAGAACCACCAGTTGCTGTTCGATCGCACTGTGTTCAACAACATCGCACTGCCGTTGCAGATTCTGGGTCTGTCCAAAGCCGAAATCGCCAAGCGTGTAGATTCGGCGCTGGAGCGCGTGGCGCTCTCGGACAAGTCCGCTTTGTACCCTGGCGACCTGTCCACCGGTCAGCAGCAGCGGGTCGGCATCGCCCGCGCCATCGTCCACCGCCCGGCCTTGCTGTTGGCGGATGAGCCGACGGGTAACCTCGATCCGCGTCTGGCGGCGGAAATCATGGGTGTATTTGAAGACATCAATCGTCTGGGCACCAGCGTGCTGATCGCCAGTCACGACCTGGCTCTGATTGCTCGCATGCGCCACCGCATGTTGACCTTGCAACGCGGCCGATTGATCGGCGACGGGGAGGCTGCCGAATGAGTGCGACACGCAGTCCGAAGGTTTCCGAGCGCGTGGCTCCAAAAGCCGCCGATCCGCAACCTACCAAGAAAAAACACGACGACGATGACGGCCCGGACTTCGCTACGCTGCTGCGCGCCTGGATCGAAAGCCATCGCGCCAGTCTGATGGACAGCCTGCGACGCCTGGGCAAACAACCCATCGGCAGCTTTTTCACCTGCATGGTGATGGCGGTTGCGCTGAGTCTGCCCATGGGGCTGTCACTTTTGCTAAGTAACGTCGAGCGTCTGGGTGGTTCCTGGCAGCGCGCGGCGCAGATTTCCCTGTACCTGCAACTTGAATCCACCCCGGCTGAAGGTGAGTCGCTGCGCGAACAGATCAAGGGCATGCCAGGTGTGGCGGATGCCGAGTTCGTAGGGCGGGATCAGGCGCTCGAAGAATTCCAGCAGCAGTCCGGTCTGGGCGAGGCGCTGAAGGAGTTGCCGGAAAACCCGCTGCCCGGCGTGGTCCTGGTGACACCGAACGAAGTCGATAAGCCCGCACTTGAAGCATTAAGACAAAAACTATCCGAGCTTCCGAAGGTACAACAGGCGCAGCTTGATCTAGTCTGGGTCGAGCGTCTGGCAGCCATCCTCAAGCTGGGCGACCGTTTTGTCTTCGGTCTGACTGTGCTTCTGGTTTCTGCATTACTTTTGGTGATAGGTAATACCATTCGTCTTCATATTGAAAACCGCCGCACAGAGATAGAAGTGATTAAACTGGTCGGCGGCACTGACAGCTATGTACGCAGGCCTTTTCTATATATGGGCGCGCTTTATGGCTTCGGTGCGGGGATTCTATCCTGGGGTGTGCTGGCGTTCGGCCTTGATTGGTTGAACGACGCAGTGGTTGGGCTGGCCGGCTTGTACGGCAGCGACTTTGCGCTGGCTGGAGTGCCAGTCGCCGACGGTCTGTCTCTCTTGCTAGGCGCGGTGCTGTTGGGGTATATCGGTGCATGGATTGCAGTCGCTCGCCATTTGAGGGAGCTGGCGCCCAAGTAATATCATTTTGCTCGTATTGACCTTTCAGTGTTTATGGGAACTTGTTTTGCGGTTTCCGGTCAATTTTCGCAGTGCTGAACTGCACGAGTTATGTAAGTCGGAGGTTTTTTCGTATGACCAATTCTTTGCAGCCTGCATATGCTCTGGTCCCGGGTGCGAACCTGGAGGCCTATGTGCACACGGTGAACAGCATTCCATTGCTGACGCCGGAGCAGGAGCGTGAACTGGCCGAGAGTCTCTATTATGAGCAGGATCTTGAGGCGGCTCGGCAGATGGTGCTCGCCCACCTGCGTTTTGTCGTTCATATAGCCCGTAGCTATTCCGGCTACGGTCTGGCTCAGGCTGACCTGATCCAGGAAGGTAACGTCGGCCTGATGAAGGCGGTGAAACGCTTCAACCCTGAAATGGGCGTGCGCCTGGTGTCCTTTGCCGTGCACTGGATCAAGGCTGAAATTCACGAGTTCATCCTGCGCAACTGGCGCATTGTGAAAGTCGCGACCACCAAGGCCCAGCGCAAGCTGTTCTTCAACCTGCGTAGCCAGAAAAAACGTCTGGCCTGGCTGAACAACGAGGAAGTCCATCGTGTGGCGGAAAGCCTGGGTGTAGAGCCTCGGGAAGTGCGCGAGATGGAAAGTCGCCTGACGGGCCATGACATGGCTTTCGACCCGGCTGCCGAAGCCGACGACGACAGCGCTTTCCAATCGCCGGCCAACTATCTGGAAGACCACCGGTACGACCCAGCCCGTCAACTGGAAGATGCCGACTGGAGCGACAACTCCAACCACAACCTGCACGAAGCGCTGGAAGTGCTGGACGATCGCAGTCGTGACATCCTCTATCAGCGCTGGCTGGCAGAAGAAAAAGCCACGCTGCACGACCTGGCGCAGAAGTACAACGTGTCGGCCGAGCGGATTCGTCAGCTCGAGAAGAGTGCGATGAACAAGCTGAAACTGTCGATCGCCGCCTGACACAGGTAGCTAGGACAGCGCGATCGAAATGTGGGAGCGGGCTTGCTCGCGAAAGCGGTGGATCAGTCACCTAAGGTATTGACTGGCACACCGCTTTCGCGAGCAAGCCCGCTCCCACATTTGTTTTGTGGGGTGTCAGTCAGCCCAAGGCGCCTTGCGCGAGTTGTTCAGCTCATTCAAATAGCTGTCGCCACCCAACTGACTCATCTGCTGCCGAATCCACGCCGCCCGTCGCGCGACATACGACGTTGGATGGCTGGCACTCCACACCCGCGGGTTAGGCAACACCGCCGCCAGGTAGCTGGCCTGCTGGCGGGTCAGCGCCTTGGCGCTCACCCCAAAGTGATGCCGCGCCGCCGCTTCGGCGCCGAACACGCCTTCATCCCACTCCACGCTGTTGAGGTACACCTCAAGAATTCGCTGCTTGGGCCAGAGAATCTCGATCAGCCCGGTAAACCAGGCTTCCAGGCCCTTGCGGAAATAGCTGCGGCCGGTCCATAAAAACAGGTTCTTCGATACCTGCTGGCTCAAGGTGCTGGCGCCACGAATCGAACCGCCACGCTCGTTATGCTGCAATGCCGCCTGGATCGCGCCGAAATCAAAACCCCAATGTTGCGGGAAGCGCTGGTCTTCGCCGGCCATCACCGCCACTTTCAGTTCGTCGGAGATCTGATCCCACGGCACCCACGTGCGCTGTACGTCAATCGGCTCGCCGTCGACCCAGGACTCGACCTTGCGCTCAACCATCAGCGCAGTGCCCGGTGGTGGCACGAAACGGAACAGCAGCACCAGCAGCACGCTGCCGGTGGCAAACCACTTGAGGGCTTTGAGAAAACGCTTGAAGAGGAGACGCAGCATAGAGATGGCTTGGCCGAACCCGTTGAGCGGGCCATTATACAGACCCTGCCCCCTCAGTCTGACTGGAGTTCCTCATGTTGCGTGGCTTTCTGATGCTGGCTGCCTTTTTCGGTTTCACCGGCGTCGCCCTGGGCGCGTTTGCCGCCCACGGCCTGAAAAACCGCCTGAGCGCCGAGTACCTGGCGATTTTCCACACCGGCGTGACCTACCAGTTGGTGCACACCCTGGCGCTGTTCGGCGTGGCACTGTTGGCGGCGCACATTCCGGGCAGGCTGGTGACGTGGGCGGGGGTGTCCTTTGCCGTGGGCATCCTGCTGTTCTCCGGCAGCCTGTATGTGCTGACCATGACCGGCATCAGCAAGCTCGGCATCATCACCCCGTTTGGTGGCCTGGCGTTCCTGCTGGGCTGGTTCTTCCTCGGTTTGGCGGCGTGGCGTCTACAGGCTGCCTGACCAAGGGGCTTGGGCCAGCAACGCCAATCACGCTAGAATGCTGGCCCCTAAAAACGATGGCGGCCCGTGGCATGCGCATTCAGTTGAACGGCGAACCCTTTGAACTGCCCGACGGTGAAACCGTTGCGGCCCTGCTGACCCGTCTGGACTTGACCGGACGCCGCGTCGCAGTGGAGCTCAACCAGGATATCGTCCCGCGTAGCCAGCACGTCGAGACCGCGCTCACCGAGGGTGACCAGGTCGAAGTGGTCCACGCCATCGGCGGCGGCTAGCCGTCCGGCGCTCCAGGGCGCCAACCCGCATTCTGCAGAACCTCACCCCAACTCGAGGATTTCCCATGAGCATCGTTCGTAGCGACAAGCCTTTCGTCCTGGCCGGTCGTACCTTCCAGTCGCGTCTGCTGGTCGGCACCGGCAAGTACCGCGACATGGAAGAAACCCGCCTGGCCATCGAAGCCTCGGGCGCCGAGATCGTTACTTTCGCCGTGCGCCGCACCAACCTCGGCCAGATCGAGGGCGAGCCGAACCTGCTCGAAGTGCTGTCGCCGGATCGCTACACCTTCCTGCCGAACACCGCCGGTTGCTACGACGCCATCGAAGCCGTGCGCACCTGCCGCCTGGCCCGTGAGCTGCTCGACGGCCACAACCTGGTGAAGCTGGAAGTGCTGGCCGACCAGAAAACCCTGTTCCCCAACGTGATCGAAACCCTCAAGGCCGCCGAGACCCTGGTCAAGGAAGGCTTCGACGTGATGGTCTACACCAGCGACGACCCGATCATCGCCCGCCAACTGGCCGAAATCGGCTGCATCGCGGTGATGCCGCTGGCCGGTCTGATCGGTTCCGGCCTGGGTATCTGCAATCCGTACAACCTGCAGATCATCCTTGAAGAAGCCAAGATCCCGGTGCTGGTGGATGCGGGCGTGGGCACTGCCTCCGACGCCACCATCGCCATGGAACTGGGTTGCGATGCGGTGCTGATGAACTCGGCCATCGCCCATGCCCAGCAGCCGATCATGATGGCCGAAGCCATGCAACACGCAATCGTCGCCGGCCGCCTGGCGTACCTCGCCGGGCGCATGCCGAAAAAACTTTACGCCAGCGCCTCCTCGCCGCTGGATGGTCTGATCAAGTAAGAGCCATTGATGACTGAATCAAACGAAACGCCGAACACCCTGGAAGAAGGCGACGAGTCCAAGCACCGCCGCATCAAGAGTTTTGTGATGCGCGCCGGTCGCATGACCGAGGGCCAGCAAAAGGGCCTGGAGCAGGGCACGCCGCTGTTCGTCCTGCCGCTGGCAGACGCGCCGGTGGATTACGACCAGGTGTTTGGCCGCTCGGCACCACGCTCCCTGGAGATTGGCTTCGGCATGGGCCATTCCCTGCTGGAAATGGCCGCGGCTTCGCCGGAGCAGGATTTTATCGGGGTTGAAGTACACCGTCCGGGTGTCGGCGCGCTGCTTAACGGCGTGCTGACTCAGGGCCTGACCAACCTGCGGGTCTACGACTGCGACGCGATCGAAGTGCTCAACCGCTGCATCGCCGACAACAGCCTCGACCGCCTGATGCTGTTCTTCCCCGACCCATGGCACAAGAGCCGCCACCACAAGCGCCGCATCGTCCAGGCTTCCTTCGCGGAACTGGTGCGCAGCAAGCTCAAAGTGGGCGGCATCCTGCACATGGCCACCGACTGGGAACCGTATGCCGAGTACATGCTGGAAGTAATGAACGTCGCCCCTGGCTACCGCAACCTGGCGGAAGATGGCAAATGCGTCCCGCGCCCGGCCGAGCGGCCGATCACCAAGTTCGAACGTCGCGGCGAGCGACTCGGGCATGGGGTTTGGGATTTGAAGTTCGAGAAAGTGGACTGATAAGTCCCAGGCTTGAAATGCAGTAAAAAATGTGGGAGCGGGCTTGCTCGCGAATGCGGTAGATCAGTCGACATTTACGCTGACTGACACACCGCATTCGCGAGCAAGCCCGCTCCCACA
>NZ_JBOIBY010000546.1:0-6900 GCF_050739655.1 Pseudomonas sp. | reverse complement strand
GCCGCAGGCTGCGATCTTTTCAGCACCCTCAGGTTTGCTGAAGATCAAAAGATCGCAGCCTGCGGCAGCTCCTACAGAGGTTTCGGTGATTTCAGAGGAGTTTGTGCTCCATGGCGTACTTCACCAGTTCGGCCAGGGAGGTGATGTTGAGCTTCTGCATCAACCGCGCCTTGTGGGTGCTGATGGTTTTGCTGCTCAACGCCAGTTGCTGGGCGATGTCGTTGACATTGGCCCCCTGAGCGAGGCGTTCGAACACTGAAAACTCACGCTCCGATAGCAATGAATGCAATGGCCGCGAATCGGTCAGCCCGACTTCAAAGACCATGCGGTCGGCCAGGTCCGGATCGATATAGCGTCCGCCCGCCGCGACCCGACGGATAGCCGTCAGCAACAACGCCGGATCACTGTCCTTGGTCGCGTAGCCGGCAGCACCGACCTTCAACGCCCGGGCCGCCATCTGCGCTTCGTCGTGCATCGACAGCACCAGGATCACCGGTGGGTTATTCAGCGCACGAATCCGCGGGATCGCCTCCAGCCCATTCACGCCCGGCATGGAGATATCGAGCAACACCACTTCGCAGGGCACATGGCGCAACGTCTCAAGTAGTTGCTCGCCATTGCTCGCCTCCCCCACCACCAGCAAATCCTTGGCCATGCCAATCAATTGCTTGATGCCTTCACGAACAATGGTGTGGTCTTCAGCTACCAATACACGGATCACTTACGGCTCCTCATCCAACGGCACTCGCACGTTCAGGGTCGTGCCCTCACCCGGCTCACTTTCCAGCGACAGCTGCCCACCCAGGATCAGCACGCGCTCGCGCATACCGACCAGGCCAAAGGAGGTTGGCCGTTCAGCTGCCGGGACAAATCCTACGCCATCATCGCTGACGGTCAGACACAGCTCGTCGCCTTCAAGGGATAGTGTCAGTTCGACAGTATGCGCCTGGGCGTGGCGCATGACATTGGTAAGCGCTTCCTGAAGGATACGAAACAGACCGATTGCCTTGGCATCGCTGAGCACCGGCAAATTGTCGGGTACCTGCACCAGACATGGTATCTGCGTACGCGCCTCGAAGCGTCGGGCCTGCCACTCGATGGCGGAGGCGATCCCAGCGTCGAGAATCGGTGGGCGCAATGCCGTGGCCACATCGCGGACCAACTGGAACAGCTGGGCGATCAGGCGTTTCATGATGTTCAGACGCTCGTTCAAACCAGGGTCAAGTTGCGCATAGGCCAATTCGCACATGGACGTTTCCAGCTTCAACACGGTCAACATCTGGCCCAGCTCGTCATGAACTTCCCGGGCAATGCGCGCCTTTTCCTCTTCCCGCACGCTCTCCAGGTGTGCAGACAATTCCCGCAGCTGCTCCCGGGAACTGGCCAGTTCCAGTTCGATGCGCTTGCTTTCGCTGATGTCCCAGACAATGCCGTCCCAGACATAAGCACCGTCCTCAAGTCGACGGGTAATTGCCTTGATCTCCGCCCAGCGTTGTTCGCCCTGCCGCGTGAGAATCCGCCCTTGCCACGACCAATCGCTGTCAGTGTCCAGCGCATGATCCTGGGTCTGGTGATAGCTGGCCTTGTCGTCCGGGTGCACCAGGCTGCGAAGGCCTTTGTCGCGATGGGCCAGGGTCGCTGGCGAGTAACCCACCAGACTCTCGCTGCCTTCACTGATGTAGGCAAAGTCGATCTGCCCTGTCACTGGCGCCCGCTCCAGACGAAAGACCAATCCGGGAACATTCGCGGCGATGCCTTGCAACCGCGCTTCACTTTCCTGCAGTGCTGCCAGGGCGCGGCGTCGCTCGGTCACGTCAGTCAGGTAAACCACCAGATACTCGCCATCGCGAAATCGCAGGAAGCTCAATGAGACATCAGCGGGCAGGATGCTGCCGTCCGCCCGCAGGCAATTGGTTTCGAAGCTTGGAGGCGTGTCGTCGTTGGCCCTCGCGCGCTTCCACAGGTTCAACCAGCGATCCATGTGCAGGCCGGGCTCGAACTCGATCAATGGCCGATCGATGATCCCGCCCGAGGGGTAACCCAGCATGGTTTCGGCAGCACGGTTGGCGTAACGCACGTGGCTATCCCAATTGACCCACAGGATGCCGACGGTGCTCTGGTCGATGGAAAACTGCGTCAGCCGCAGGGCCTCTTCGCTGGCGGCACGCAAGGCTATGTCTGCCTGCGCCGCCGCCAGCCGCTGCTCCAGACCGTGCTGCTGACGACGCTGCCAGAACACGATGGCCATGCTGCTCAGCGTCAACACCAGCAACAGCAGGCAGAGGTTCTGCCAAAACCCCCGAGATTCGGTGAACCGCGGGTACTTGGGTTGCAGCCATTGATTATGCAGGGTTTCCAGGTCCTTGGCCGGGATCGCTCGCAACGCACTTTCGACGATGGTGGCCAGCTCCGGGATGTCGCGTCGCGTAGCCACTCGCAGTAACTGCGGCAAGCCGATATCACCCACCACCACCAGGTCAGCGAATTCCGGCTCGACGGACAGGCGACCCAACTGCGCTTCGTCGACCACGGCGTAAGCGGCTTGCTGGCTCAACAACAATTGCAGTGCCTGACGCTCCGTCGGAACGCCCTGCAGGTTCAGATGCGGATAATTGCCACGCAGGTAGTCGGCGGTAACGCTGGGCATTCGCACGGCGACGCGAGTCTGGCTGTCGAGTTTCTCCAGCTCCACCGCACCGGTGCTTTTCTGGTCGCTGACCACCAGTTGCGGCACCCGCATGTATGGATCGGAAAACTGCCAAAGGCGAAGACCGCTGGGGGTTTGGGTCAGCCCCGGGGCGATGTCGATTTCACCCCCGCGAGCGGCAGCTTCCAGCTGATCAAGGTCAGGAAAATTACGCCAGCTCAGCTCGACCTTGAGCGACTTGGCCAACCACTTCATCAACTCGACGTTGACCCCGGACAGGCGCTGCAAGCGGCGATCGTATTGGGCATAAGGCGCCTGCAACACCAGCCCGACACGCAACTCGCCCTGCTGTGCCAGCCATTGTTGCTGAGCAGCGGACAACGGGGCGACGTGCGCCGGTGGCGCCGCCGCCCACCCCATCAAGGGAAACCATAACCAGCCGATAACCCACAGGCAGTGCAAACGCATCATCGAACTCTCACACACTGACAAATACTGACCAACCCATTAGGCTGCCGGAATATCTTCTGGCCTGGAATATCCGATGCCCCCTGTCTACCGCCTGGCACTGCCAGCATTGTGCCTGTCGCTGATCCTGCCATGGGCTTTTTCCGTCGAGGCGGCCGACCCCGCTCCTGCCGCAACGCAGATGCCTGCCGAAGAAAAGCCACTTGAGCGCCAGCCGCTGCCTGAGCGTAGTCAGGAAGAAACCACTGCACTTGAACGAAAAATCCCGGCTCAAGAGCAGCAACAACTGCAAGCAGGCAGCGACACCTTCCTGGCCTTGTGGAAACCGGCCAATACCGCCGAGCCCAAGGGTGCGGTCATTATCATCCCGGGCGCCGGCGAAACCGTTGACTGGCCTCAAGCGATCGGCCCGTTGAGACGTCAACTGCCAAACGTGGAATGGAGCAGCCTGAGTATCACCTTGCCAGACTTGCAAAGCGATGCCATTGCGCCGCGCGTCATCGAAGTGCCGCCGGCACCCAAGGCACCGGACGCTGGCAGTAAAGACTCGACCACCGCCGCGCCCATCGAACAGGTCGCCGGTGGCGAAAGTGAAGTGACGGACAAACCCATCGCCGAAACCAGCGAAGAGCAATCCAAAGCTGATGCCGAGCGAATTTTTGCCCGTATCGACGCAGCAATCGCATTTGCCGAACAGCAAAGCGCTCGTAGCATTGTCGTACTGGGTCATGGCACTGGCGCTTATTGGGCCGCACGCTATCTGAGCGAGAAACAGCCATCGCAAGTCGAGCGCTTCGTCATGGTTGCCGCACAAACACCGGCTCAGGCGAAACCGGAACTGGATGAACTCGCACCCACCCTGAAGTTGCCCACGGCAGACATCTTCTATATGGACAAACCGATGGATCGCAATGCCGCGCTGGCGCGGTTGCAGGCCAGCAAACGCTTGAAGGGCTCGACTTTCAGCCAGGTTTCGCTCAAGGCGCTGCCGGGCAACAGTAAGGATCAACAGGAACAGCTGGTTCGCAGGGTGCGGGGCTGGTTGAGTCCGCAGAGCCCGACTAACTGATAGATCGAGTTGCTCCATTCGCGGGCAAGCCTCGCTCCTACAGGTTAATGGTGCTCACAATCGTTGAGAACAACAAAAAACCTGTGGGAGCGTGGCTTGCCCGCGAAGGCGCCCTTCCAGACAACACATCACTGCCTGACTCAGCGAAAATCCCGCCGCTGACGAATCAATGTGTAAGCGCTGTGCAGCTCCCGGGTTTTCTCCGTAGCCTCACGAACCTGGGACGCCGTCGCCCCGCTGCCAGCAATCTTGTCCGGGTGATGCCGACTGAGCAGGCGCCGATAAGCCCGCTTGATCTGTGCCGGTTCACTGGTGGCCGAAACACCCAACAACCGCAAGGCGTCCTGATAGCTCGTAACGCTACTGCCCAACGGTCGCTTCTGCGGTTCGTAGTCATGAGCCAGCGCCTGAACCTGATGCTTCGTCCAGCCCAACCACTTGCCCCATTGCGCGATCAACTCACGCTCACCGGTGCCCGCGCGACCATCGGCCCAAATCATCCGCCAGCAGGCGCGCAAGACACCTTCGGCCGCATGAGGCTGAGCACTCAATCGACGCAGGTAACCGTGCAGCCGGTCACTGCCTGACTTGCCGCGATTGAATGCGGCAATCGCTCGCCGCTGGGCCGACTCACTCATCTCCAGCGAACGCATTTCCTGACGCGCCTGCTGGATATGACCGTCAACTACCCGACCGTCGCACTTGGCCAGTCGCCCCAGCAACACGAACAACAATTCATCGTTGCGCAGTACCGTACGACCGCCGAGTTTTTCACGCAGATGTGCCCAACTCTGCAAGTGCATGCGCCTGTCCAGCGCCTGCCCCAGCAAAGCACCGAGCATGGCCCCCGGAATGCTGGCAATGGCAAAACCCGCTCCGGCTCCGATCAGAGTCCCTGGCCATAACATGTCAGCGTCTCGCTTCGATCAATGCTTCAACCTCGGCCAGGCGTTCGTGCGTACCGACGTCGACCCACTGCCCTTTCAAGCGCTCGCCGGTTACTTGATCGTCAGCCATCGCCTTGCGCAACAACGGCGCAAGCTTGAAGGCCCCTGCCGAACACCCGTCGAACAACTGAGGATGCAGCACGGCAATTCCGCTATAGGTCAATGTGCCAGCGTCCGCATGACCGTCGCGGACCTGTTCGCCGATCAGGCTGAAATCTCCGGCCAGGTGATGGGCCGGGTTGTCAGCCAACACCAGGTGAGCCAGCCCGGTGATAGGTTGATGCAGCACACTGAAGTCGTAATCGGTCCAGATATCGCCATTGACCACGACGAACGCCTCATCGCCCAACAAAGGCAACGCACGGAAAATCCCGCCGCCTGTTTCCAGTGGCTCTCCCTCCGCTGAATACTGGATGCTCACGCCATAGCGCGAGCCGTCGCCCAGGTAGTCTTCGATCTGCTGACCGAGCCAGGCGTGGTTGATCACGATCTCGGTAAAACCGGCAGCCGCCAGCGCGCGCAGGTGATATTCGATCAGCGGCACCCCGCCCGCGCGAACCAGCGGCTTTGGCGTGGTCAGCGTCAACGGGCGCATGCGCTCGCCTTTGCCTGCTGCCAGAATCATCGCCTTCATGCTTTCACTCCGGCACGCAAACTGGCCAGCAACACGTCCAGTTCTGCGAGTTCGGGACGACGGGCAATCACAGCTTCTATATAGGCAAAGAAACGCGGCACATCGGTCAGATAACGCGGTTTGCCGTCGCGGTGGCAGATACGGGCGAAAATGCCGATCACTTTCAGGTGACGCTGCACACCCATCAGGTCGCTGGCACGCAGGAAGTCTTCGAAATCCGGTTGCACCGGAATGTTCAGCGACGAGGCCTGTTGCCAGTAACTTTCCAGCCAGCCGCGCACGCGTTCCTCAGGCCAACTGAGGAACGCATCCTTGAACAGGCAAGTCACGTCGTAGGTCACCGGACCGTAGACCGCGTCCTGGAAATCCAGCACACCGGGATTCGGCTCACTGAGCATCAGGTTGCGCGGCATGTAGTCGCGGTGCACCAGAACTTTCGGCTGGGCCAGTGCGCTGTCGATCAACAGGTCACTGACTTGCTGCCAGAGCACTTGTTGCGCGGCGTCGAACTCGATTCCCAGCTCATGCTTCACGTACCACTCGGGGAACAGTTCGAGTTCACGGCGCAACAACGCCACGTCATAACTGGGCAGCGGTGCAACCATCGGCAATTGTTGGAAAGCCAGCAGCGCTTGCAGGGCATCGTTGAACAAATCGTCGGCATTTTCGCTGTCGATCACGTCCAGATAGGTCTTGTTGCCCAAGTCATTGAGCAAAAGAAATCCACGCTCGAGGTCTTCGGCATAAATTTTCGGCACATTTATTCCGGATTTCGCCAGTAAAAAAGCGATATCCACGAAGGGTTTACAGTTTTCCTGAGGGGGAGGTGCATCCATCACGACGAAACTTTTACCTGCGCCTTCCCAACGGAAATAACGCCGGAAACTCGCGTCGCTGCTGGCTGCGGTCAACGTGGCCGGGGGTACGGCGCCCCAGCCTTGTTGCGCAAAAAGAACCGCCAATTGTTCATCGAGCCATACTTTCAGGTGTTGCAAACGTACATCTTGGTCAGGCATTGCAAGGGTCTCCGACGGCGCTAGCCGTCAAGCGGGTCATGCTTTATTATCCAGCATCTTTTTCAGACCATCGAGAGGCGTGCGGCCCACACCGCGGGCAGATGGCACGCAGGAAGCCC
>NZ_JBOIBY010000545.1:0-11198 GCF_050739655.1 Pseudomonas sp. | reverse complement strand
AATTTCGCAATATCGGCATCATCGGTCGCCTGGGCAGTTCCCAGGTGCTGGATACCGTCCGCCGACTGAAACGGTTTCTGCTCGATCGTCACCTGCACGTGATCCTCGAAGACACCATCGCCGAAGTCCTGCCGGGACACGGCCTGCAAACCTCGTCGCGCAAGATGCTGGGCGAGGTCTGCGATATGGTCATCGTGGTCGGAGGTGATGGCAGTCTGCTTGGTGCCGCCCGGGCCTTGGCCAGGCACAACACTCCGGTACTCGGGATCAACCGTGGCAGCCTGGGCTTTTTGACCGATATCCGCCCCGATGAGCTGGAAATCAAGGTCGCTGAAGTACTCGACGGCCACTATCTGGTGGAAAACCGCTTTTTGTTGCAGGCCGAAGTCCGTCGCCACGCCGAGGCCATTGGCCAGGGCGATGCGCTCAATGACGTGGTACTGCACCCCGGCAAATCCACTCGCATGATCGAGTTCGAGCTGTACATCGACGGCCAGTTCGTGTGCAGCCAGAAGGCTGACGGCTTGATCGTCGCCACGCCTACCGG
Organism: Pseudomonas sp.; assembly: GCF_050739655.1. Lineage (GTDB taxonomy): Bacteria > Pseudomonadota > Gammaproteobacteria > Pseudomonadales > Pseudomonadaceae > Aquipseudomonas. The sequence goes on along the minus strand of NZ_JBOIBY010000545.1, from coordinate 10,651 downwards.
TTCGACCGCCTATGCGCTGTCCGCCGGCGGGCCGATCATGCATCCCAAGCTCGACGCCATTGTAATTGTGCCGATGTACCCCCATACCTTGTCGGGTAGGCCGATTGTGGTCGATGGCAACAGTGAGCTGAAAATCGTCGTGTCCAAGGATATGCAGATTTACCCGCAAGTCTCGTGCGACGGGCAAAACCACTTTACCTGTGCACCCGGCGACACCATCACCGTCAGCAAGAAAGCCCAGAAGCTGCGGCTGATCCACCCGCTCGACCACAACTACTATGAAGTCTGCCGGACCAAGCTCGGCTGGGGCAGCAAGTTGGGTGGTGGAGGCGACTGATGCTCGATCCCGCGCGTAGCTACGACCTGATCGGTGACGTGCACGGTTGCGCAATGACCCTTGAGCATTTGCTCGACCGGCTCGGTTATCAAAAACAACGCGGCGTCTGGCGCCATGCCTCGCGCATGGCGGTGTTTGTCGGCGATATCATCGACCGTGGCCCACGGATCCGCGAAGCGCTACACATCGTCCATGACATGGTCGAGGCAGGCCAGGCGCTGTGCATCATGGGCAATCACGAATTCAACGCACTGGGCTGGGCCACCCCGGCGCTGCCGGGTAGCGGCAAGCAGTTCGTGCGCGAACACACTCCACGCCACGCCCGCCTATTGCATGAAACCCTGACCCAATTCGAACACCATCCCGGTGACTGGCATGACTTCCAACAGTGGTTCTACGAGCTGCCATTGTTCGTCGATGCCGGACGCTTTCGCGTGGTGCATGCCTGTTGGGATGCCGGCCTGATCGAACCGTTGCGCGGACTGTTCCCCAATGGCTGCATCGACGAGCACTTTCTCCAGGCTTCCGCCGAGTCGGGCAGTTTCGCCTGCACCGTTTTCGATCGCTTGCTGCGCGGCACCGACATGCGCTTGCCCCATGGCCTGACCATGACCAGCGGCGACGGCCTGGTGCGTTCGTTCTTCCGTACCAAGTTCTGGGAAGACGACCCGCAAACCTACGGTGACATCGTGTTCCAGCCTGACGCGTTGCCCGATCCGGTCGCGCAGACGCCGCTGTCTTCCACCGAAAAAAACAACCTGTTGCGTTATGGCATCGACGAACCGTTGCTGTTCGTCGGGCACTATTGGCGCAGCGGTAAACCGGCACCGATTCGCCCGAACCTTGCCTGCCTGGACTATAGCGCCGTGCTCTACGGCAAGCTGGTCGCCTATCGCCTTGATCAGGAAACGCGGCTTGATCCGCACAAATTTGTCTGGGTCGATGTTGAACGGCCGGAGGTTTTGCAATGAGCGCGGTAGCGGTATTGCGTCTGCCACTGGCGGTGGATCTGAGCGGGTTCGTCAAGTTGCTGCAACGCATGCAGGTGCCGCATCGGGTCAGTGAAGAGTCCGGTGAACAGGTGTTGTGGGTGCCGCAGAACATCAGCGAAGACGTCCGTGCGCTCTACGAACGCTTTCCGGCGGGCGATCCCGACCAGCAGCTGGATATTCCGGTGGCGCAAACCCGACACCGTCCCGGCTTCGTCGAGCAGGTTCGCCATGCCAAAGCCACTGCGCTGGTGCTGATCCTGAGCTTGATCGTCGGTGCGGTGACGTTGCTGGGCGATAACCTTGAGACGATGCGCTGGCTGACCTTCCTCGATTTTCGCGTTGTCGGCGAGTACATCCACTTCACACCTTTGGCTGACAGCCTGGCGGCAGGGCAGTGGTGGCGATTGATAACGCCGATGCTGATCCACTTCGGCATCCTGCACCTGGCCATGAACGGCATGTGGTACTGGGAGCTGGGACGGCGCATTGAATCGCGCCAGGGCTCCATCAATCTGATTGGCCTGACCTTGCTCTTCAGCCTTGCATCCAACTACACACAGTTTATTTTCAGCGGCCCGACCCTGTTTGGCGGATTGTCCGGTGTGCTTTACGGCCTGCTCGGGCATTGCTGGATCTTCCAGCTACTGGCGCCGAACGCCGCTTATCGCCTGCCAAAAGGCGTGCTGGTGATGATGCTGGTCTGGTTGCTGCTATGCCTGTCCGGGCTGATCTCGATGATCGGCTTCGGTGAAATTGCCAACGCGGCCCACGTCAGCGGGTTGCTCGTCGGATGCTTGACCGGTTTGTTGGGTGGTTTGTACAACCGCCGTAAACTGGCCGCCTGAAACAGTTATGTAAATAGAGAACGCGGAGACCCAATGTCCTCTTTTAACGAAATGATCAAGAACATCACCCCCGATATCTACCAGAGCCTGAAACTGGCGGTGGAAATCGGTAAATGGTCCGACGGTGGCAAACTCACCGCCGAGCAACGCGAACTCTCGCTGCAAGCGATGATCGCCTGGGAAGTCCAGAACCTGCCCGAAGAAGAGCGTACTGGCTACATGGGGCCGCAAGAATGCAGCTCCAAGTCGATTCAAGTGCCCAACATCCTGTTCAAGTCGGATGCCATCCATTGATTGAGATTGGTCGCGGTGCAATCAGCAAAATGTCGGCGCGCCTGGACGGGCCGAACGTGCAATACGCATTTCGTCTGGGCGACGTCGAGGTTCCGGTCAATCCATTGATCGGCACTACAGTGCGCCTGGAGTACCTGGGGGCGATCCACTGCACCCATTGCGGACGCAAGACTAAAACCAGTTTCAGCCAAGGTTACTGCTACCCGTGCATGACCAAACTGGCCCAGTGTGACGTGTGCATCATGAGCCCGGAACGCTGCCACTATGATGCCGGCACTTGCCGGGAACCGGAGTGGGGCGAGAAGTTCTGCATGACCGATCACATCGTCTACCTGTCGAATTCTTCCGGGGTGAAAGTCGGGATTACCCGCGCCACCCAGTTGCCGACTCGCTGGATCGATCAGGGTGCTCGACAGGCGTTGCCGATCATGCGCGTCGCCACCCGCCAGCAATCGGGGTTCGTCGAGGACCTGTTCCGCAGTCAGGTGGCCGACAAGACCAACTGGCGTGCCTTGCTCAAGGGCGAAGCAGCGTCGGTGGATCTGGCACAGGTTCGCGACCAGTTATTCGACAGTTGCGCCGACGGTCTGCTCGCGTTACAGGAACGATTTGGCCTGCAGGCGATCCAGACGATTAGCGATATCGAACCCATTGAAATCCGCTACCCGGTCGAGCAATACCCGGCCAAGATCGTCAGCTTCAACCTGGACAAGCAGCCGATTGCCGAAGGCACGCTGTTGGGGATCAAGGGCCAGTACCTGATCTTCGACACCGGCGTGATCAATATTCGTAAGTACACGGCCTACCAGCTCGCCGTGCATCAGTAAGGACTCCAGCATGCGCACCGAACAACCGAAGATGATCTACCTCAAGGACTATCAGGCGCCCGAGTACCTGATAGACGAAACACACCTGACCTTCGAGTTGTTCGAGGACCACAGCCTGGTCCACGCGCAACTGGTGATGCGCCGCAACCCCGAGCGTGGCCCGGGCCTGCCACCGCTGGTGCTGGATGGCCAGCAACTGGACCTGTTGTCGGTGACCCTGGCCGACCGCGAGCTGAGCGAAACTGATTACCAGCTGACCGAGAACCATCTGACGCTGCACCCGACCAGCACCAGCTTCACGGTCGACACCAGCGTACGCATCCACCCGGAAACCAACACCGCGCTGGAAGGCCTGTACAAGTCCGGCACGATGTTCTGCACCCAGTGCGAGGCCGAAGGCTTCCGCAAGATCACCTATTACCTCGACCGTCCGGACGTGATGAGCAAGTTCACCACGACCGTGGTCGCCGAACAGCACAGCTACCCGGTGCTGTTGTCCAACGGCAACCCGATCGCCAGCGGTCCCGGCGAAGACGGCCGGCACTGGGCGACCTGGGAAGACCCGTTCGTGAAGCCGGCCTACCTGTTCGCGCTGGTGGCCGGTGATTTGTGGTGTGTTGAAGACACCTTCACCACCATGACCGATCGTACCGTGGCGCTGCGCATCTACGTCGAGCCGGAAAACATCGACAAGTGCCAGCACGCGATGGATAGCCTGAAGAAGTCCATGCGCTGGGACGAAGAGGTGTACGGTCGCGAATACGATCTGGACATCTTCATGATCGTTGCGGTGAACGACTTCAACATGGGCGCGATGGAGAACAAAGGCCTCAACATCTTCAACTCCAGCGCCGTGCTGGCCAAGGCCGAAACCGCCACCGACGCCGCGCACCAGCGAGTCGAGGCCATCGTCGCCCACGAATACTTCCACAACTGGTCGGGCAACCGTGTGACCTGCCGCGACTGGTTCCAGCTGTCGCTCAAGGAAGGCTTCACCGTATTCCGCGATTCGCATTTCTCCGCCGACATGAACTCGGCGACGGTCAAGCGCATCCAGGACGTGGCTTACCTGCGCACCCACCAGTTCGCCGAAGACGCTGGCCCCATGGCCCACGCCGTGCGCCCTGACAGCTTCATCGAGATCTCCAACTTCTACACCCTGACCGTGTACGAAAAGGGCTCGGAAGTGGTCGGCATGATCCACACCTTGCTCGGTGCCGAAGGCTTCCGTAAAGGCAGCGACCTGTACTTCGAACGCCACGACGGCCAGGCCGTCACCTGCGATGACTTCATCAAGGCCATGGAAGATGCCAATGGCGTGGACCTGACCCAGTTCAAACGCTGGTACAGCCAGGCGGGTACACCGCGCCTGGTGGTTAGCGAGTCCTATGACGCCGCGGCGAAAACCTACAGCCTGACTTTCCGTCAAAGCTGCCCGCAGACTCCGGACAAGGTTGAGAAACTGCCGTTCGTGATTCCGGTCGCGTTGGGTCTGCTGGACAGCAAGGGCGCCGAGATGCCTCTGCGTCTTGCTGGCGAAGCGGCGGCGCAAGGTACTTCGCGGGTCATTTCCGTGACCGAAGCCGAGCAGACCTTCACCTTCGTCGACATCTTTGAGCAGCCGCTGCCATCCTTGCTGCGTGGTTTCTCGGCGCCGGTAAAACTGAGCTTCCCTTACAGCCGCGATCAGTTGATGTTCCTGATGCAGCACGACAGCGATGGCTTCAATCGCTGGGATGCAGGCCAGCAACTGTCGGTGCAAGTGTTGCAGGAATTGATCGCCCAGCAACAGAAGGGTGAAGCGCTGTTGCTGGATCAGCGTCTGGTGTCGGCCTTACGCACTGTGCTGTCCGATGAGTCGCTGGATCAGGCGATGGTTGCGGAAATGCTCTCGTTGCCAAGCGAAGCCTACCTGACCGAAATCAGCGAAGTGGCGGATGTCGACGCCATTCACATCGCCCGTGAATTCGCCCGCAAGCAACTGGCCGACGCATTGTTTGAAGGCCTGTGGCTGCGATATCAGGCCAACCGCGATCTGTCCAAGCAAACCCCGTACGTGGCCGAGGCCGAACATTTCGCCCGTCGTGCGTTGCAGAACATTGCGCTGTCGTACCTGATGCTCAGCGGCAAGCCTGAGGTGCTGGCTGCCACTCTTGAGCAGTTCGATGCGTGCGACAACATGACTGAGCGCTTGACCGCGCTGGCGGTGCTGGTCAATTCGCCGTTCGAGGAGCAGAAAGCCAAGGCGCTGTCCGGTTTTGCCGCGCACTTCAGCGATAACCCGTTGGTCATGGATCAGTGGTTCAGCGTCCAGGCTGGCAGTGTGTTGCCGGGAGGACTTTCGCGGGTCAAGGCGTTGATGGAGCATCCGGCGTTCAACATCAAGAATCCGAACAAGGTGCGGGCGCTGATCGGTGCGTTTGCCGGGCAGAACCTGATCAACTTCCATGCGGCGGATGGTTCGGGGTATCGCTTCCTGGCGGATCTGGTGATTGAGCTGAACGGGTTCAATCCGCAGATTGCTTCTCGCCAACTGGCTCCTTTGACTCGCTGGCGTAAGTATGACGATGCTCGTCAGGCTTTGATGAAAGGGGAGTTGGAGCGGATTCGGGCTTCGGGGCAGTTGTCCAGTGATGTGTTTGAGGTGGTTAGCAAGAGTTTGGCCTGATCTTGGGCTTTTGGACTTGGCGGCCTTTGGGCCGACCAGGTTCATGGTTTTTGATTGAGTACATATCCGTTGTTGCGGTAACGGCGGCTTATGGTTTCGCTTTTACAGCGAGTCCCTTTTGGCAAACGCCCCAAAAGGAACCAAAAGGTCTCGCCCCTTACGTACGGCCCCTCGCCGAGGCTCGGGGTTCCTTCGCTCCGGCATTCATCCGGGGGCATCGCCTCCGGTTTGCTGCGCTGCACCTCCTCTCGATGTGTTCGACTGCGTCGAACGGCGCTACGCGCCTAACCCCCGGATGAACCCCTCCACTCAGCCTTCCGAGGGGGCGGGTGGATCAAGATCAAAAGCTGCAGGCGAGCTAACGCTCGGCCTGTTGAGTGGGAAGAGCATGGTTGTACGCCGCTCTGCATTTGCTTTTGTGTGGGAGCTGGCTTGCCAGCGATGGACGTGAACGATGACGCTGGCTGCCTGACTAAACGCGTTGCCTGGACGTTTTTCGCGGGCAAGCTCCGCTCCTACAGGAAAAGCCGGCTTTGGCTTTGGCTTTTGATCTTGCTTTTGATCTTTTGCCCCCTCGGCAGGCCGAGCGTAGGTGTTCATCCGGGGGATAGGCGCGCAGCGCCGTGCGGCGAAGCCGTACACATCGAGAGGAGGTGCAGCGCAGCAAACCGGAGGCGATGCCCCCGGATGGATGCCGTAGCGAGGGAACACCGAGCCTAAGCGAGGTGCCGTACGAAAGGGGCAAAGCCTTTTGCTTACTTTTTGGCGTTTGAAAAAGTGAGTCGCTGTAAGAGCGAAACCGCCAGCGGCCGTTACCGCAGAAACGGATATGTACTCCGATTCGACAGCAGCCAATACCGCGCAACCAAATCACCCCACCTGATACCCACCCATTCAGAAAACAAACACACCCCCCCGGTTAACAAAACATAACGTGCCGCCAATTGTCAGCCCTTCAAAAACACCGATAGGATAAGCCAGCTTCCGAAGGGGCTCTGGATTGCGGGTTTCAGCACTATGCTCTGAAACACGTCATCCCGACACGTACCCTATCGGCGCCCTGAAAGGTTGAACGACCTAACAATAATAATGGGGGAAGGTCTATGAGTGAGCCTGTCATGGGTGTGGGTATTTGCCGCCCGCCGGCATTACGCAAATTCGCGTTGCTGGCTACAGCGCTCTCGCTGTTGGGCTCAGCCATGCTGTCGGCACCCGTGCTGGCCGCAGCTGCGCCAGCATCCGACGTTGTTTATTCCGTTGAATCGGCCAAGGCCAGCAAAAGCCTGATGCTCGATGTCGTGCACGCAGGCAAGCGCCTGGTGGCGGTCGGGGATCGCGGGCACATTCTTTATTCCGACGACCAGGGCGCGACCTGGACTCAGGCCAAGGTGCCGACCCGGCAGCTGCTGACCTCGGTGTTCTTTGTCGATGACAAGCACGGCTGGGCCGTCGGCCATGACGCACAGATCCTCGCCAGCGAGGACGGCGGCGTTACCTGGACCAAGCAATTCGAAGATCTCAAGCGCGAATCGCCACTGCTCGACGTCTGGTTCCAGGACGTCAACAGCGGCTTTGCCGTGGGCGCTTACGGTGCGTTGATGGCAACGACCGATGGCGGAAAAAACTGGGAAGACGTCAGCGACCGGCTGGATAACGAAGACCAGTTCCACCTCAACGCCATCGCCGCCGTCAAGGACGCCGGGCTGTTCGTTGTCGGCGAGCAGGGCAGCATGTTCCGCTCCGCCGATTGGGGCCAGACCTGGGAAAAACTCGAAGGTCCGTACGAAGGCTCGCTGTTCGGTGTGATCGGCACCGCGCAACCTTCCACGCTCCTGGCGTATGGCCTGCGCGGTAATCTTTATCGTTCCACCGATTTTGGCAGCAACTGGGAGCAAATCGAACTCAAGGCCGAACGCGGCAATCTGGAGTTCGGTCTTTCCGGCGCAACGCTGCTCGAAGATGGTTCCATCGTAATCGTCGGCAACGGTGGTTCGGTGATCCGTAGCGACGACGATGGCGAAACCTTCAAAGTGGCCAACCGTGCGGATCGTATTTCCGTCTCGGCGGTTACGGCGGCAGGCAATGGCAATCTGGTCTTGGCCGGGCAGGGCGGCGTTCGCGTCACTTCAGCCAACGGCACAGAGTCGGGCAAATGAGCCAGGTTAATAATAAGAAGGCGCAGCTATGACTTCCTTGAGTACTCATCACCAGGAAAAGGCGACTCTGCTTGAGCGCCTGATCTTCAACAACCGCCCGGCAGTGATCTTCATCTGCCTGCTGGTCAGCGTTTTCCTGTTCTGGCAGGCGACGCTGATTCGTCCGTCTACCAGTTTCGAAAAAATGATCCCGCTGGAGCACCCCTTCATCCAGAAGATGATGGAGCACCGCAACGATCTGGCGAACCTGGGCAACACCGTGCGGATTTCGGTGGAAGCCACTGATGGCGACATCTTCTCCAAGGAGTACATGGAGACGCTGCGTCAGATCAACGACGAAGTGTTCTACATCTCCGGCGTCGACCGTTCCGGCCTCAAGTCACTGTGGAGCCCGAGCGTACGCTGGACCGAAGTGACGGAGGAGGGCTTCGCCGGTGGTGAAGTGATCCCGCAGAGCTACAACGGCTCCCAGGCGAGTCTCGACCTGTTGCGCAACAACGTGCTCAAGTCCGGGCAGGTTGGCCGGCTGGTGTCCAACGACTTCAAGTCGAGCATTGTCGACATCCCGTTGCTGGAGTCCTATCCGGACCCGCAGGACCAGGGCAAGTTGCTGGCGCTGGACTACCGCAAGTTCTCCCACGAGCTGGAAGAAAAGATCCGCGACAAGTTCGAAGCGCAGAACCCGAACGTCAAGATCCACATCGTCGGTTTCGCCAAGAAGGTCGGCGACCTGATCGATGGCCTGGTGATGGTGGTGATGTTCTTCGGCATCGCCTTCGTCATCACCCTGATCCTGCTCTATTGGTTCACCAACTGCATGCGCAGCACCGTGGCGGTGTTGAGTACGACGCTGGTGGCCGTGGTCTGGCAACTGGGGTTGATGCACTTCTTCGGCTTCGGGCTTGATCCCTACTCGATGCTGGTGCCGTTCCTGATCTTCGCCATCGGTATTTCCCACGGCGTGCAGAAGATCAACGGTATTGCCCTGCAATCGAGCGAGGCCGACAACGCCCTGACCGCGGCACGCCGCACCTTCCGTCAACTGTTCCTGCCCGGGATGATTGCGATCCTCGCGGACGCAGTGGGCTTCATCACGCTGTTGATCATCGACATTGGTGTGATCCGTGAACTGGCCATCGGCGCGTCGATCGGTGTGGCGGTGATCGTGTTCACCAACCTGATTCTGTTGCCAGTAGCGATTTCCTACGTCGGCATCAGCAAGCGTGCGGTCGAGCGCAGCAAGAAGGACGCGACTCGTGAACATCCGTTCTGGCGTCTGTTGTCCAACTTTGCGAGCCCCAAGGTGGCCCCGGTGTCTGTCGCACTGGCGCTGATCGCGTTCGGCGGTGGTCTCTGGTACAGCCAGAACCTGAAAATCGGTGACCTTGACCAGGGTGCTCCGGAGCTGCGTCCGGACTCACGCTACAACAAGGACAACAACTTCATCATCAGCAACTACTCCACCAGCTCTGACGTGTTGGTGGTGATGGTCAAGACCAAGTCTGAAGGCTGCTCGCGCTACGAAGCCATGGCGCCGATCGACGAGCTGATGTGGAAGATGCAGAACACCGAGGGCGTGCAGTCGGCGATTTCCCTGGTGACCGTGTCCAAGCAGATGATTAAGGGCATGAACGAGGGCAACCTGAAATGGGAAACCCTGTCACGTAACCCGGACGTGCTGAACAACTCCATCGCCCGGGCCGACGGCCTGTACAACAACAGTTGCTCACTGGCACCGGTGCTGGTGTTCCTCAACGATCACAAGGCTGAAACCCTGGATCGTGCGGTGCACGCCGTGCAGGAATTCGCCAAGGAGCACAACACCGAAAACCTGGAGTTCATCCTGGCTGCCGGTAACGCCGGGATCGAGGCGGCCACCAACGAAGTGATCAAGAAGTCCGAACTGACCATCCTGATCCTGGTGTACATCTGCGTTGCGGTGATGTGCATGATCACCTTCCGCTCGTGGGCTGCGACCTTGTGCATCGTGCTGCCGCTGGTGCTGACTTCGGTACTCGGCAACGCCCTGATGGCGTTCATGGGCATCGGCGTGAAAGTCGCGACCCTGCCGGTGGTGGCGCTGGGTGTGGGGATTGGCGTGGACTACGGCATCTACATCTACAGCCGTCTGGAAAGCTTCCTGCGTGCCGGTTTGCCTTTGCAAGAGGCGTACTACCAGACGCTGAAGTCCACCGGTAAAGCTGTGTTGTTCACCGGCCTGTGCCTGGCCATCGGTGTGTGCACCTGGATCTTCTCGGCCATCAAGTTCCAGGCCGACATGGGCCTGATGCTGACCTTCATGCTGCTGTGGAACATGTTCGGTGCGCTGTGGCTGTTGCCGGCACTGGCTCGGTTCCTGATCAAGCCTGAGAAACTGGCGGGCCAGAAGGGCAACTCGTTGTTTGCTCACTGATCGGCGATCAGAAACACAAAAGCCGCAACCTCAGGGTTGCGGCTTTTTTTATGATTTGAAGATCAAAAGATCGCAGCCTGCGGCAGCTCCTACCCCTGGAATGCATTCCCCTGTAGGAG
>NZ_JBOIBY010000544.1:0-2686 GCF_050739655.1 Pseudomonas sp. | reverse complement strand
GCTGCGATCTTTTGATCTTGCTTTTTAAGAGTCAAAAGATCGCAGCCTTCGGCAGCTCCTACAGGGATTGTGGGCAAAAAAAGACCCCGTTCGGCCAGGCCGAACGGGGTCTTTTTGTAGGCGCTATCGCTTATGGACGCTTGCGATTGCTGATCAAGGTGCCCACGCCGGTATCGGTGAAGATCTCCAGCAGGATCGCATTCGGTACGCGACCGTCGATGATCAGCGAGCTGCCCACGCCGCCCTGGACCGCTTCCAGTGCACAACGGATCTTCGGCAGCATGCCGCCGTAGATGGTGCCGTCGGCGATCAAGTCGTCGACCTGTGCCGTGCTCAGGCCAGTCAATACCTTGCCCGACTTGTCCATCAGGCCGGCGATGTTGGTCAGCAGCATCAGCTTCTCGGCTTTCAGTGCCTCGGCCACTTTACCGGCCACCAGATCAGCGTTGATGTTGTACGACTCGCCGTTTGCGCCAACGCCGATAGGCGCGATCACGGGAATGAAATCGCCTTTGACCAGCAGGTTCAGCAGATCGGTGTTGATGCCGACTACTTCGCCAACGTGGCCGATGTCGATGATTTCCGGTTGGGTCATCTCAGGCGTCTGGCGGGTAACGGTGAGCTTTTTCGCGCGAATCAGCTCGGCGTCTTTACCGGTCAGGCCGATGGCGCTGCCGCCATGACGGTTGATCAGGTTGACGATGTCCTTGTTGACCTGGCCGCCGAGGACCATTTCAACGACGTCCATGGTCGCCGCATCGGTGACGCGCATGCCGTCGACAAAGTGGCTCTCGATCGACAGGCGCTTAAGCAGGTCACCGATTTGCGGGCCGCCACCATGAACAACCACCGGATTAATACCGACAGCTTTCATCAGCACGATGTCGCGGGCGAAGCCGGTTTTCAGCTCCTCGCTTTCCATCGCGTTGCCGCCGTATTTGATCACCAGCGTCTTGCCGACATAGCGGCGAATGTATGGCAGCGCTTCGGACAGGACCTTGGCGGTGTTGGCGGCGGCTTCGCGTTCGAGGGTCATTCAGGGCTCCGGGTGAATCAGAACGGTAGTTGGAGATCAGGTGCAACACGCTTCAATTGGACATGGAAGACGTCCTTGATGCGTTGCAATTCAGCCTCGTCATCGGCCTCGAAGCGCAGCACCAGCACCGGTGTGGTGTTGGAGGCGCGTACAAGGCCCCAGCCTTTGGCGTAGTCGACTCGCACGCCATCGATGGTGGTCAGGTCAGCGCCTTCACCCCACTTCGCGTCGTGCAATGCATCAATGATGCTGAATTTGCTCTCTTCGGTCACATGGATATTGATTTCCGGCGTAGAAATATCGTTCGGGAAGGTCGCAAACAGCGCTTCTGCCGAAGATTTTTCCTTGCTGAGGATCTCCAGCAAGCGCGCGGCGGCGTAAATACCGTCGTCGAAACCGAACCAGCGCTCCTTGAAGAAGATGTGCCCGCTCATTTCGCCGGCCAACAGGGCGCCGGTTTGTTTCATTTTCTTTTTGATCAACGAATGACCGGTCTTCCACATTAGTGGGCGACCACCGTATTGCTTGATCAGCGGGATCAGTCGGCGCGTGCATTTAACGTCGAAGATGATTTCCGCATCCGGGTTGCGCGCTACCACGTCGCGGGCGAACAACATCAACAGGCGGTCGGGGTAGACAATGCTGCCGGTGTTGGTCACGACACCGACGCGGTCGCCATCGCCGTCGAAGGCCAGGCCGATGTCGGCCTTGGTTTCCTTGACCTTGGCAATCAGGTCGACGAGGTTTTCAGGCTTGCCCGGGTCCGGGTGATGGTTCGGGAAGTTGCCGTCGACTTCACAGAACAGCGGGATGACTTCGCAGTTCAGCGCTTCGATCAGTTGCGGGGCAATCACGCCGGCCGCGCCGTTGCCGCAGTCGACAACCACTTTCAGGCGTCGGGCCAGCTTGATGTCCTGAACGATTTCGGTGGTGTAGCGGTCGAGGATCTCGACCTTGGTGACACTGCCTTGGCCGCTGCTCAGGTTGTTGGTCTTGAGGCGATCGTGCAGGGCCTGGATCTGTTCGTTGGCCAGGGTGTCGCCGGCAATGACGATCTTGAAGCCGTTATAGTTCGACGGGTTGTGGCTGCCGGTCAACATCACACCGGATTTCCCGGCCAGCACGTTGGCGGCGTAGTACAGCGCAGGCGTCGGTACCAGGCCAACATCGCTGACATGGCAGCCGCTGTCGGCCAGGCCCTGGATCAACTGTTCAACCAGTTCCGGGCCAGACAGGCGACCGTCACGACCTACGGAAACGTTCGGTTCATTCTGGGCCAGACTTTGGGCACCGATGGCGCGACCGAGCCAGTAAGCCGTCTCAGCGTTCAGAAATTCCGGGACGGTACCGCGAATGTCATAGGCGCGGAAAATGCTGTCGGGGAACTTGGGGGCGACGCGGGCGGGGGTGCTCATCTGTGGAAATGCTCCATCTTGAAAGTGGCTGGACCTGCCAGCAAATCATTCGTTGGCAGGCTCAAACTGATAGGTATGACGGCGTTTTTCACAGAGAGTTCGTGGTGCGAAAAGGCCATGCCAGCGATGTTGGAGGCTGTTTGACCGGCCAATGCCCTGATTTTGCGCGGTGAACGTTACATCTGAAAATTCATCGCGCCCTCTGTAGGAGCTGCCGCAGGCTGCGATCTTTTGA
>NZ_JBOIBY010000543.1:0-2168 GCF_050739655.1 Pseudomonas sp. | reverse complement strand
ACATCAGTCAACGCATCCGGTGACTGACACCCCGTCTTCGCGAGCAAGCCCGCTCCCACAGGTACAGCGTCAGGCAAACTCCTCGTGCAACATCGACACGAACGCTTCTCGCGCCGGATGCACCCCGGCGTTTTCATGCCAATAGAACAGGTTTTCGATCGCGGTCAGTTCGGGGAACTCATAGCCCACGCAACCAGCGCCCTTGGCGTATTGATCGAACACACCTTTTGGCACCAGCGCCACACCGGCCCCGGCGCTGACGCATCCGACAATCGCGCCGTAACTGGCCAGGCTGACAATCGGCAACGCCAACCCCTGGCGCAACAGCCAATGCTCCAACGCGGCTCGATACGGGCAACCCTGGGGCCACATGAACACGGTCTTGTCATGCAGATCCTCCATGCCGCGCACCGGCCCCAGCGATGTCGAGGCAATCAGCAGCAGGTCTTCGCGGTACATTGGCGTGCGCTTGAGGTGTGAACGCTCGACGTCCACCGCCACAATCGCGCCATCAAGTCGATGGCTCAGCGTGTCATCCAGCAGCTGTCCCCAGCTACCGGTCGTCAACTCCAGCGCCACCGCCGGATAACGCTTGTGGAATTTGGCCAGCAACCGCGGCAAGCGACCGGTGGCCGATGACTCGATCGCGCCGATTCGCAACGGCCCTGAAGGTTCTGCCGCCGGGTCCACTGCGCGTTTGGCCTCAGCCGTCAGGGCCAGAATCTTCGAGGCATAGGCCAGAAAAGTCTGACCTGACGGACTGATACGCAGCCCGCGTCCTTCACGCAAAAACAAGGCGACCCCCAGCTCCGCCTCAAGCGACTTGATCCGTGCCGTAATGTTCGACGGCACGCAATGCAGCAACTCGGCGGCACGGGCGATGCTGCCCTCCTCGGCAACGGTCTTGAACATGCGTATCTGTGCCAGCTCCATACATCACCTAAAGTGAACGGTTGGCGCAGTATAAGTCAGTTGTGGCGAACGATCAGGGTTCTGATACTCAGCGCACATCCCATCGGTGCACGACCATGAATCCACTCACGCCCTCGCCCTTGAAAATCATGCTGGCCATGCTCTTTGTCATCGCCTGCTGGGGGTATTCCCCGACAGGCATTCACATCGGCTTGCAGGCTTACGACCCCGTGCATCTGGCGCTGCTGCGTTTTCTGATTGCTTCAATATTTATGGCCGTGGTCGCGGCGTTCGCCGGTATTCGCCTGCCCAAACTGGGTGATGTGCCGCTGCTGTTTGCGCTGGGTTTCTTCGCAGTGAGCCTGCATCACGTGACAATCAATTTCGGCCAACAAGGCGTCAGCGCCGGCGCATCGAGCGTGCTGGCGCAGTCGACACCGTTGTTCAGTACCTTGCTGGCGCGCTTCGTCTTCAAGGATCGGGTCAGCGTGTGGCGCTGGGGCTGCGTGATGCTTGGCTTGATCGGCGTGGTGATTGTGGTGGCGGGTGATAGTGGCCTGGGCAACATCGACGCCCATGGCTTGCTGATCCTGCTGGCTGCGCTGTCGTGGAGCCTTTACTTTGCCCTGCAAAAGCACCACACCGGGCGTTATGACGGGCTGACCCTGGTGTGCTACACGGTCTGGTCCGGGACCGCGTTGCTGTTGATTTTCCTGCCGGGGCTGGCGGATCAGGTCATGAATGCGCCGCTGCGTGTGCAGTTCGCGGTGTTCGCCCTGGGGATTTTTCCGAGTGCGCTGGCGTATCTGGCCTGGGCGTATGTGTTGGCGCACGTCGATTTGAGCCGGGCGACGATGACGCTTTATCTGGTGCCGCCGATGGCGATGGTCATTGCTTCTTTCGCGCTGGCAGAGCGGCCAACATTGATGGTTGGCGTGGGCGCTGTCGTCGTGTTGATCAGTGTGCTGGCGTTGAATCTGGAGCGCCGGCCTGTCATTGCCCAGGCTTCCCGGGCCTGATCAAAACCCCTCAACGCCAGACCCGACGCCATCGCGGGCAAGTCGAATCGTCGCACCGCCGCTCCCACAGATTTCGTGTCGTGCTCAAGTATTGCGACAAACACAAAACCCTGTGGGAGCGGGCTTGCCCTAATGCCAGTCAGTTAAGCGATGAAGGTCAACTGTAGGAGCGAGCTTGCTCGCGAAAAACGTTAACGATAACGCGGAAATTCTGAATGAACGCGGCGTCCTTAAGTT
>NZ_JBOIBY010000542.1:0-7599 GCF_050739655.1 Pseudomonas sp. | reverse complement strand
CCGCCGTTGGAGCCACGCTCGGCATCGAAGTGCCGGGTGTAACGGTAGTCCACCAGGGTGTTGAGGTTTTCGTCGGCCATCATGTAGATGGAACCGCCGTCACCGCCATCACCGCCGTTCGGACCACCGTTCTCGATAAATTTTTCCCGACGGAAACTCATGGCGCCATTGCCGCCATCACCAGCCTTTACGCGAATCGATACTTCATCAACAAACTTCATAACAAACGCCTCTCGCCATACGGACGAGCCGAAAAACAGTCAAGACATAAGACTCTTGCAAAAATGAGCGCAGCGACCCCAAACCACGATACCTGCATCGTACGCCGACAGCCCATGCAAACAGCTTTGCAAGAGACTCCCCCCACAAACGAAAAAGCCCCGTCGCGAGACAGGGCTTTTCCAGCGATCGCGCAATTAAGCGGCGACTACGCTCACGTAACGGCGGTTGAACGCGCCTTTTACTTCAAACTTGATCACGCCTTCGATTTTCGCGAAGAGGGTGTGATCTTTACCCATGCCAACACCGTAACCGGCGTGGAATTGGGTGCCGCGCTGACGCACGATGATGTTGCCCGGAATGATTTTCTGGCCGCCATACATCTTCACGCCAAGGCGTTTGGCTTCTGAGTCGCGACCGTTACGGGTACTACCACCAGCTTTTTTGTGTGCCATGAGTTCAATTCTCCTAGTGAGGAATTAGGCTGAAATTAAGCCTGAATACCGGTGATTTTGATCTCGGTGTACCACTGGCGGTGGCCCATACGCTTCATGTGGTGCTTACGGCGACGGAACTTGATGATGCGGACTTTATCGTGACGACCTTGGGAGATCACTTCAGCCACAACGGTAGCGCCAGCAACAACTGGAGCACCGATATTCACGTCGTCACCGTTGGCAACCAACAGAACGCGATCAAAGGTAACGGATTCGCCGGTAGCGACTTCCAGTTTTTCGATCTTCAGGTATTCACCTGGGGCGACTTTGTATTGCTTGCCGCCAGTAACGATTACTGCATAAGACATGGTATTTCTCCGATAATCCTGCTCACCCAGCTCTTTATAGGAAGAGGTATTGGCTGGCATGGCTGCATGGGGCTGGAGGCCCGCTTGCAATTGCGTAAGGCAGGTGCTGCCCAGGAAGTTCAGGGTGCGCGATTGTACGCAAGGCACGAGCGCCTTGCAATAGGCCGTCCATCGCGCCTTGACAGGCCCGGACGTGGGTCCTAGCATGCCGCGCAACCCTTCTGGAGCGACTGTCGCTGATGCAACCCCAAGCTTTCTACCGCGCGGTGGCGGACGATTTTAGCGCCGTCGACGGCATCATCAAGAAGCAGCTGACTTCCCGAGTGCCGCTGGTATCGAAAATCGGCGATTACATTACCTCGGCCGGCGGCAAACGCCTGCGTCCTTTATTGGTGCTGCTGTCTGGCAAGGCCCTGGGACGTGAAGGCGATGACATGCGACTATTGGCCGCAACCATCGAATTCCTGCACACCGCAACCCTGCTGCACGACGACGTGGTCGACATGTCCGGCATGCGCCGTGGCCGCTCCACCGCCAACGCCATGTGGGGCAACGCGCCCAGCGTGCTGGTGGGCGACTTCCTGTATTCGCGATCTTTCGAAATGATGGTTGAGCTGGGCTCCATGCCAGTGATGAAAATCCTTTCGCAAGCGACACGCATCATCGCCGAAGGCGAAGTGTTGCAACTGTCGAAGGTTCGCGACGCCAGCACCACTGAAGAAACCTACATGGAGGTCATCCGCGGTAAGACCGCTATGCTCTTCGAAGCCTCTACCCACAGTGCCGCGGCCCTCGCCGGTGCAACGCCTGAACAGAGCGAAGCACTGCGCACCTTCGGCGATCACCTGGGCGTGGCTTTCCAACTGGTCGACGACCTGCTGGATTATAAGGGCGACGCAGAAACCCTGGGCAAGAACGTCGGCGACGATCTGGCCGAAGGCAAGCCGACCCTGCCGCTGATCTACACCATGCGCGAAGGTACGCCGGAACAGGCTGCCCTGGTGCGCAAGGCGATCCAGAAAGGCGGTATCGAAGACCTGGAAAGCATCCGTGAAGCCGTGGAAGCCTCAGGCTCACTGGAATACACCGCGCAACTGGCCCGTGACTATGTGGCCCGCGCGATCAAATGCCTCGACGCGCTGCCTGCCAGCGAATACCGCGATGCTTTGGTTGAGCTGAGCGAGTTTGCGGTAGCTCGCACGCACTGATCGCACACCAACGTCAAAAGATCGCAGCCTTCGGCAGCTCCAACAAGGTTTTGTTTACGCCTGTAGGAGCTGCCGAAGGCTGCGATCTTTTGCTTTCCGGCCCCCGCATTAGAAAAACCCTATATAATGTGCGCTTTTTAGCGATCCTGAATCCAAGGAGCCTTAGTGAGCACGTTGCCACCCTGCCCGAAATGCAATTCCGAATACACCTATGAAGACGGCGCCCAGCTGATCTGCCCTGAGTGCGCCCACGAATGGTCCGCCGGCGGCGAAGCCGAAGCTGTGTCCGATGATGCGGTGAAAAAGGATTCGGTCGGCAATGTCCTGCAGGACGGCGATACCATCACCGTGATCAAGGACCTCAAGGTCAAAGGTACGTCGCTGGTGGTCAAGGTCGGCACCAAGGTCAAAAATATCCGCTTGTGCGATGGCGACCATGACATCGACTGCAAGATTGACGGCATCGGCCCGATGAAGCTCAAGTCCGAGTTCGTCAGAAAGGTCTGAACCTGCTGCATTCCATCCCGCGCCAGCTGCGGGATGGTGCTTCGCCCTCTTCCGCTTCGCCCAACCATTCCTCGCAATAGCCAAACGCCAGCCGTTTGACCTTACTCAATCTTTACCCACAAAAAAGCCCAAACGCGCAATAGGCCCTTGCTATTTATTGAATAGGAATTATTCTCATTGATGCCCTTCAATGGAGATGAGAACCATGACTTATTTAATCGATGCCTGGCTAGACCGCCCACATCCATACCTGAGGATCCTGCATCGGGAAACCGGAGAAATCTGTGCGGTACTTGAGGAAGAAGCCTTGAGCGAATTGCAGGATCAGGGAGACCTGGACCTCAATGGTTTGAGCTCCAACGAGCCGGTGGTGCTCAAGGAAGTGGTGAGGAATCTGTTTCTGTTCTGTTATGCCAGGGCGTTGCGCCCGCACAGTGAGCTGACCCACAAGATCGAAATATGAGTCACATAAACCTTGTAGGAGCAGGCTTGCCAGCGATGCGGGCTACGCGGTTCAGACTTGAAACCGTGCAGATGCAATCGCCAGCAAGCCGGCTCCTACAAGTTGCGTCGATTACAGAACGTCGAGCAGTTCTACGTCGAACACCAGCACGCTGTGCGGCGGGATGCTGCCAACGCCTTGAGCGCCGTAAGCCAGTTCGCTCGGCACGTACAGGCGCCATTTGCTGCCGGCATTCATCAGTTGCAGGGCTTCGGTCCAACCAGCGATCACGCCACCAACCGGGAATTCTGCAGGCTGGCCACGATCGTAGGAACTGTCGAACACGGTGCCGTCGATCAGGGTGCCGTGGTAGTGAGTACGCACGGTGTCTTCACGGGATGGCTTGGCGCCTTCACCGGCAGTCAGTACTTCGAACTGCAGGCCGGAAGCCAGGGTGGTGATGCCTTCACGCTTGGCGTTTTCAGCCAGGAAAGCCAGGCCTTCGCCAGCGGCTGCTTCAGCCTTGGCTGCAGCTTCGGCTTGCATGATTTCGCGAATCACCTTGAAGCTTGCGGACATTTCTTCCTGGCCAACACGGCTTGGCAGACCGGCGAATGCGTCGGTCAGACCTGCCAGGATCGCGTCCAGGCTAACGCCCGGTGGCGGGTTGTCGCGCAGTTGGTCGCCGAGCTGACGGCCAATGCCGTAGCTGACGCGGGTTTCGTCGGTGGACAGATTTACTTCGGACATGACACTGCTCCGCTGTGCGGACGACCCGGAAACTTGCCGTGCGTGCACAGCGGCTTCCCGGAGCGCCCGGAACCAAAAGGGTCAGCAGACTAGCACAGATGCCATATCGTTGATCAGGGACGTCAGCCCTGACGCGCGGAACGCTGATCGATCGGTACCTTCAAGCTTTCATCAATGCCCCCGAGCCCGCACATCTCGTCGTGCACCAGGTGATGTACCAGATTGAAGTTCAGCTTGGGAAAGGAACGCAGCACATCACGCGCATGCTCAACCGAACGCAGGTGCATCATATGACCGTGCGTATCGCTCAATGGATAGGCCGCGCCATGCATGCGCGCCTCCAGCAGGTAGATTCCGCCTTCCAGCGAAATCAGGTTCAGCTCATCGACCTTCCCGGCGACGGCATAGGCATTCAACTCTTGCAGGTTCATGAACACACCTCACGCAGTGGCGAGCCATTACCTTTACAGGGATATGCTTCGACGCATCAAAGCACAAGCTGCAAACGACACCGCCCGTCTGTTTTTGCAACAGACGGGCGGCGCGTGAAAGCGAACAACAGTGATTTAGTGCTTGGTCACTTTATCCAGGTAACCCATGGCGAAAGCCGACACCACGAAGGTCATGTGGATAATCACGTACCACTGCAAATGCTCTGGATCGACGTTCTTGGCGTCCATGAAGATCCGCAGCAGATGGATGGAGGAGATCGCCACGATCGATGCGGCCACTTTCATCTTCAGCGACGAAGAATCCATGGTGCCCAGCCAGTTGAGCTTTTCCTTGCTGTCGTCGATGTCCAGTTGGGAAACGAAGTTTTCGTAACCGGAAATCATCACCATCACCAGCAAACCGCCCACCAGCGCCATATCGATCAACGACAACAAGACCAGAATCAGGTCCGATTCAGCCATCGAGAAAACGTTGGGGATGACGTGGAAGACTTCCTGGAAAAACTTCAGCGCCAGTGCCAACAATCCAAGGGACAAGCCGAAGTAGATGGGCGCCAGCAACCAGCGGGAGGCGTACATTGCGTTTTCGATAAAGCGTTCCATTGAATCTCACAGGTAGTTTGAAATGGCGCGAGTATAACAGCCACCTGTCCCCACCCAGAAGCCGCCAGAAACCGTCGGGAAATCCGCCACCTGCGCGTGTGTATCAAATTTTTTCTGCTAGTGTCCAAACGATTGACATCGCAATGACATCGGACAGGAAGACTGGAAATGGATGCGCGATTACCCCTGACGAGCGCAGGAATTTGTCTGGTTCTGCTGCTGAGCGCCTGCTCTCCCGGTGAAGAGAAGCGCCAGGTCAGCCTCGATGAAAAGACCGCGCAGTTCGAGAAGTCACTGGATGCGATCGAAGACCCAAAACTCAAGGATGCCGTGGCCGAGCTTGGCGGTTCACTGTTACTGCTTGAACGTGCGCAACTCAGGCTCGAAAGCAAACCGGTGGAAACCGAGTACAGCGAAGACGTCCTGGCCGTGCTCAAGCATTACCCCACGCCACAGGCGCTGGTCGACACCTACATCAACGGCCTGTTCGTGCTGCGCAAGGACTCCAGCTCCGACTACCTGACGGACCTGCAACCGGTGTTCCCCTTCAACTTCAGCATTCCGGGCAGCTTTTTCTTTCCCCATGGCCTGGAATGGCAGTCGGTCACCCTGAGCAACAAACGCGTAATTGCCTTCCAGCCGGAATGGTCGGAAACCGATCCCGGCATCCAGTTAAGTCCGTCGAGCTCCAACGTGACCAATCCTGAAGACCTGACCGTGGCCTATCCCTTCATTGAAGGCCTCGACGTCGACATCAAGAACCAGCCGCAACCGGTGAGCCTGCAAGGCAAGATAGAGGTCATCGCGCCGCGCCGCCTCTACAGCTTCGATTTTACGAAAAAGGACGTGGGCCAGACCCGTACCAATGACAACCTCAGCGTCACCCTGCTCAAGCTTGCCAACAACGTCGCCGAAATCGAATTCAGCAACAGCGCGCCGCAAGCTCCGGAAATCGGGGAGCCTGCGCTAAACCCACTGATCGTCCAGGCAATCGATGCCACCGGGCAATTTCTCTCGCGCTCAGGATCAATCAATCAAACCGCTGCGCAAATCGCCTTTTACCAAAAGCAGTTGGCGAAGATGCAGCAACAGAAGGTCTGGAGTGAGGCGCTGGAAAAACAACTCAATGGAGAGCAACACACTTTTGAGAAGCAGCAACGTCATTACTCGAAGGTGTATTTCAATGGCCCCATCGAAACCCTTGAAGTCAGCCTGCTGGATTTCTCCACTGTCACGGTAACCCGCAAGGACTTGAACCTGCCGGTACGTCGCTTCGATCGCAACACCACGGAAAAAACCATCCAGGCGCTGAACCTGCCGGTGGTGGTGTATGACGATCAGGCCCCGATGTGGCTCAAGGGTGCGACATTGAGCGAGGAGCAACTGAAAAAAGGCGTCAGCATCAGTCAATCGGTCGAGGACCCCAGCGCTGCGCGGATCGAATTCAATCACCTGAGAAGTTTCAATGATGAGCTGCTTGGGACGTCTTTCAATCCTGGCGAAAGCCCGGTCAGCTTCTTCACCGAGGACAACCGCGGCAAACGCGATGACCCCATCGAACTGCCACCCGAGGCCTATCAGGTCGACCCTCTGCGCGGCAGCATTACCTACGACCTGAACCTGTTTCCCGAAACACCGGCTTACGTGGTGGGCTCGGTACCGTTGTTTCTTGCGACAATCGATAAAAAGACCCTGGACGCCCACCAACTGCCCAAGGGGCTTGAGCTCAAGGGCAACACGCTGGTGGTGGATCTGAAAAAGTATCCCGAGCAGGACTGGCGTTTCTTCGCCAAGGACGACAGCGGCAATTACCTCAAGGAAATTCTCGCCGTCAATCACGGCGCGAGCACAGAAGGCCCGGCGCTGTTTGCCGCGCACTACTTCTACGGGCAACCCACGCGCCTGGAGACTTACCAACGAACCGACCTCGCCACCGTCCCCTATGGCTTCGAGGTCAAGCTCGACAAGGCCGACATGTCAAAACTGCCCCAATAGTGCCGGTCAATGTTCGGGCCGGAACTCGAAGCCGCCGACGCTACGGCAACGGCCTCCATTGATTTCCCGCAGCTGGGCTTGCAAATGCAGGCACCAGATTTGCGGATCATCGGCCAGCTCATAGCCATGCAATGTCAGGCTTTCAACGATGGTATCGAGGATGGATTCAGCCACGAATGGGCCATGGAACGGGCCTTGGGCCTTGATGGCTGAGGGTTGTTCGCCGGCCATTCCTGCGGCGAAGAGTAGAGTCCACATTCCCGTATCCCCTGCCAACGGCTTGATGGCGCATTCGATACGGGTCACAAGACCCAAGCATTGACGAGTGAGGCAGAGGTTGCGCGACATGGCGGCGACCCTCGGTAGATCCGGTATTCAGCCTCCACGGAAGGCTGTTTCGATCCAGTGATTACTGTCCCTGTCCTTGAGCAGATAATAGAAGAAAAGTACGAGAAACTGACCAATCGACACCAGAAGGCGCCGAGCGGTCATTGTGTGAAGTTTGACGTCAGAGTGATGGCACTTTTGTGGTTTTGACGGGGTACAAATGTGGGAGCGGGCTTGCTCGCGAAAGCAGTGTCTCAGTCGATGTTTTTGCCGACTGACCCACCGCTTTCG
>NZ_JBOIBY010000541.1:0-14493 GCF_050739655.1 Pseudomonas sp. | reverse complement strand
GGATGCTCTGAATAACGAGCTTCGAGGCCTGAATTCTCGGGCCAGGCTCGATGTGCGACCGACTGACACCTAAGATTGATTATGTTGTGCTGTTTTGGAGGCGCCAGCGGGCACCTCCAGACGGATTTACCCTTGGACCGGCATCAGCTGCCGGCGCGTCATCCACACATTGGACAGCGCGAACAGAGTCAGCACCTGGGCAGTGTTCTTGGCCAGCCCGCGGTAACGCACCTTGGTGTAACCAAACTGGCGCTTGATGACCCGGAACGGATGCTCCACTTTTGCACGCATGCTGGCTTTGCAACTCTCCCAGCGCTCGTGTTGTCGGCGGTCGCGGGCGTTCTTGATGGCCTTCACCTTGCTGCGCTTCTTGGCAATAAGGAAGGTGGCCTTGCAGCCCCGCAGCTCCGCACGCGCGTCGGCACCGGTGTAACCGCTGTCACCCAGCACGCAGTCTTCCTTGCCGTGCAGAAGCTCATGGATGACGGTCACGTCGCCCACGTTGGCAGCGGTGCACTTCACGTGGTGCGCCAGGCCGGAGAACTCATCAACGCCGATGTGCGCCTTCATGCCGAAGTACCATTGGTTGCCCTTCCTGGTTTGATGCATCTCAGGGTCGCGTGCTTTGTCAGCGTTCTTGGTCGAGCTTGGCGCCGAGATGATCGTCGCGTCGACAATCGTGCCGGAGCGCATGCTCAGCCCCTTACGTGCCAAGTGCGCGTTGACCGCCTCAAGCATCCGGGGAGCCAAGCCGTGCGTCTCCATCAACCGACGGAAGTTGAGGATGGTCGTCTCATCGGGGATGGCGTCCAACCCGCTGAGCCGGGCGAACAGACGCATTGAGGCGATCTCGTGCAGCGCCTGTTCCATGCCCGGATCACTCAACGATACCACTGCTGCAGCAGATGGATGCGCAGCATGGTTGCCAGTGCGTATGGCGGCCGGCCACGCCGCCCCGAGGTTGGGTAGTGCGGCTCGATCAGTGCCAGCAGCGACCTCCACGGAACGACCTGCTCCATCTCGCCAAGGAAGATCTCACGACGGGTCTGTTTGCGCTTGCCCAGGCCCTCGGCGTCGCCAAATGTCAGCTGCATGGATGGCTCCTCAACATGTGCTGCCATTGTCTCTCAGGTTGCCGGCCAGCGGCCGGCACTACCGGAGGATTTATTCAGAGCATCCCTAGCAACATCAATGATTTTGGAGAGAGCGTTCAATGCTTGGCCTACGATTGATCGGGCCGGCATTGCCGGACGCCTGGGCCGGGCGGCGCTACTTGTACTCGAGGATGAATTCAACCGAGCTGTTGGCCTGACCCGGTGTGACCTGGGCGGCGGTCTGCACATAGCGTGCGGACAAAGGAATGGTTTGTGTGCTGTTCGCATTAACATTCGACAGGCTCAGTGCGTCGAGCCAGGTATTGAATGCGATCGGGGCTGGCGCACTACGCTGCCGTATCTCGATCCCGATGCCCGTCGCGTTGGTGGCCCCGCCGGTCGGCGCCCCCAGTGTCAAGATGCCTGGTGAATGTATGTTCCCTGCGGGCGGCGTCAATTGAAATCGAATGGTATTGGAGGTTTGGCTGATACTTTCAGTGGAGCCGAACGTAGCGCCAGGATTCCCGACCGAGGTCACATAGTGCTGAGCCACGGCGCGAGATTGTCCAAAAAAGGCCGGGCAATTCTTGAGCTCGATCGCGAAATCGACAAAAGGGCTACCGGTGTTGATGCCGACGAAGTCGGACTGCGGGCGGTTTCCCAAAATAACCAACTGATTAGGGGTGGTGCAGGTCTGGGAAACAAAACTCATGGTTCCCGAGAAATTGAATGTCCAGAGCCTGACACCGCCAATTGTCATTGCAAATCTTGGAAAATTAGCAGTGCTGACAGAGCCAGGGCTGATATTGCCGATCTTGTAGAAAAAAGCCTGCACCACCCCCAGTCTTGCGTTGAGCACGAATGGATTTCCGATTTCCGTCTTGACCCAGGTGTTTGGGAGATAAGTCCCTCCCCCGGAGTTGTTGCCAGTGCCGTTCCTGAAGGCCACCCCGACTCCGGGTACATTGGTCAACCAGACTTTTCCGGCCCCCTCGTCCGAGGGCTGCCATGGAGAAAGCGCCAAGCCGTTGGTCAGAAAACTCTGTACATACGTAACGTTTCTATCAGCACCGCCACTGCATCGCACTGAGACATTCGAAAACTCGGTGACGGCTTGATTGGCAAGCAATGCGCCCAACGGCAAATCCCGGCCCGCGGTCACCGATATGTTGGCCAAAGACCCGGTGACCGTCTGGGCGACGCTTCCGGGTTGGAGGGCGCAGGTCATCATTGCATTCGCGCTGCCCGCCGCGGAAAGCAGGCAGAAAACCAGGAGCAAGTCCTTCAAGCGCGACCGGCCTGCGTCATTTGTCAATTTGAACATTGTTTATTTTTCCGTACGTCGGATCGCGTCGACATTCAAGATGCCGCGAAGCTGAATGAATTGATTTGAAGGGTCATCGCGAGGGCTATTTGTTCATTCCCACCCGAACCACCGGGGGCGCTGCCGCGGCGGGGAGGCAGGCGCCTTCGAAGGTCTCGATCTGGTTGCTCGACGGGCCGCTGCGCGCCGGCAGGCCGGACAGGTCGATGCGGCAGGTCTCGAGCTTGCCGTCGGTGCCCCAGTTCACCTGCAGCTCGCGGGTGTTCTCCTTCAGTCGGGCAAAGATGCGTCCACCTTGCGCCACCACGCCCACGTTGCCGCCCTCGCCATCGGTGACGTCGGCGCCGAAAGGCAGCGGCGCGCCACCGAGCCGCGTGCTGGTGATGAACATCGCGCGGCCCGTGACGGTCTTGTACTGCAGACGCACCACCGCGCCGGCGCGCGGCGCCACCTTCTGGCTGGTGTTCTCGAGTTCGACGTCGGTCGAGATGCCCTTCGGGTCGATCGTCACCTCGTTGAGCCGGTAGGGCGTGAGGTAGGGCGTCACGGCGTAGCCGCGGCCGTCTAGGGTCACGCCGGCGTAGCCGTCGACCTTAGCCCCCGCCGCGGCCGGTGCTTCGATCAGGCCCATGGTGTCGCCGGTGTGGGGCGACAGCGTGACGCCGCCCGCATGCACCACCGCCGAGCCCGACAGGCCGAAGGACTCGCCGCTGAAGCTGCGGCCCTGGCCGTAGCTGGCCTGCACCGACGCATAGGGGCTGCGGTACTGGCCGTTGATCGAGCCGCTGGTGCCGCCCTGGCTCGCATGCGAGGCGTTCACGCCATAGGTGTACTGGTCGTCGTCTCCGGCCGAGCCGCTCAGGGTGGACTGGAATGCGCTGCCGCTGTTGTCGTTGCGAGTCAAGTTGACAGAGGTCTGCGGCGAATGGCGCTCCTTGCCTAGAGGAATCGACAGGCTGACCGTGTACTGGTCGTCCATCTGGCCGTTGGCATTGCGGACCCGATTGACGCCCAGCGAGTAGCTCCAGTCGCGCCAGCGGTTGCCGTAGCCCACCTGGTACTGCACGTCGCTGGTGTCGCGGTTCCAGTAGTGCTGAGTGAAACCGGTGATGAAGAGCGAGCCACCCGTGTCGCCCAGGGTCTGGCTGAAGGTCACCGACATCCGGTTGCGTGGCCGCCAGACCTGACTGGTGTCGCCGCCGTGGCTGAGGAGATCCCGCGTGGCGGCGGCGTTGCCGAGGTCGTAGAAGCCATCGGTCGAGAAGCGGTAGGCCGCGATGCCGATGTTGCTGCCGTAGTCGGCAAAGTTCTTGCTGTAGCCGAGGCGCAGGCTGGTACCGGTCTGGGTCTGGGTCTGGGTCTGCGGGCCGAGGTCGGCGGAGGCCCCGGTCACGTCGGCCGACAGCGCGCCGAACGGCGTGCCCACGGCCGCACCGAGCAGCGCCGACTGGTAGTTCTCGCCGAGCTGGCCACCGCCGTACACGGTCAAGCTGTTGGTCAGGCCGCGTTGCACCGTGGCTTGGGCGAAATAGGGGTTGTAGTTCGCGTTGTCCCGGCGCAGCTTGCCGTAGGTGGCGCTATAGCGCGTGGTGTCAGGGCGCAGCAACTGCGGCACCGAGGCGTAGGGCACCGAGAAGGTCCGCACGCGACCGTCGAGTTCGGTCACGGTGACGTCGAGGTTGCCGCCGTAGCCGCTGGGGAAGAGGTCGTCGATGACGAAGGGGCCCGGCGACACGGGCGTGTCGTAGATCAGCACGCCGTTCTGGCGGATGGTCACGCGGGCGTTGGTGTCGGCCGTCCCGCGCACCACCGGCGCATAGCCACGCTGCGAGTCCGGCAGCATGCGGTCGTCGGAGGCGACCTGTACGCCGGTGAACGGCAGGGTGTCGAAGATCTCGCCCGAGGTGTTCGACTCGCCGATGGTGAGCCGGCTCTTCCAGTCGGTCAGGTCGCGCTGGACGAAAGTGTTCTGGGTCTGGTAGCGGGAGCCGGCGTCCGGCAGCCATGACATCGATCCGTTGTGGCGGAAATTCCAGCCGCCCGCATTGAAGCCCAGGTTCAGGCCCAGGTAGGACGAGGTCGTGGTCTGGCCGAAGCTTGTGTTGCGGTAGGTGTTGAAGTTGTAGCCGAGCGTGCCGGCGGTGATGCCGGCGTCCCACAACTCGGGGCTCACGTAGCCACGCGCGGTGCGCCGCAGCGATGCCTGCGGGATGATGAAGTCGAGCGCCAGGGCCGCGGTGTCCATGCGGAGCCTGGCGTCGTCGAGCACGTCCTCGATGGCCAGACAGTTGTTGCCGGCCAAGATGGCGGCTGCACCCTGCTTGAGTCTGGTAAAGTCGACGTTGACGCGATCGAGCAACTCGCGGGTGACGCACACGCGGTCTTCTTTTTCGCCAGCCGCGGCTTTCACGGCCACATCGGTGCGACCGAGCAGGACGCCGTTGAGCAGCAGGTCGACGCGGTAGTCGCCGGGCAGCACGGGGTTGCCGCGGGCGTAGCGCGAAATGTCCACCTTCGGGCCATTGCTGTTGAGAAAGTCGTCGTTGAATTCGACCAGGGCCACCTGGTCGGAGGCCGATGGCCTAGCCTGAGGCGTCGAAGCCACAAGCACGGCGGTATCGGAGGCCTGGGCCGCCGCTGGCGTTTGCGCCATGGCGAGGGGCAGCGAACCGAAGGCCAGCATCAAGGCGCAGCTGAGGGGCGACGCGGGCCAATGATGGCGCGTGGTCAGGCGGATAACTGTCATCTTAAAATTTCTGATTGCCTGTTTGCCCCCGGGAACGGCTGCGACACGGTTGCTTTCCGGGGGAGCAAGGTGTTTCGCTGATTTGTTTGGGGGGGGGGCGCCAACGAGACGGGCGCCCGGATCGCTTTCAGGGCCGAGAGCGTCAGCCCTTGGTGCCGCCCTACTGCGCCTCGCTCTGCATGCCGGGTTTCAGCGTGACCGGATGCGAACCGCCGTAGTCGTCGATCGCGTTGAAGGTGATCTCTGGGGCACCGACGGGCAGCGCCTGGAGGCCGGCCAGCGGGAACAGGCGGCTGCTGCGCGGCGGAATCATGCCGCCGTCGCTGGCGTAGGACTTGTCGCCGAACTTGACCGAAGTCTCGGCATAGTTGGCGTGGAAGACGGTCGGGTTCTCGCCCTTCAGCGCGTAGCCCTTGCCGTCCTCGGCCTTGACCACCTGCCAGCTGACTTGGGCGGGCGTTTCGTTTGGGTTGCCGGACAGGCCCACCGGACGGAAGAAGATCTTGATCCGCGAACGGAAGGCCATCTGCAGCAAATTCTCACCCTGCAGGTCGGCAGGCGGGCGCGGCGGGACTTCGAGCACGTTGAGGTAGTAGACCGATTCACGGTCTTGCGGCAACGGGTCTTGCGTGTACATCATGCGCAGGGTCTGACCCTTGCCCGGGTCAATGCGCGCCACGGGGGGCAGCAGGGTGAACGGCATCGGCTTGTCTTTGGCCTTGGCGTCGGGATCGCCATCGTCGACCCAGCTCTGTACCAGTGCGGGCACGGCGCCGTTGCTGTTCAGTTTGACGCTGACTTCGCGTTGATTCGCAGGATAGATGACGCGCGTGCCGGTGATGACCACGCTGGCGTGCGCAAAGCTAAAACCGACAGTGAAGGTCGTGATGACTACCAGCGACCAGCGCGCGCGCTTTCGAAAGAGAGAAATCATTGAGTGGCTTCGTTAGATTGGGAAAAAGCTGGTGCGCCAGATTCGCGCACCAGCTTCGCCCGCTAGCGCAGTCGCGCTTGGGGCGTCAGTCGCCTTAGTTGTAGGCGATGCTATAGGTCACGCTCCCCTTGACCTTGCCGGCGGTGGCACCGCCCAGCGGGGAGATGTATTCCACCGAGTACGGCAGGGTTGCGCTGCCGTCGGCGGCAACGGTCTGAGCCGTGGTGGTGGTGAGCTGAGCGCCCGAGCCGACGACGATCGGGTTGCCCGTAGCACCATCCTTGAGGCGCAGATTCACGAGCGTGGCGTTGCCGGCCACGCTCGGAAGCACGTTCTTCAGCGTGCCGTCGGTGAAGTCGACGAAAGCTGCGTTGTATTCGAAGAAGGCCAGCGCCTTGCCGCCTTGCTCCGTGCAACCCTTCAGGTTGATGGCGAAGCTACGATTGGCGGCCGTGCTGCCGGGGGCCGACAGCAGGTTGGCGTTGATGGTCGGGAGCGTCACGATGGCCGGCTGGGCGGCGTCGCCGTCGACATCCACTGCGCAGGTCTGAGCGGTCAGTTCGCCTTTGAAGTCGATCTGGCCGGCGTCTTGGCCAGCATGGGCCGACAGGGCCAGAAGGGAGGCACCAGCGGCCAGGACAGGTAACAGGATGCGTTTCATTGTTGGATATCCAAATTTAAAAGTCAGTTAGGAAAAGTGCGAACAGCGGCTGCTTTGCGTTGCGGCGTGCAAAGTCCCCCTGAGATTTGTTACCTGCCCGCTTCGTGTGAATGGCACACTGCAGGATACTCACCAAGCCCGCAAAGGGCAATGAGAATCGTCTGAAAATGAAATTCGGCAGCTATCCAGCACTGTCCAACGGCAGATGAGCCTGGGCGTGGGCGGACGCGTTTCTACCCGATGATCATCCAGCTGGATGATCATTCACTTGGACGAAACACGAATCCGCACCATCGACGATGTGCGTGCGGTACTGGACGGCACCCGCACCCTGGCTTTCACCCCAGCGGCCTGCCGGTTCGAGCGTTATGCATGGATCACCGCGGTGCTGGCGCGGCTGGATTACCGCCGCCTAAAGCGCTCCGACCGTGGCTGGGCCCGGCGCTACCTGCAGCATCTGAGTGGTTTCAGCCGCGCGCAGATCACCCGTGCCGTGCAGCGCTGGTTAGCCTTCAAACCCCTGTGCCGCGCCCACCGTAGGCCGGCCAATGCGTTTGCGCGTCCCTATACCGAAGCGGACCTGGACGCGCTAGCCGACGTCGATCGCGAATACGGCCGCCTGTCCGGCCCGGCCACGGTGGTCGTGCTGCAGCGCATGTATCAACTGTACGGCGATGCGCGCTTCGTGCGCCTGCAGCACCTGTCGGCGTCGCACCTGTACAACCTGCGCCGCTCGGTGGCCTATCAGGCGCGCCACACCGTGCGCACCAAGACCCGACCGGATCGCAAGGCCGTCGCCATCGCCGCGCGCCGCGCCCCGGCACCGGACAACCGCCCCGGCTTCATCCGCATCGACAGCGTTCACCAGGGCGACTTCCGCGGCCGCTGGAGCGTGTGCCACATCAACGCGGTGGACTGCGTCACGCAGTGGCAGGTCGTGGCGACCGTGCCCTCGCTCAAGCGAGAACACATGCTGCCCACCATGCGTGCGATGCTGGCGCAGTTCCCGTTCCAGATCCGCGGCTTCCACTCCGACGGCGGCAGCGAGTACGTCAACTACGAGGTAGCCCAGATGCTGGACGACGCGCGCATCGACTTCACCCGTTCCCGTCCGCGCCGTTGCAACGACAACGCCCTGGTCGAAGCCAAGGACGGCGTGGTGGTACGTCGCCAGTTCGGCTACACCTACGTGCCAGCCGAGCGCGCCGAGCAGTTCAACGCCTTCTGCGAGGACTATCTGAACCCGTTCTTGAACCTGCACCGGCCGTGCCTGTTCGGGACCGAGGTGCCGGATCCGCGCAAACCCGGCCGGCTGCGGCGCGTGCACCGCCGCGAAGACGTGCAGACGCCGCTGCAGAAGTTGGCCAGCCTGCCCAATGCCAACCGCTTCATGCGCCCCGGCATCACCGTGGAAGCATTGCAGCAGCAGGCGATGGCGATGACCGATCTGGACGCGGCCCGACGTGTCCGAACCGCACGAGAGGCCATGATGCGCGAGGTCGATCCCCGACGCTGGATCGGCGACGGCTGGGGTTTTGCCAAACCCGCCGCCTGATCGTTACTGTTCAGCCTCCCCCGCGATCAACCGACCCGAAACCCCAGGCCGTCCAGGCTCATCTAGGAATTGGAAAGTACTATCCGAACGTAATTTTTTTGCGCGCGCGCCTAGAGGCGCCATTTCTCACTGCGATTACTCCGAGATTTGACTGGAAAGCGTGGAAAACTCTGCACTCCGATTCGTCTTTTTTAAATCGCCCCCGATGAATGCTCGATGCTTTCTAATTGTCTGGAATGCGCGCGCGTACGTGCGGCGGGTACACGGACAGGAGGGGCAATCTGGGCAGTGGCGCTGCGAATGCGATGGGGCGTTCCGGCGCCCCTGGATTCTGATTCGCTCGGTCGGTACGGCGGCCGAGCAGCCCGCCCAGTCGCACGGCTGCGCGACCGTGCGAGCAAGATCGATAGGCCTGGTCTTATTCGTAAATGATGCTGTAGGTGACCGATCCTGTGACTGTCCCGACGGTCGCCACGCCGAGGGCGTAGTACTGCACTGTGTAGGGCAGGGTCGCTGCGCCGCCCACGAAATTGATGCGCGAGGTGGCGGCTTGAGTCTGTCCAGCCCTGATAGCCGCATTGCTGTTGTTGCGATCGAGGAGCTGCAGATCGACGTTGGCGGCAGTGCCCGTGTTCTTCAAGTGACCACTGATCGTGTCGACGCCGGGGCCGGCTTCAAAGTACGCCGAAGCCTTACCCGTGGCGGTGCAATTCGACAGCATGATGTCGAAGTTGGTCGGGATTGCCATCTTGCCGACCGCATTGAGCAGGCTGTCGCCGACCGGCGGCAGGGTGACGGTCGCGGCAGCGGGAGCCACGGTGCCGTTGACGGCGATCCTGCAGGTAGTGCCGATGATCGAGCCTTTGAAGTTAATGGTGCCATCCGCGGCGTGTGCAGTCGCGGCCAAGATCGAGATGCAGGCGACCAAGGCCTGGAAAAGAGTGCGCTTCATAGATATGGCATCCAATTTAAGAGTTAAAGAGCAGAATGTGCAGGGGCACGCGTTATCGTCGACCTGAATGGTCGGCTTGCGTAAATCGTTTTCGGCGATCGGGCGCCGATCGAACCGACTGGAGTGTGTACCTTGCACTTCAGTTTGTCGTTAAGAAATTTCTGAATCTCATGCAGGAAGAGGAATGAGATAGAGATCAGTTTGAATTTCTCAGGACCACTGAGCAGCGACACACCGGGAGGTAAACATCGCGCCCGACAATGGCTGCGCCCGCCCCTCGAAGGCGACAGTAATTGCTCGTCTATTGAATAAGCGGCGCCCGAAATATCGGATCGATATGGTCATTATCGATAGTGGAGTTCGTAGGTGATCGAACCGCGCACCGTGCCGCCCCCTGCCACACCGATTGCGTAATACCGCACCGCATAGAGGAGTTCAGCCGCGCCCAAGGGCATCGCGTAGTGCGTGCTGGCGGTTTTCTGGATATCGTCGCCGGCACGGATTGCGTTGCCGTTGTTGGCGTCCACCAGCCACAGGTGCACGTTGGCGGCGGTGCCGGTATTGTTCAGCAGGCCGGTTGTGTCATCGACGAAGCCGTCTTGCTTGAAAAAGGCTGCGACCGAATTCTTGCTCGTGCACTCCGTCAGGCTGATCTTGAAGGGGGTCTGACCGGCTGTCTTGCCCGCCGCGTCGAGCATGTTCTTCGGCAGGGTCTGAAGGGTAACAGTTGCGGCGGGGGCCTGAATGCCGTTGACGGCGATCGTGCAAGTATCGCCTTTGATGCTGCCGTCGGAATTGATGGCGCCGTCGGAATTGATGGCGCCGTCCGCCGCATGTGCGCTCGCTGCAAGCGCCGAGACGCCTGCAACCAAAAAAGGAAAGAGATGGCGGCGCATAAGTTGGAAGTTCGGTCTCAAAATCATGGCGGGAGTTGGGCCTGAGACACGCGCTTCGCATGGATCAGCGGCCGATCGGCCCGGAGGTCGTCGCTCTATTAAACCAAAAAAATGCGATAGCGTTGATCCGACTCGCCGGTCATTACCAAGTCAAAAGAAGACCCGATAATTCAGCCTTGGTTGTACGACCACATCAGCGTTCGGATTGAAGGACGGATGGACTATTACCTGGACGCCTGGCGTCACGGTGCTATTTGGTGTCAGCCCAATGTTCCAGTATGTCTCAAGGCCATACTGATCGCGTTTCCCGCTTCCCGGAAAGATGTTATTGAACGGCCTCGTCCACATTCCTGCCAGCGCGATCTCCCCGTTGATATCGAATGGCCTAAGATAAGCAGCACCTATGTACGCTGTATTTCCGGAGAAGGTAGTCGATATACCCCCTCCCTTTGCGGTGTTGTGCGTATAGCTTGCAAACCCGACCACTTGGCCCCGCTGCTTTTCGGCGTTGATCTTGAAACCCCAGCCTGGCTTATTGGGAGTTATATCCGGATCAAACGTATCGCGTGTTCCGGCGTGAAATATGTTGACAGCGAGGAGGTCGAACTCACCGTTCGGTCGACGCCAGATATGCCCGATCTCAGTACCAACGAATAGCTGATCGCTGCTGATATGTCCCCAATCCAGACCAAATTGGCCCGGATTTCCGTTCATATCGTTGACGACGCCATTTACGTAGAAACCCGTACCCGGGATGGGGCGCCACCGGAATGAGATACCTGCGCCGAAAGCCGGATAAGGTATTGTCTCGCTGAAAGCCATAGGACTTGCCGAAAAGCCGTTACGGGCATCCTTGAAGCGGAAGGTATTTAGCGTTGCTTGCGGCGCCTGATTGCCGATTCGAAAACTGAAGCCCGGCCCCAAATGCTGCTCCCAGAACAGGTCTTCGACTGCAAGGCCGCCGTTCCACGACGTAAACTCATAGCTCGACCAGGCCGAGCCCAGTTTGAGCGGCCCGAATACGGCCGGCCAGGGACGGTCGCCGATCGGACCGCGCCATCCGGTGCGCACCACCAGCGAGCCTTCCCAATCCGTACCGCGATTGACAGGCGTCCAGGTGCCCCCCAGTGCGGCCCAGCCGCCGATCGCCCAGTGGTCCGACACGCCGGGCGCCACTTGGGTCGCATATTGCGTAGCCTGTTGGTAGGAGGCAGAAAAAGTGAGCCCATACTTGTCGTAAAGATCCTGTCGTAGCGAAGCGAGACCCTTAGTCCACGGAAGTTGAAGCCCCGGGAAGACAGTACCTTGCGTCAACGGGGGAACGAGGGATTGCGGTTCTCCTTGATCGGGATCGTAGAGAGCATCCGGCCCAGGCCCGAGATAATAAGGAGCTACATATTCCCCCAAGCCCCCATAAGTG
This sequence comes from Pseudomonas sp., assembly GCF_050739655.1. Lineage (GTDB taxonomy): Bacteria > Pseudomonadota > Gammaproteobacteria > Pseudomonadales > Pseudomonadaceae > Aquipseudomonas. The sequence goes on along the minus strand of NZ_JBOIBY010000541.1, from coordinate 2,911 downwards.
AAATCGACGGTCCCGCCACCAATTGAATCGGAGGTTATAGCGGAGCCCGGCTTTGATTGTTGCGCATGAGTAACGCTTGACAGGGGGGCAAGGCCCAGCAATGCCGCCGCAGCGCAGTGGCGTCCCTTACCGGTGACATGGAACATCAAGCCTTTCTCCATTCTGTCCGCCCAATAGTGCCGGCGTTGACGAGCTCGGTCACCTGTTCCTTCGCGTATCCGAGGCTCTCCAGCACTGCTGGCCCATCCGCGCCGATGCGCGAGGCGGCCGCTGGGCGGCCCTCTGTCGTGCCGTCAAAGGCGAACCAAGTCGGCGCGAAACATTCGGTGGACCAGCCATCGTTCGTGCGCTTCTCGAAGCGGACCGTGGTTGTTGGATGATCGCGATGTCGGTCAGCCAGTTCCTTGCACGACTGTACCGGTACGGCCATGACGCCCTGTCGGACGCACCAAACCAAGGCCTCTGCGCGACTGAGGCCACCAAGCTCTTTCGAAATGTCACGCGGCGCCTGTGCGAAAATCCAACCATCGCTCAATTGGTACACACGTTCACCTACGGTCATCCCAATCGCAAGCTGCCCGCGAGCGCTGGCCGGCGGCTCACTTCCCGGCTTCTGGAACAGCAGTTGGATCAGGGTTGCTGCGTTACAGAGCGATGTCTCAGCCCAATCGCCGCGGCCGTCGGCACGTACCTCCCTCGCATAGAGCGCAATAACTCCGGATAGCGCGCCGAGGTACCCGCAGAGATAGTCGACCGCCGAAGCTATGCCATGGAAGGTCGGAGTGTCAGGTCCGCCAAACCGGGTCATGACACCTGTGGTCCCCTGTATTGATGGGTCGTAACCCTTGTCTTGATGGCGTGGTCCGTGCCGCTCTCCTCGGGTAGCTGTGATTTGAAGGCCAATGGCGCGTGGATTCTGCTCGGTCAATGTCGCCGCATCGACGCCGAGCCGCACCATCTGGTCATCCATCATGTTCGCGCAGATAATATCGGCAGTTGCCGCGAGCTTCTGAATGACGGCAAGTCCGTCGGGCTTCATTCGGTCAACGATAATGCTTTTCTTGCCGACCGAGTTCTCCCCTGACCACATCACATGTATGGTCGGGGCCTGCTGTGGATCCATTACATCCACGCGCGTCACGCTGGCGCCTAACTCGACAAGCATGCGCGTGCAGGACGGCCCGGCCAGTACATTGGTCATATCCACAACCGAATAGCCGGCCAATGGCAGTCGAGCTTTCTCCCTGCCGGTGGTGCTCGGAGCGGGTTTCGTACGGGCAGGCATTGCGTCGACAGAACGCCGCGCCCTCAGCGGAGCATAGGGCTGGGAGCTTCGTATCCAATTGGTGCGGCCGATCTGTAAACCTTCAGTCCCCAGAACCTCCGCGAAGACGCCAGCCGCACGCGCGTCGGCATCAATCTGCCACTCTTCCCACGTCATTACAATGCTCGCAGCCGTTCCATTGGCTGCCAGGAAACGCTCCCACTCCGCTGCGGTGCGGGTCGCAAAAGCCGGCTCGAGCAGGTCGGCAAGAAGGGAGGTATAGGAAAAGCCGAGCGAAAGACTATCGGCCAGATTACGCCGCGCGTCAGCCATGTTGGCAGGATCGTAAGGGTTGGCGAAAACGGCTCCAGTGCTGAGAGCCCGATCCCACAACCCCATCGCCTCGAGTAGGCGTCGCGAGAGTCTGCCGTTCGGCCCTGCCATCGGCAGGATCCACCTATTGTCTTTGGCCCGATATGGCGTCGAAAACGGCGCGAACCGCCGCTCCAGCCACATTTGGCGTTCAGGGTCGCGAAGGGCGTCGGCGACAAAAGTTCGGAACTGGTCCGGCGTCATTCCCGGCGGCAACCCGCCAACGACGATAGGCTCGAGGTGATCGGGCAGGCCTTCGGACGTGATGCTGAGCGCACCAATGGCGGACAAGCCTCCGGCAATACGACTGGACAAGATCTCACGCCCCAAACCGGTGCGCAGCCGATCGATCAGAGCGGAGACGACACCGACCGTCCCGTTTACGCCGCAGTAAATTGAGGGAAGTGGGATAGGGGTATAGATGACCGGCCGATTCAAGACGGGGGCCGAGACGCTCATATTGGTGAAAAAGCCACAGAGCGCGTTGATCAGATCTTCAGAACAATCTGCCGGGAGATCACCATAGGCTTCGTCATTGGGCAAAGCCGCCACAATACGCAAGAGAACCTGATGCGGCGCCCGCACCACGGGGTCCATGCCGTCCACTATAATAACGTCGGCAGACGCGTAATCTGCCGCTGCGCCAACGGGCAATTCAGTCTTCCCTCGATCAAAAAAGGTGCCGTCCAAGCTACTGGAAGATGAGCCGGCCCTTCGCTCGAAGAACACTTCGGCGCCTTGGTCAGCCATTAGCAGGCCCGCGAGGCGCCCCGACAAGAGCCGACTAAACTCGATGACCCGCACGCCCTCAAGGGGTGGGGTTCCATTGCGAAACTCGCGATGACCCTGTGCCATCTGTGCCTGCGCCAGATTACCATCGAAGGCAGCCGCTACGACTCCGAGGCCCAGACCACGAAGTGCCTCGCGGCGGGAAATCCTAGGTCCGGCCAGGCGGCCAAGCAGGGATGGCGAGACCTCATCTTCGTTCGACATATCTTTGATATCCTTCCGTTGATTTACAAAGTCTCGGGACCCAATTGGCAGCTATGAAACCGGGCTTCTATCGCTGCCCTGCATTATAGCAGCCCTCGGCCGCGAGCACCACCACCTCGCGAACCAAAAGAGAGGTGGATCGGTTTGTTTGGACAGAATTTCCCGCTTTATAAATGGAATCCTGCCTTTGATTATGCCGCTGCGGGCAGCGGCGCTAGGGATGCTCTGAATAACGAGCTTCGAGGCCTGAATTCTCGGGCCAGGCTCGATGTGCGACCGACT
>NZ_JBOIBY010000540.1:0-11627 GCF_050739655.1 Pseudomonas sp. | reverse complement strand
CAAGCTGTTCCTCGAACAAGGTGAAGACAGTGTCACCGTCGAGATGATTGCTGATGCTGTCGGTATCGGCAAAGGCACGATCTACAAGCACTTCAAATCCAAGGCTGAAATCTATCTTCGCCTGATGCTCGACTATGAGCGCGACTTGAATGAGCTGTTGCACTCGGCCGATGTCGACAAGGACAAGGAAGCCCTGTCCCGCGCCTACTTCGAATTCCGCATGCGCGATCCACAGCGTTATCGCCTGTTTGATCGCCTGGAAGAAAAGGTGGTCAAGGGCAACCAGGTGCCGGAGATGATCGAAGAGCTGCACAAGATCCGCGCTTCGAACTTCGAACGCCTGACTCTGCTGATCAAGGGCCGGATCAGCGAAGGCAAGCTCGAAGACGTACCCCCTTACTTCCACTATTGCGCGTCCTGGGCGCTGGTGCACGGTGCCGTGGCGCTGTACCACTCGCCGTTCTGGAGCAATGTGCTGGAAGATCAGGAAGGGTTCTTCCAATTCCTGATGGACATCGGCGTGCGCATGGGCAACAAGCGCAAGCGCGACACTGACACTCCGAGCAGCTGAGCCATTCAGCAGCCTTATTGCCCCATGATTTCGCTACATGGGCCATTACCGCAGGAATATACTCAGGCATAGGACTTGCTAAAACTTGATTTCTCAGTCAAGTTTTAGCGATCCGAATATTCTTTTGCCGGAGTGGCCATGATCGTTGACCGTCAAGGCAGGCGTTTTCGCAATTTGCGAGTCAGCCTGACCTCAGCCTGCAATTACGCGTGTACTTACTGCGTGCCCAACGGCAAGCGGCTGGTGGCTGCGCAGGATGAACTGTCGGCTGAAGCCATGGCCCGCGGCGTGGCCTATCTGATCGAAGCGGCAGGCATCGAACGTTTGCGCATCACCGGCGGCGAACCGCTGGTTAGCCCGAAACTCGAAACCTTCATGACCGCGGTCGGGCAGATGGGCCTGCAAGACATCAGCCTGACCACCAATGGCCAGTTGTTGGCGAAGAAGCTGCCGCTGCTGCTGGATGCCGGTATTCGGCGCATCAACGTTTCCCTCGATACCCTCGACGCCAGTGCCTTCCGCGCAATTGCCCGTGGCGGCGACCTGGCGACGGTACTCGATGGCATGGACCAGGCTCGTGCAGCCGGCATGAAGATCAAGGTCAACATGGTGCCTTTGCGCGGTCAGAATCTCGATCAGGTCATGCCGTTACTCGATTACTGCCTGGAACGTGGCTATGAGCTGCGCTTCATCGAGCTGATGCGCATGGGCCACCTGGCCAGCGACTCCAACACTTTTCTGCAACAGTTCGTCAGCCTTCAACAGTTACTGAGCCTGATTGGCGAGCGTTACGAGTATCTCCAGGCCGACGCACCGGTCGATGCAACAGCGGTGCGCTACGAAATCCCGGAGCTTGGGTACTTCGGCGTGATCGCCAATGAAAGCGTTCCTTTTTGCCGGACCTGTTCGCGGTTGCGTCTTTCCTCTACGGGATGGCTGCATGGCTGCCTGTCGTCGAGCAATCGCCACTATGTCGGTGATCTTCTGGACAAGCCGCGTCATCAAGCGCTGCCGGCGCTGCAACGGCTGCTGGTCAAGGCGTTGGGCGACAAGCAGGAAGTGGCGTTCTCCGGTGGCGCGACCGTCATGAAAATTATCGGCGGCTGATCCGGCCCTATCGCTAGCAGGCTAGCTCCCACAAGGATGGGGGCAAACCGAGGTACAGATACCCCTGAGCTGGCGCAAAAGCTGCATCCCATGGCCATTCGCCGGTTTTCCGTCACCGGCCTTTGGAGGATAGGATGCGTAGCCTGGTTTTGCTGCTGGCCGTTTTGGCGCTCGGTGGCTGCATGAATGTCAGCGATATGGCCGAAGGGGCTCGCTACCACATGAGCGACGCCGGCTTTCTGGATCACAGCGACAGCCGCCGCGTGAATAACCTGCGCATTCAGCCGGACTCGTTCGTCTACATCGCTCAGGGTGCGTTCATGCCACCGGGCAGTGCGGTCTACCCGCGTCCAAACGTGATCGCTGAAGTCGCGTTCGATGGCTTTATCGAATACTTCCCCATGGTCCGTCGCGCCCACACCCCGGAAGGCCTCGACCAGGCCATGAACGAAGCCCGTGCTGTCGGTGCTCATTACCTGCTCTACACCCGTTTCGCCAAGTCCGATGATCGTATTGGCAACTCGGATGAATGGCTCGACCAGGAAGCACTGGATCGTCTGGGTGTCGATACGGGTGTGATTCAGATCATGTTGATCGAGACCAGCACCCAGTATTTGATTGATACTGCGCGTATCAACAGTCGTGGCGGTTTGCTGACGTTCCACGACAAAAAACCAGAAGACCTGATGGGCCCGCCACTTGAGCAATACGCTCGTGGCCTGCTGGGTCTGAGCGACCAGTAATTTCAAGGAGAACGCCATGAGTGGCCCGCAAAAAGCCAACGACCTGTTGGGGCAAATCCCCAAAACCGATGGCTTGCCGCCGGTGCACCTGTGGAACCCCGATTTCTGCGGCGACATCGACATGCGTATCGCCCGCGACGGCACCTGGTATTACCTGGGCACGCCGATCGGGCGCAAGCCGATGGTCAAGCTGTTCTCCACCATCATCCGTCGCGATGGCGATGATTACTTCCTCATTACGCCGGTCGAGAAGGTCGGGATCAAGGTCGATGACGCGCCTTTCGTGGCGATCGCCGTGGACGTGGAGGGCGAGGGGCAAACGCAGGTGCTGCGCTTCACCACCAACGTTGATGAAACCACCGAGGCCGGAGCCGAGCACCCGATTCGCGTGGTGATCGATCCGATTACCCAAGAGCCTGCGCCCTACGTGCATGTGCGCAGCAACCTCGAAGCGCTGATTCATCGCAATGTGTTCTATCAATTGGTGGAGCTGGCGGTGAGTCGCGAGATCGATGGGCAGCGTTGGCTTGGCGTCTGGAGCGGCGGAGTATTCTTCCCAATCGGCCTTGAGCCCTGACACATAACCCTTGTGGGAGCGAGCAAGCCCGCTCCCACATAGGACTACCGCACGCCCCAAAAAATCCAATTGACACCCAATCATATGATGATTAGCGTGGGCATCCATCGCGAACGGCTTTGAGGTGTCCATGTCCAGCAGCTTTCATGCGTCGACGGTCGATTGGCTGGGTTGCTGGATCGCTGCGGGGCAGGTCAAGCCAGGTGAGACGATCAAGGTCGAAGCCGACCTTGGCGAGCAGCTGGGAGTCAGTCGCACGGTCATTCGTGAAGCCATCAAGACCCTGGTTGCCAAAGGCATGCTCGAAGTCGGGCCGAAGGTCGGTACGCGGGTTTTGCCCGTGCGGCGCTGGAACCTGTTCGATCCACAGGTTGTAGGTTGGCTGTCACGCAGTGGTTTGCCCGAGAACTTCGTCGATGACTTGCTCGACCTGCGTCGCACCATCGAACCGATGGCTGTGCGCTGGGCCTGTGAAAGGGCGAATGCCGAACAGGTGCAAGCCGTCCTTCTGGCCTACAACGCGCTGGAAAGGGCAGTGGAAAGCGGGATTGATTACAACCGCGCGGACCAGGTCTTCCACGAGTGCATTCTTGCCGCCAGCCACAACCAATTTATTGAGCAAATGATCCCAGCCTTGGGCGCACTGCTGGCGGTGTGTTTCGAGGTGTCCGCTGCCGACCCGGACGAACTGCGCCGCACCCTGCCGATTCACAAAGACATGGCCCAGGCCATCGCCGCCCGGGATGCCGCGCGGGGCGTGTGGGCCTGTATGACGCTGATCGATAACGCCGACCTGGCCATCAAGCGTTATTACCCGCAAGTCATGGCGGATAAAAAAGCCAGCTGAAACGAAATCCCACTAAAAACAAGAACAATGCAGGAGGTTTCATGACGTTGACCGCAGTCACCGAACACCGGGCGCAACTGGGCGAAGGTCCGTTCTGGGATGCCCCGACCCAGGCGCTGTACTGGGTCGACATTGCCGGTAAGCAAGCGCTGCGGCTAATCGGTGCCAACGTGCAGATTTGGCAGATGCCGGAACACGTTTCAGCGTTCATTCCCTGCGCAAGCGGCGATGCGTTGGTGACCTTGAGTAGCGGCGTGTATCGGTTGGACCTGAATTCACCGGGGGTGGACCCGCGACTGACCTTGTTCTGCGTCGCCGATCCGCAACCGGGCAACCGCGGCAACGAAGCTCGTTGTGATGCTCAAGGCCGGCTCTGGCTCGGCACCATGCAAAACAATATCGGTGAGAAGGGCGAGGACCTGCCCATCGTGCGACGCTCCGGGGGATTGTTTCGCATTGATCGCGATGCCAGGGTCACGCCGTTACTGCGCGGGCTGGGCATACCCAACACACTGCTGTGGAGTGATGACGCCACCACCGTTTATTTCGGCGACAGCCTCGACGGCACGTTGTATCAACATTTCATTCGAACCGATGGCGGCCTCGATCCGGCGAAGGTCTGGTTCGGCCCGGATAAAAGGGGTGGGCCTGATGGCTCGGCCATGGACGCTGAGGGGTTCATCTGGAATGCCCGCTGGGATGGCAGTTGCTTACTCAGGCTCAGTCCGGACGGCAAAGTCGATCGAGTAATCGAGCTCCCCATCAGCCGTCCCACCAGTTGTGTATTCGGCGATGCCGACTTGAGGACCTTGTACATCACCAGCGCCGCGAGCCCGCTTGGGCATGCGCTGGACGGAGCGGTGTTATCGATTCGGGTAGATGTCCCCGGAAAGCTCTGTAGTCGCTTTGCGGGATAACTCCCAATATGTGGGATGCAAATATATATATTGAGATTTTGTGCGAGCCGGGTTTATAGTCGGCTCCATCAGTGACACGCACTCACACTTAAAAAAACAAAACAGGTGAAGTGATGCAGCGATATTCCCGGTACTCCCTCGCGGAGTCAGCGATTCAGACCGCAGCAGTGCTGAAACGTTTTTTGCTTGCCTGTTTCCTTTTCAACGCCTTTTGACCGGACATCGAGAGATGCCCGGTTTTCGTCGTGCTTTCGAACAGGAGTCCTTGATCCATGGCTGAACCACTTTCCTTGCCAGCAGCGCCCGAGCCGCCCAAGGGCGAACGCCTGAAAAACAAAGTCGTACTGCTGACCGGGGCTGCCCAAGGCATCGGCGAGGCCATTGTCGCGTCTTTCGCTTCCCAGCAAGCCAAGCTGATAATCAGCGACATCCAGGCTGATAAAGTCGAAAAAGTCGCGGCGTACTGGCGGGACAAGGGCGCCGATGTGGTGGCGATCGAGGCTGATGTGTCGCGTCAGCAGGACCTTCATGGGATGGCCCGGCTGGCCGTCGAGCGTCACGGTCGGATCGACGTGTTGGTCAACTGCGCCGGGGTGAATGTGTTCCGCGATCCGTTGCAAATGACCGAGGAAGATTGGCGCCGCTGCTTCGCCATCGACCTCGATGGCGCCTGGTACGGCTGCAAGGCGGTATTGCCGCAGATGATCGAACAGGGCATCGGCAGCATCATCAACATCGCTTCCACCCATTCCTCCCACATCATTCCAGGTTGCTTCCCGTACCCGGTGGCCAAGCACGGTTTGCTCGGCCTGACCCGTTCACTGGGCATCGAATACGCGGCCAAGGGCATCCGTGTGAACGCCATCGCGCCGGGTTACATCGAAACCCAGATCAACATCGATTACTGGAACGGTTTTGCCGACCCCCACGCCGAGCGTCAGCGGGCCTTTGACCTGCACCCACCCAAGCGCATCGGCCAGCCGATCGAAGTGGCCATGACCGCGGTGTTTCTGGCCAGCGATGAAGCGCCGTTCATCAATGCGTCGTGCATCACCATCGATGGCGGTCGCTCGGTGATGTACCACGACTGAGTGACCGGGATTTCAGTCGGATTACTACGACTAAAATCCAATCATCATACGATATGACTATTGGCAGTATTGCGTTACCGCTCCATGGCTTTCAAAGAACGCTCAACAAAAATAACAAGGAGTCAGCTTATGAATCGTCGTCATGCAATCCGTACCCTGTGCTGTGCCGCCCTGGCGGTCTCGGCGGTCAGCCTCAGCAGCACGCTGCTGGCGGCTGAGGAAGTAAAAATCGGTTTTCTGGTCAAGCAGGCGGAAGAGCCCTGGTTCCAGACCGAATGGGCTTTTGCCGAAAAAGCCGGCAAGGAGAAGGGCTTTACCCTGATCAAGATCGCCGTGCCGGATGGTGAGAAAACGCTTTCGGCTATCGACAGCCTGGCGGCCAACGGCGCCAAGGGCTTTGTCATCTGCCCGCCGGATGTGTCCCTCGGCCCTGCGATCATGGCCAAGGCCAAGCTCAACGGTCTGAAAGTGATCGCTGTGGATGACCGCTTTGTCGATGCCAGCGGCAAGTTCATGGAGGACGTGCCGTACCTGGGCATGGCGGCATTCGAAGTGGGCCAGAAACAAGGCAGCGCCATGGCCACCGAAGCGAAGAAGCGCGGCTGGGAATGGAAGGACACCTACGCGGTGATCAACACCTACAACGAACTCGACACCGGCAAGAAACGCACCGACGGTTCGGTCAAAGCGCTGGAAGATGCCGGCATGCCCAAAGACCACATTCTGTTTTCGGCGCTCAAAACCCTCGACGTGCCGGGCAGCATGGATGCCACCAACTCGGCCCTGGTGAAGCTGCCGGGCGCGGCGAAGAACCTGATCATTGGCGGGATGAACGACAACACCGTGCTCGGCGGTGTTCGTGCGACCGAAGCTGCCGGCTTCGCTGCGGCAAACGTGATCGGCATCGGCATTAATGGCACCGACGCCATTGGCGAGCTGAAAAAACCTGACAGCGGTTTCCACGGCTCGATGCTGCCAAGCCCGCACATCGAGGGCTACAACACCGCCAGCATGATGTACGAGTGGGTCACCACGGGCAAAGAGCCGGCGAAGTACACCGCCATGGACGACGTGACGCTGATTACCCGCGACAACTTCAAGCAGGAACTGGAAAAGATCGGCCTGTGGAACTGAAGGCCGGTTGATTTCATCGGCGGCCCCGGCAACGGGGCTGCCAGATCTGTGTGATGAGGTGGTTATGCACGCGCAAACAAAAGCACAACAACACAACCCAGGCGGCAGCTTGCGCTTCAACGGGATTGGCAAAACCTTTCCCGGGGTGAAGGCGCTGGACAACATCAATTTCGTTGCCCATCCGGGGCAGGTTCACGCCTTGATGGGCGAGAACGGCGCCGGCAAGTCGACGTTGCTGAAGATCCTCGGTGGCGCTTACATCCCGAGCAGTGGCGAACTGCAGATCGGCGAGCAGACGATGGCGTTCAAGTCCACCGCCGACAGCATCGGCAGTGGCGTCGCGGTGATCCACCAGGAGTTGCACCTGGTGCCGGAAATGACCGTGGCGGAAAACCTGTTCCTGGGTCATTTGCCCGCCAGCTTCGGCCTGATCAATCGCGGCGCCTTGCGCCAGCAGGCGTTGGCCTGTCTCAAGGGCCTGGCTGATGAGATCGATCCGCAGGAGAAGGTCGGACGCCTGTCCCTCGGTCAGCGGCAACTGGTGGAAATCGCCAAGGCCCTGTCCCGTGGCGCCCATGTGATTGCCTTCGACGAACCTACCAGCAGCCTTTCAGCGCGGGAGATCGATCGCTTGATGGCGATCATCGGGCGCCTGCGCGACGAAGGCAAAGTAGTGCTCTACGTTTCCCATCGCATGGAAGAAGTGTTCCGTATCTGTGATGCGGTGACGGTGTTCAAGGATGGCCGCTATGTGCGTACATTCGAGGACATGAGCGAGCTGACCCACGATCAACTGGTTACGTGCATGGTCGGTCGCGATATTCAGGACATCTACGACTATCGCTCGCGCCCCCGTGGCGCGGTGGCCTTGAGGGTCGACGGCCTGCTGGGGCCTGGCTTGCGCGAACCGGTGAGTTTCGACGCGCACAAAGGCGAAATCCTCGGGCTGTTTGGTTTGGTCGGGGCAGGGCGCACCGAGCTGTTTCGTATGCTCAGCGGCCTGGAACGCAACTCTGCCGGACGTCTTGAATTACGTGGTCATGAACTGAAATTACGCTCCCCTCGCGACGCCATTGACGCCGGCATTCTGCTGTGTCCGGAGGATCGCAAGAAGGAGGGGATTGTTCCGCTGGCCAGCGTCGCCGAGAACATCAACATCAGTGCGCGCAGTGCCCACGCAGGTTTCGGCTGTCTGATCCGCGGGCTCTGGGAAAAGACCAACGCCGACAAACAGATCAAGGCGCTGAAAGTGAAGACGCCCCACGCCGGGCAACCGATCAAGTTCCTGTCCGGTGGCAATCAGCAGAAGGCGATTCTCGGTCGCTGGCTGTCGATGCCGATGAAAGTCCTGCTACTCGATGAGCCCACTCGCGGTATCGATATCGGGGCCAAGGCCGAGATCTACCAGATCATCCATAACCTGGCCGCCGACGGCATCGCGGTGATCGTGGTGTCCAGCGACCTGATGGAAGTGATGGGCATTTCCGATCGCATCCTGGTGCTGTGCGAAGGCGCGCTGTGTGGCGAGCTGAGCCGAGAACAGGCCAATGAATCCAACCTGCTGCAACTGGCTTTGCCGCGCCACCGCGCTGACGGCGTGGCGAACTGAGAGGTAATGATGATGACAACCAAAAACGAGACCCTGCCGACCGAACGCAAACCTCTGGACCTGCGGCGCTTTGTGGATGATTGGGCAATGCTGGCGGCCGCGGTCGGGATCTTCGTGCTCTGCACCTTGCTGATCGACAACTTCCTCTCGCCACTGAACATGCGCGGGCTCGGCCTGGCGATTTCCACCACCGGCATCGCCGCGTGCACCATGTTGTATTGCCTGGCGTCCGGGCATTTCGATTTGTCGGTCGGCTCGGTGATTGCCTGCGCCGGGGTGGTGGCGGCAGTGGTGATGCGCGACACCAACAGCATATTCCTCGGCATCAGCGCGGCCTTGGTCATGGGGCTGATCGTCGGCCTGATCAACGGCATCGTGATCGCCAAGCTGCGGGTCAATGCGCTGATCACCACGCTGGCGACCATGCAGATCGTGCGTGGCCTGGCCTACATCTTCGCCAATGGCAAAGCGGTGGGCGTGTCTCAGGAATCGTTCTTCGTATTCGGCAACGGCCAGTTGTTCGGTGTGCCGGTGCCGATTCTGATCACCATCGTCTGCTTCCTGTTCTTCGGCTGGTTGCTCAACTACACCACCTACGGGCGCAACACCATGGCCATTGGCGGCAACCAGGAAGCGGCGCTGCTGGCCGGGGTCAACGTTGACCGGACCAAGATCATCATCTTCGCCGTGCACGGTGTCATTGGCGCACTGGCCGGGGTGATCCTGGCGTCGCGCATGACCTCCGGGCAACCGATGATCGGCCAGGGTTTCGAGCTGACAGTGATCTCGGCTTGTGTGCTGGGTGGGGTGTCGTTGAGCGGCGGGATCGGGATGATTCGGCATGTGATTGCCGGTGTTCTTATTCTGGCGATCATCGAGAATGCGATGAACCTGAAGAACATCGATACGTTTTATCAGTATGTGATTCGCGGTTCGATCTTGCTGCTGGCGGTGGTGATTGACCGCATGAAGCAGCGTTGAGATTTGTTTTGATCTAACTGACGCCATCGCCAGCAGGCTGGCTCCCACAGGGGATCTACTTTGTACACCTGATTTTGTGTACGACTCGGATCACTGTGGGAGCCAGCCTGCTGGCGATTGACCGCGCAGCGGTCACAGCTTTTGCCATCCCTTCCGTCATCTCCCTCAAATATTTCTTGCTCGTAACAAACAGTTTCAGGTTCAATTTGTACATGATTAGACAGGTACGATTCGACAAGAAAAAACGGGTGGTCGACGAGCTCATCCGGCGCATTGAAAGCGGCCTCATGGAGGACGGTTTTCATCTGCCCGGTGAGCATCAGTTGGCTCAAGAATTCAAAGTCAGCCGAGGAACCTTGCGTGAAGCCCTGGCCGAATTGAAGCGGCGCAACTACATCGCGACCCAAAGCGGGGTGGGGTCTATCGTCACATTTGACGGCGTGGTGCTCGACCAGCGCAACGGCTGGGCGCAGGCGCTGGCCGACAGCGGGGCGCTGGTCAATACCGAAGTATTGCGGCTGGAGGCGGTGACACGGCCTGATCTGCTGTCGCGCTTCGGCACCGACCAGTTCATCACCCTCGACCGCCGTCGCCGTTCAAACGACGGCACGCTGGTCTCCCTTGAACGTTCTCTAATGCCTGCGACTGGTGGCCTGGAAGGCTTGCCTCGCGTGGGTCTGATCGATGATTCCTTGACCATCACCTTGGCCGCCTATGGCTACATTGGTGAGCGCGGTGATCAATGGATCGGCGCCGAACCGTTGAACGCCGAAGACGCCGAGCTGCTGGGGCGTCCCGTCGGCACGGTATTCCTCAAGGCCTTGCGCACCACTTACGACCGGCAAAACCGCTTCATGGAGCAAGTGGAAAGCCTGCTCGACCCTGTGCATTTCCGTCTGCATCTGCAAATCGGACCGTCGAAATGACGGCGCTCAACCGTGCCTTGGGCGCTTTTTACGGCCTCGCGTTGGGCGATGCCCTGGGCATGCCGACCCAATCGTTAAGCCGCGCTGAAATCCAGGCGCGCTTTGGTGAAATCACCGACCTCGAAGATGCCGGCCCCGATCAACCGATCGCCGCGAACATGCCCAAGGGCTCGATCACCGATGACACCGAACAGGCGATCCTGGTGGGTCAGTTGTTGGTTGACGGTAAGGGCAAGATCGAACCGTCGGTGCTTGCACAGCGGTTGATCGAGTGGGAAGCGGTGATGCAGGCCAAGGGCTCCCAGGATTTGCTCGGCCCTTCGACCAAGCGTGCAATCGAGATGATTCTCGCTGGCCATTCGCCCGAAGAAGCGGGGCGTTACGGCACCACCAACGGGGCAGCGATGCGCATTACACCGGTGGGCATTGCGGCGAATGTCGCCGATCCCCAGCGGTTTATCGAGGCTGTCGTGCAAGCCTGTCAGGTGACTCACAACACTTCGCTGGGGATCTCCAGTGCTGCGGCTGTGGCCGCCGTGGTTTCTGCCGGGATCAACGGCTTGGACCTGGGCGAAGCCTTGAACCTCGGCCAGCAAATGGCCCAGCAAGCGCAAAGCCATGGTCACTGGGTTGCCGGTGGATGCATTGCATCGCGCATCAGCTGGGCTCGAAGTATCAGCGTCGACAGCGACAATGGTTTGCTCTCGGATTTGCTGTACGAGGTGATTGGCACGTCGGTGGCGTCTCAGGAATCGGTGGTGGTGGCGTTCGCGCTGGCCCAGCAAGTGGCCATTGGTGAAATGAACGCTTTTGACGCACTGTGCATGGCCGCCAGCCTTGGCGGCGACACCGACACCATCGCGGCGATACTGGGCGCGATGCTTGGGGCTTGCCTGGGGCTTGAGAGTTGGCCTGTCGAGATGATCTCGAAGGTCAAGGCCGTCAATCATCTGGAGCTGGAGCCGTTGGTGCAGGGCCTTCTCGCTCTGCGCTGAATGGGCTGACGCCTTCACAAGCAGGTACACATTCTCCCTGTAGGAGCTGCCGCAGTCTGCGATCTTTTGACCTTGATTTTCGGCGGCTTCAAAATCGCCAAAGAAGATCAAAAGATCGCAGCCTGCGGC
>NZ_JBOIBY010000539.1:0-2612 GCF_050739655.1 Pseudomonas sp. | reverse complement strand
TCAAAAGATCGCAGCCTGCGGCAGCTCCTACAGAGGGGTAGCGGTTTTATTTTGTACCGGAATGCCCAAAACCGCCGGTACCGCGCTGAGTCTCGACGAACTCTTCGACCATCTCGAAATGCGCCTGTACCACAGGTACCAGTACCAGCTGCGCCAAGCGCTCGCCGACGGTCATGGTGAAGTCGGTCTGACCGCGGTTCCAGCACGACACCATCAGCGGACCCTGGTAGTCGGAGTCGATCAGGCCAACCAGGTTGCCCAGCACGATGCCGTGCTTATGGCCCAGGCCGGAACGCGGCAGAATCAGCGCGGCGAGGTTTGGGTCTCCGATATAGACCGACAACCCGGTCGGAATCAGCACGGTTTCACCCGGTTTGATCACGATGTCTTGTTCCAGCATGGCGCGCAGGTCGAGGCCCGCGGAGCCGGGCGTGGCGTACTGCGGCAGCGGGAATTCGGTACCGATGCGGGGGTCGAGGATCTTGGCTTGCAAAGCGTGCATGTAAATTAAACCTGGTTCAGACGTTCGGCGATAAAAGTGATCAGCTGGCGAGCAATCTTGCTCTTGCTGGTCTGGGCGAAAAGTGTGGCGTGAAGCTCACGGTCGATCACGCTGCAGGCGTTTTCTTCGCTATTGAAGCCGATGCTCGGGTTGGCGACGTCATTGGCGACGATCAAATCGAGGTTTTTGTCTTTCAGCTTGCGGGCA
Source organism: Pseudomonas sp. (assembly GCF_050739655.1). Lineage (GTDB taxonomy): Bacteria > Pseudomonadota > Gammaproteobacteria > Pseudomonadales > Pseudomonadaceae > Aquipseudomonas. The sequence goes on along the minus strand of NZ_JBOIBY010000539.1, from coordinate 1,903 downwards.
GCGTAATCGAGCAGGTGTTCGGTTTCGGCAGCGAAACCGACACTGAACGGCCGGTCGGGGCGTGTGGCGATGCTGGCCAGAATGTCTGGATTGCGCACCATTTGTAGTAACAAGCCGTCGCCGTTTGTAGGATCTTTCTTGAGTTTCTGTGGTGCAACAACTTCCGGACGGTAGTCCGCGACCGCTGCCGAGGCGATAAACAGGTCGCAAGGAATCGCGGCTTCGCAGGCAGCAAGCATGTCGCGGGCGCTGACCACGTCGATGCGTGTGACGCGATCCGGAGTCGGCAAATGCACTGGGCCCGTGATCAGGGTCACGCGGGCGCCGGCTTCCACCGCGGCTTCGGCCAGGGCAAAGCCCATTTTGCCGGAGCTGTGGTTGGTGATGTAGCGCACCGGGTCAATGTTTTCCTGGGTTGGGCCGGCAGTGATCAACACGTGCTTGCCGGTTAGCGCCTGGCGCTGGAAGCAATCGGCAGCGAGCTGGGCCAAGTCTGTGGCTTCAAGCATGCGCCCAAGGCCAACATCACCGCAGGCCTGGCTGCCGGATGCAGGGCCGAAGACCTTGATGTCACGGCTTTCGAGAGTTTGCAGGTTGGCCTGGGTAGCCGGGTCGCGCCACATGGCCTGGTTCATTGCCGGGGCGACGGCGACCACTGCGTCGGTGGCCAGCACCAGTGTGGTCAGCAAGTCGTCGGCAATGCCTTGAGCCAAGCGGGCGATCAGGTCCGCGGTGGCCGGGGCGATCAGCACCAGGTCGGCCCATTTGGCCAGCTCGATGTGGCCCATGGCGGCTTCGGCCGCAGGGTCCAGCAAATCCAGATGCACAGGATGCCCGGACAGGGCCTGCATGGTCAGCGGGGTGATGAACTCGGCGCCGCCACGGGTCATGACCACGCGCACTTCGGCGCCCTGATCCATCAGGCGCCGAACCAGATCAGCGCTCTTGTAGGCAGCAATGCCGCCGCCGACGCCCAGAACAATGCGTTTCCGATACAGCCGCTGCATAGGCCTGCCTTTCAATTCGTTGGTGACATACGTAGCGAAACCCCCTCCCCAGGAGTGAATTCGCCCGCAAAAAAGATGGGCTACGATATCACAGCGACCGCTACGGAACAGCGGCGCCCACAGACAAGGAGGTGCTATGAGTATTCGCGATTGGCCGGCGGCGGAACGGCCGCGGGAGAGGTTGCTTGAGCAGGGCTCGGGGAGCCTTTCGGACGCCGAATTGCTGGCGATATTTTTAAGAACCGGCGTGTCGGGCAAGAGTGCGGTCGACCTGGCGCGGCATCTGTTGAGCCGATTTGGCAGTCTGCGCAATCTGCTTGAGTCGGATCTACCGGCCTTCAGTGCCGAGCTAGGGCTTGGGCCGGCCAAGTTTGCCCAACTACAAGCCGTGCTGGAGATGGGGCGGCGACACTTGGCCGAGCGGTTACGTCACCGGTCGGTGCTGGAAAATCCACAGGCTGTTCGTGAGTTCCTCAAAGCGATGCTGCGCCACGAACCTCACGAAGTGTTTGGTTGCCTGTTCCTGGATTCAAAACACCAGGTACTGACCTTTGAAACGCTGTTTCGCGGCTCTATCGACAACACCAGCGTTCACCCGCGAGAAGTGGTCAAGCGCGCATTGGCGCATAACGCCGCAGCGCTGATCCTGTGTCACAACCACCCGTCGGGTAACGCCGACCCCAGTCAGGCCGACCGCGTGCTGACCAAGCGTCTGCAAAAGGCGTTGGAATTGGTCGATGTTCGAGTGCTTGACCATTTCATCATCGGTGAAGGTGATCCGCTGTCGATGGCGGAGTATGGGTGGATGTAAGGCTATTATGGGAGCGAGCCTGCTCGCGATGGTCGTTAACGATAATGCGTTAAACCAGACACCCAGCGGCGTTCTTGAGTTTTTC
>NZ_JBOIBY010000538.1:0-10587 GCF_050739655.1 Pseudomonas sp. | reverse complement strand
CAGCTAATGCGTGCTGTTTGTCCGCTAAGGTATTCAAGTGCGCGCTAAGCGTCGCAGAGGTGCTGGTCTTCTCATTAAGCTCTTGAGTTACCAGACGGATATTGCTGATGTTGCATTTGATGTCTTCTGCTACCGCACTCTGCTCTTCAGCCGCCGTAGCGATCTGGTGAGTCATGTCCTGAATTTTTGAAACAGCTTGCGTGATGTCATTAAAGGAAACGACGGTCTCATCCATCCGTTTCGAGCTGGTTGTAGCTCTTTGCTGGCTGTCCTGAATCGCCGTTGTCACCGTCATTGCGCCGGCTTGCAGTTGCTCTATGACAACACGGATCTGCTCCACGGAGTCCTGGGTTCTCATGGCCAGACTCCGAACCTCATCCGCCACGACAGCAAACCCCCGACCGCTTTCTCCTGCACGTGCAGCCTCAATCGCTGCGTTAAGTGCCAGCAGATTGGTTTGTTGCGCAATGCCACGAATCACATCCAGTACGTCTCCGATCTGATCGCTGCTGACTGCAAGTTGCCTGGCATCGTTTACCGATGACGTTAGGCATTTGGTCAGGTCTACAAGCCCCTGGTTCGTACGTTCTAACATCGTGTGGCCTGTTTGAGCGGATCGCTCTGCGTCCTGTGCTGCTTGCGCGACCATCGCAGCATTGCTTGCGACTTCATGCGCCGTAGTTGTCATCTCGTTGGAAGCCGCAGCGACCTGATCGATATCCCTGAACTGGGCCTTCATCCCTTCGCTGGTGTCCTGGGAGATGCTGAACGACTGATTGGCGGTTTGGCGCGTTTCTTCTATGCCTGTCCGGATCGTCCTGATCATTGGCTGCAACTTGTCTAGGAAGAGGTTGAACCAAACAGCAACCTCACCCAGCTCATCTTTCTTTGCGTAATTCAGGCGTTTGGTCAGGTCGCCTTCGCCCGATGCAATATCACGTAGCATCGTCGAAACAGTGCGAATGGGTGTGGTAATCCGGGTTGCGGTCAGCCACATCAACAAGGCTCCGATCAAAGCCGCAATACCGGCGACCACTAGACTCTTTTGCAGCGACTCTGCCTGAAGTTTTTGATGGAGCTCGTGCAGCTTTTGTGTCTCCACCTGGGCTATCGACTTTGGAAGCTGCAGCACGATCCACCAAGGGGCGATGTTGTCACCGACGCTTACAGGAGAAATGACCTTCACTGACTGATCGTCTTCAAGGTACACAGGCTTGCTGGAGGCCGTGTCGCCGGTCAATTGTTTGATCTCGGGTAAGCCCAAGCTTTGAGAGCGTTGCCCCAGTTTCGCAGGGTTAGGTGTGTACGCTGCGACAATACCGGAGCTCGTGATGATCGAGATATCGCCTGCGCCGTTGTACAGCTTTTCCTTCGCGGACATGGCGAGCTTTTGAAGGTCGTTCAGTGCAACGTCAACCCCGACCACACCGGTCACGCTGTTGCCACGGCGCACAGGAAAAGCCAGCGTTGTCATCAGAATGCTCTGACCGGCTAACGTAGCAGTAAATGGCGGTGCAAGGCATGGCGCGTTGGTGAGTAACGGGCAACGATAGAAATAGTTAAATGGAAGGCCGCTCTCACCAATGGTCTCATCCAGCAGCATCTGCTCCTCGGTGGGAGCGTTGGAAACAGTGCCAGTGGTTCGGTTCCAATAGCTCGCGAAACGGCCCTTGTCGTTTGAGCTGTACTGGAGCGAGTTGACGAAGTCTTTGTCATCACCCAGTTGGTTCGACTCCATGACTCCCCAGGCACCGAGCAGATCCTTGTCGCTCACGAAGGTCGCCTCGACCGCCTGATCGGCCTGAAATCGAGAGGCATTGGCCGCGATGCCGTAAGAGCTGAAAACGGTTTGAATGCCTGAGAACTGGATCCCGAGCTGCGCAAGCGACGTAAATTTTTTTCCGAAGATTTCTGCGATCTGCGTGGCTTGGGCTGCTGCAATACTTTCGAGCTGTCCCTGAATTGCGTGCTCGATCGCAGCGCTGCTTGCGGCGCTGGTCAACTCCCCCGTCGAGTCATTTTGCTGGATGTTTATCGCGCTGATCACGGTGATAAGCCCGACCATACTTATCAAGCTGAGCGCGGTGATGGTGGTGCGTATTGAGACGTTGCCCAACATCGTAAATCCTCAGGTTAGCGGAGCTATTGTTGTTATGTGCTGGATCCTAGCCCCCTGGCCTATGCAAGGCAGCCATGATAAAAACCAATGAGTCAGTAAAAACAACCAATAGGTATTGAGGTGAGTATGTCGCTGTGGCTCAGTCGCACGCAAGAGCAAATTTGAGCGCGGCTGGAATGGTCGTCGCGCTGCTTCCCATTGATCCTTGGTCGCCCATTGACATATCTGCGCTTGACGGTTGGGGATAGTTAAAATACCGTTAAGTCTATAAAAAATACCTGTTGGTATTTTCGCTTTGAGCTCGTACTTGAGGCGAGGATGGCGCGAGATTCGGAGTGGTTGCTATGAGAAGTAGTGCTAACGAGAGAGGAGCTGCAGTTTTTGGCAGCGGCATAGGTGTGCTCATCCATGCGTATTACCTGCAGCGATTTGGGTTCAAGGTAGACGTATTTGTCGATGATATGGATTTCCCCCGGTTCACCACCAATGAGCTCATCTCGACGTGGCTGGGTCTTCATCAATCCTCTCAAGCTGCCAGAACTGACTGGCAGGGTATCGCCGAACTGCGTGATATGGCCCTTGATCTCGGCTCAAAAGTGATCGCCTCTTCGTCAGGAACGCTGATCTTCGAACGTCGACCAGAATACGTTGGCGCACTTGAGCAGTTCGCCAGCAACTGCAAAGCGAATGGATTGCTGGTCGAGTTTTCAACACGGGTTGCGCATCTTGATGTTCCTCCCTGCACCCTGGCGGTTGCCAAATTTGACCAGGATGTATCGATTGTTCCAAAGAGGCTCGCCCAGCTGCTCATTGAGTCCATCCAGCATCGAGGTGCAAGCATATTCAGAGGGCGAACCGTCAATGAGCTGCGACTGGTAGGCACACATCATGAGATCGGCGTCAACGATGAGACGCTCCGCTACACCTCTGTAGTGGTGTGCAACGATGCTGAGAAAGTCGAGCAAGGTGATGCGCTGAATGAGGCGGGTGACGCTGGGCTAACGGTTAGGGGGCGCTATTTGTCGTTTGAACGTGCCTCACACATTTTGGCCATGACCAAGCCCTCATCGGCGAGCCAGCTGGCATCCGTCATCATTGATCCTATTCGAGGACTCTTCTCCAAAGATGCATCTCGCCGTCGGGCACTATGGCCAAGCATCGAGCACCATTACCGAGATCCAGAGGTCTTTACCGTCGCCTCGCACCTTAGTGTTTTCCACTATATCGCGGGGGCGCGCGAACTTGCCGAGCTCATGCGTTCGCGTGCGGGTCTCTTCCAAATCGACGCCCTGACGCATACCGACCCGACCTGGCAAGCCCTGCCGCAGTCCATACCCTGGATCATTTGATCTGCTGACAGCAGTACGGCTATGTCCCTTGAATCATGACCGAAGGCCGGTGCGGCGCCTTTAATACCATCCGGTCAGACAATAAGACTGACCGGATGGACAGCATGCTGGAGCTCGGATAACATCCTTTGACGCTAAGCCTTCCGCTTGGCATCGACCCATAGAACAGGAAATCAGAATGAACGAGACGCCTAAGTACTGGAGCACCGCTGTCAGTGATGTCCAGGACAACACTGTGTATATCCGTGGTTATGATCTGGGTGACCTGATTGGCAAGCTGAGCTTCGCCGACGCCACTTACCTTTTGATTCGCGGCAAGTTGCCTTCAGCAGGTCAGGCCAAAATGATCGAAGGGGTTCTTTGTTCCGTTCTGGACTATTCCCTGCGTAAACCAGGTACTGCCGCTGCGCGTTTCTGTGTGTCGAGTAATCCGTCGATGGTTGCTGGTTTGGCGACGGCTGTTCTTTCAGCGGGTGAATACTCGTTGGCGCCAGATCAGACGGGCATTTTCTTGAACGCCACACTTGCGGCAGCCAAGCACGCGGCATCTATGGATGAAGCCGCTGCCAGCCTCGTGGAAGGGATGCGGGCCCGTAAGGAGCGCGTTCCAGGGCTCGGCCATCCAGCGTTTAAGTTCACTGATCCTCGGGCTCAACAGCTGAAGCAGTTGGCGATCGAAACCGGGGTGTGGGGGGAGACGTGCGAGTGGTATGAGGCGGTTCACAAAGCCTTCACCACTCAAGCCAACAAGCCTGAAATTGTCATCAACGAGGTGGGCATGATGGGCGCCATTCTGGCGCAGATGGGGTTCACTCCGGCTGAGATGACTGGTTTGGCAGTGATCTCCACCATGCCAGGCGTCATTGCTCATATCTCGGAAGAGTTGCAAAGCAAAGTGCGCATTCGAGTCATCCCTGATGATCAGGTTGACTACGCTCGAGAGCGCCACAGCTTTGCCGAAGATTTCGCCCAGGCAAAATCGAATTGATATAAAAAGCGCGACGTGAGTCGCGCTCTATCTGCTTGCAGGTTGTTACTTCAGGTAGCCGCCCGACATCAAGTCACAGTAATAGTCGGCGATCTGTTCAGGGGTATGAGTGCCCTGTTCGTTGAACCAGGTGTGCAGCCAATTGCACATCCCCATGAAGCCAGTGATTGCGATATGAGGAGGAATGTCCTTGAATTTCTGCTCTTCGATACCGCGTTGGTAAATTACCTCAATCTTGGCATCGTATTCACGTTTGCGTTTACGCATCAGAATGCGTTGCTCAGGTTCAAGTTCGCTCTCGTCTCTGAAGTAGATTGCTGTCCAGTCTTTCTTTTTCATCACGTGGAGCGCGTGACTGCGGAGAACGCGATACAGGGCGTCTTCGGTGGCCAGATCCTGGGTCAGAATTTCGTCGATGGTCGCTTCGTAGCTTTCGTGCGAACGGTTGAAAATCTGCCAGAGGATCTCGTTCTTGCTCTTAAAGTAGTAATAAACAACAGATTTGGTGTAACCCAGGCGGGCGGCAACATCAGTAATGGTAATTGCTCGAAATCCCTTTTCGGCGAAGAGGGATGCTGCGGACGACAGAATTTCGTCTTGGACGTATGCTTGCTTTTTCTGCTTAAGTTGATCGCGCAGGTCTACATTCATTGGGGTACACCGAGTAGTGTTAAGCAGTTCGCGTCTCGATCATGGAGGATGCAGACGCACGAATAAAGTTAGGTATCTCTATGGCCTTTCGACTCTCAAGATCGAAATAGACAGACGTCATGGCAATTTCTGCACAGAGCTGCTCTTTATTATTGAAGAGGGAGTGATGCGTCACAATCGAGGTGCGGCCGACCTTGTCGATCGTGCTTTTGACGTAGAACGTCGATCCAACCTGCAGTTCTGATCGGAAGTCTATTTCGTAATGAACATCCGCCCAGCCTTGTTTGCGGCTTAGCCGCCACTCTGTGTCGTAACCCAGATGTTCGGCCAGATGCCAGAAGGCTTGATCAAATGAGGCGACGTAGTGCTGGACGTTCATATGCCCCATGGCGTCGGTCTGTGCAGGGTATACGACCCCTCGAAACGTGATCATCGGTACTCCTAGTTTCTTCTTGGCTGTCTGCAGCCTGAAGCCAAGTCGCTGATTAGGCGGAGCTTGGTGATTGTCTTTTTTTTGTACCGCCAAGTCAAATTAACCTTCGTGTAAGTCAGCTTGACGGTACTCACGCTCAGTTTGCCCCGCCGTCCTGTTCTTGGGCGGCGAGAAATCGGTCAGGAGCGTGGCAGTACTGCGATGCCATCCACCTCGATGCGGATGCGACCGTCGTACAGCCCGTTCACATTGAGCAACGTATTGGCCGGTGGGCAATCCATGTTCACAAAGCGATTACGTACTGCTTTGAAGGTCGCGAGGGTCTCGGAGTTAACGTCGGTCAGATACGTGTTCATACGAACCAGGGCTTCGAATCCCACACCTGCGGCTTGAAGGGTGATGGCCAGATTCTGGAATACCGCCACTGCTTGAGCTTCGAAGTCACCTGCAACCACCTCTCCATCACCGTCAACTGGCGCATGGCCGGTGATGAACAACAAATCCCCGTCAGTGACCCGCATGGACATTGATACGCCAGGGTAACCGGGCCCTGCATTTATAGCTTTGATCATGACGACACCTTTAGTGATTGACAGACCGTACGGTCGGGCTAAAAATCTGACTGATAGGTATCAATCCTAAACCTGAGAGTTCTGATTCGCAAGGCGATGCCTCCGATTTTGGGTCTATCAGAGAGTTTTCTCAGCTTTAACCAGCCCTAAGGTCTATTGACATGTCCTCACATTCGAGCATACTGACCGGAAGGTCTAAATATTATTACGAAGAGTCTTTTTTGTGGGCTTGCCCGTCATAAGCGCGAAGATGCGGGGGGGCAACCCCTTGCGGCTCCGGGCTTGGCGAAGACTGTTTGATATGGCTAGCCTGATTTTTGATAAGGAGCACTGATGACCATCGCATGCCTTACCTTTGACTTTGATGGCGTCGCCATCTGGATGAGCACGTTCAAGCAGGTTTCTCCGACGCCTCTTTCTCGTGGGGAGTTCGGCGCAAACGTCGGAATCCCTCGTCTGCTAGATGTATTGGAGCGCTGCAACGTTCCTGCAACGTTCTTTGTTCCGGCGCACACTGCCTCAACCTATCCCGAGCACATCAAGCGCATCGTCGCGGCAGGGCATGAGGTTGCGTGCCATGGCTACCTTCATGAGTCCCCGGTGGGTTTGCCGATCGATGAAGAACGACGCCTACTGACGCAAAGCCTTGAGGTATTGGAAAAAGTGACGGGTGTGCGTCCGATTGGATACCGGTCGCCGGCGTGGGATTTGAGCGATAACACGATCGACTTGCTTGAAGAGTTTGGTCTCATTTACGACAGCAGCCTCATGTCTAACGATTTCGAGACATTCTATGCTCGTAAACACGATGTGCTGACAGAAGAGAGTTTTACGCACGGTGAGCAGAGTCAGGTACTTGAATTTCCGGTGGCGTGGGAACTAGACGACTATCCGTATTTTCAGTTCTCTCCGCGTCCTCTAAATACTGGTTTGCGTTTGGCGGGCGATGTCTACAAAGCGTGGTCTGCTGAGTTCGACTATGCACACAAAGTTGGTGGTGTATTCACTCTAACGTGCCATCCGGAAATTATCGGCCGCGGCCCGCGAATTGAGATGCTCGAAAAACTAATCAAACATATGCAACAGCCTGGCGTGCAGTTCATGACTATGGGTGACGCTACAAAAAATATTAAGAGCACCGCTCTTTAACTTGGAGTAATGATATGAATAGTGCAGTTGAACCGAAAGGCCTGACCGGTATCGGACAAAATGCTTTGTACTTCGACCAACTGGAAGTTGGTCAAGAGTGGAACTCACCTCGCCGCACCATTACTGAAGCTGACATCGTGATGTTTGCAGCTCTGACCGGTGACCATAACCCTGTTCATACCGACGAAGAGTTCGCGAAAACTACAGTTTTCGGCGGCCGCATTCTGCACGGCCCAGCAGGTTTTGCCATCGCTACTGGCCTGGAAAGTCGCTTGGGCATCAAAGAAGGCACCGCTATTGCGTTCCTGGGCATGACATGGGATCTGCGTGGCCCAATCAAGATCGGCGACACCATCCATGTCAATCAGAAGGTCGGCTCCAAACGTGAGACGAAAAAGCCGAGTGTAGGCATCGTCAACTTCCAGGTTTCTCTGGTCAACCAGCGCGGTGAGTCGGTGCAGGAAGGCGAGTGGAAGGTGATGATGCACTGCACGCCTGCCTAACTCGCGCGCATGGCTCGGCACTAACGTTCTCTGAGGTTTTGTCATGATATTCAGTGGTATCCAGGCCTTCTCTGGTAGCGATGTGAAAAAGGTTGCTCTTCGTTTTGAAAACGAAATTTTCAGCTACGAGGCGTTAGTGCACGAGGTCAATCAGACGGTATCGCGTTTGGTGAATGTGGGTGTTGGGGTGAATACACCTGTCGGCGTTTACTGCGAGAACAGCAGTGCGACGATGATTCTTTACTACGCGGTGTCAAAAATCGGCGGAACGTTCGTCCCGCTCAATGCTGTTCTTACGGCTGCTGAAGCGGCCTACATCATCGATCACGCACAGATTAAGCATCTGTTCGTAGATGATGCGCTGGCACCAGCGGCGCTTGTTGCTGTGGGTGAGCGTGATTGCAAGATCTTCGACACGCGTGCTTTCTTGCAGGGGGCGTGGGTTGAGCCTGAGGTTGCGGTATCCGAGAGCAATCCGGATTTCCTGATCGTTTATACCTCAGGCTCAACTGGCGTGCCGAAAGCCGTTCGATATACGCAGACTGCAGAGTTCGATGGGAATCGCTCTCTCATTGAACTCTGGGGTGTGACGACAGACGACAAGGTGCTTGTCGCGCTGCCACTGGGATTCTTGTATGGGCTTTCGACTGCCGCTTCCATGGCATTGCAGGCCGGTGCTGAGGTGATCCTGCTCCGAAAATTCCGACCGGCGGATGTCCTCAACGCCATCGTGAATCACCGTGTCACAGTGTTCCATGGTGTACCGACCATGTTCTCGATGATGCTCGAATATGCAGAGCAGAATGACCTGCAGTTCGATCTGTCTTTCATGCGACTCTTCATCTCCGCCGGAGCGCCTTTGTCCAAGGAGCTGAAGGATCGATTCGCCCGACGGTTTAACAAGCGAATCGAAGATTACTACGCGCTGACAGAGGTTCGCCCGGTCTTTGGTAGCTATGCATCCCACTCGGTCGAGCTACCTGTTGGCTCAATCGGCCAGGCGGCTCCCGGGGTTGAAGTCAAGTTCATCACTGCAGCGGGACAGTTGGCTGCTGATGGTGAAGAGGGCGAGGTTTGGGTTAAGGCACCGGCTACCACCAGTGGGTATTACAAAGCCCCGGATCTTACCGAATCAGCGTTCGTTGACGGTTTCTTCCGCACGGGCGACCTGGGCTATCGAGACGCCGATGGTTTCTATTACCTGACAGGGCGCATTAAGGACATCATCATCAAAGGTGGTGCAAACATTGCGCCGGCTGAGGTGGAGGACGTCATCTGCGAACATGCTTCTGTCCAGTTGGCTTCTGTGATCGGTATCCCCGATCCCAAGTTTGGTGAGCAACCGTTCGCATACTTTGTGGCCACTCCTGGCAAGCAGGTCAGTTCGGATGAGCTGACTGCGCATTGCCGGTCAAAGCTCGCTGAATTCAAGGTTCCAGTCAGTTTCGTCCAATTATCCCAAATGCCGCTTGGCTCCACGTCGAAGATCGATAAGAAAACCTTATTCAATATCTGGAAGGAGGGCCAAGATGCTTGATAAATTGAAAGTATCAGTCGCTGTTTTTGAAATCAGACGGTATCCATCGTTTCAATCTTTTGCAGAGCATGTCGAGTCGGTAGTCGTTGAGGCGAAGCAGGCCGGCAGTCGTGTACTCTTGTTGCCCGAGTTTCTGCCCATGGGTCTTCTCTGGACGAGCCCGGACGCAGGAGAGGTCAGCAATCAGACCGTCTCGGCTTTCTATAGAGAGGTGCTGACACCGCTTTACCCGGCATTTGTAAAATGCCTCTGCTGTCTGGCAGAAACCCATGACATCTATATCGTCGGTGCTACCTATTGGCACGAAGAAGGCGATGAAGGCTACAACAGCGCTTTCGTTTTCAAGCCGGATGGCTCCTTCGAACGGCAGCACAAAGTACATCTCACACGTGGCGAGAAGGCGATTCAGACGTCGGGTGCGTCTTCCCTGAACGACGTGTTCGAGATCGACGGTGTGAAGTGCGGCGTCTTCATCTGCTACGACGTCCAGTTCCCTGAGCTTACCCGCAGTTTTGTCGCCGCCGGAGCTGAGGTCATCTTCGTTCCAGCTTTAACCGAAGAGCGCGGAGCTTGGCGTGAGTGGTTTAGCGCTCACGCCCGCGCCTTAGAGAATCAGGTGTACGTATGTTTGTCGCCACTCGTTGGTGATCTGGGGATTCCACACGACTACCCAGTCAGCTGCATGGGCAAGGCATTCGTTGCGTGCCCTATCGACAATAGAATGGCGGTGACAGATGGCACCTACGCAGAGACCGAGTGGGATGTCCCTGGGCTGCTCAACGTTGAACTAGATCTCGCCAAACTGCGACTTTCTCGCGAGAAAGGTGAAGTTCGCCACCTGCGAGACCGCAGGCCAGACCTGTACGCGAGCTTGAAGTTGTAAAAACAGTAATGTCCTAAAACGAGTCTCATTTTTGGGCTGTACCAGCAGCCCGTTTTTATTCATAGCCCTGCCAACAAATCCTATATCTAAGGGTAAAAACATGAACGCTGAGACCTCCATCGCGTCGTCGGCGCTTACTTTAAATTCTCCGTATTCTGGCGCTGTTTTGCGTCTTGAAGGAGTAAGTAAGCGATTTGGTGATATCACTGTATTGAAATCAATTGATTTTGAACTCAAAGGCGGGGAGGTAGTAGCTCTTATCGGGCCAAGCGGCTCGGGGAAGAGTACTCTTCTTCGTTGTATTAACCAGCTTGAACCCCCTACCGCTGGCCGAGTTACGATCGGCGATGTGTCGATCGATGCTTCAGTCGGTGCTACACGCGCTCAACTGGCTGGCCTGAAC
>NZ_JBOIBY010000537.1:0-3021 GCF_050739655.1 Pseudomonas sp. | reverse complement strand
AGATCAAAAGATCGCAGCCTGCGGCGGCTCCTACAGGTGAATGCGGTCAGTCCCTATATCCCGGCGCTAAAAATCCACTTACAGGGTTTGAAACGACTGGATGTTGATTTCCTCCTATTCTGGACAGTCCAGCACGCGGAAAAAACTCCATGATTGGCTCCCTTCGCACCACTCAAGCCCTGTTACTTGCATCACTGGCTACATTCGCCACACATGCGCAGTCTGATAACACGCCGGCGCAAGTGGATCGAATCATCCGCCCGATGCACCCCGTCTGGTTGCTTGAGCAACCCTATGCCGAAAATCCCATGCTGACTGCGCGCACCTTCGGCGACAGCGCTTACGGCGAATACCACGTCAAGGCGACCCTCCAGATCAGTTGCCATCCTCAAACTCAAGGCGCAGGCGTAACGCTGCAGATCGCACCACACTCCCTGGGTTTTCACAGCGATCCTTTCGAAGGTCCGGACGCCACTGCCAACGGCCCCTTGCACATAACCACTGGAAATCGCCCCGCTGGCGAATACCGGGTATCCGGTTTTTGGACCTCTGCCGGGGCTTTCCAGGTCGGCTCCATTTTTGCGATCGAAACTCACCTCCCGCGTGATGAGCTGGCCTATTGGGCGAGCGATGCTTCGCGCGGCCAGCCGCTGAAACTCTCGTTGGTCCCGGCCAAGGCAGGCGCCAAACCCCTGACTGCTGAGTTCTCATTACCGGAAAACAATGACGGGCTTAAACAGGTTATCCAGCCTTGTCTCTGAGAGACCAACTTCCATCAAGTAAATAATTAGATTGATTTTTTACTACAGGTAAATTTCCATAGGCAAATAATAACAACGCCAAAAACCCGTTGCCTTTGTAGGAGCGAGCTTGCTCGCGATGGACGTTAACGATAACGCGTGTTCTCTGGACGAACGCGCCGCGCTCAGATCCATCGCGAGCAAGCTTCGCTCCTACAGGTCAGCCTGCCTGGAGTACCCGCACCATGCCCACCTCGACACCTGCCTTCGCGCACCTGTTCGAACCCTTGCAGATCCGCGGCAAGCGCCTGAAAAACCGCATCATGTCCAGCGGTCATGACACCTCGATGCCCACCGACAACCTGGTCAATGAACAACTGATCGCCTATCACCGGGCGCGCGCCGAAGGCGGTGTCGGGCTGATCGTGCTGCAAGTGGCCGGCGTGCATGACAGCGCGCGTTACACCTCCCACGTGCTGATGGCCACGGACGATGAATGCATCGAGGGTTATCGCCAACTGGCGCAGACCTGCCATGCCCACGGCACCGTGGTGTTGTCGCAGGTGTTCCATCCGGGGCGGGAAATCATGGAGTCAAGTGATGGCCAGCTGGCGGTGGCTTACTCCGCTTCGGCGGTGCCCAACGAGCGCTTCCGGGTGATGCCGCGGGCGCTGGATCAGCCGATGATCAACGAGATTGTCGAAGGATATGCCGCCGCTGCCCGGCGCTTGCATCAGGCGGGTATCGATGGCGTGGAAGTGGTGGCCAGCCACGGCTACCTGCCGGCGCAATTCATCAATCCACGGGTCAACCGCCGTACCGACGATTACAACGGCGACCTTGAGCAGCGTCTGCGTTTCCTGCGGGAAGTGATCGCGGCGATTCGGCTCGTCACTGACGAACAGTTCATCATCGGCCTGCGCATCTCCGCGGATGAGCGTGATCCCGAGGGCCTGACCGAAGACGAATCGTTGGCCGCCGTGCAATCGCTGCAAGCCGAACTGGATTACGTGCACATCGTCGCCGGCACTTCGGCCTCGTTGGGTGGCGCGGTGCATATCGTGCCGCCGATGGCGATCGAAGCGGCGTATCTGGCCAAGGAAGCCGGGACATTCAAGGCGAGCCTGAACATTCCATTGTTTGTCACCGGGCGCATCAACCAGCCCCAGGAAGCCGAACTTATCCTGGCCCGAGGTCAAGCCGATGTCTGTGGCATGACCCGGGCGCTGATCTGCGATCCGCTAATGCCCAACAAGACCGATAGCGGCCATACCGAGGACGTTCGGGCGTGCATCGCCTGCAATCAGGCGTGCATCGGCCACTTTCACAAGGGCTTGCCGATTTCCTGCATCCAGCACCCGGAAACCGGTCGCGAACTGATCTTCGGCCAGCGACAACCTGCGGTACGGCGCAAACGCATCATGATCGCTGGGGGTGGACCGGCCGGCATGAAAGCCGCTGCCGTCGCCGCACAACGTGGACATGAAGTCACGTTGTACGAGGCCAGCTCGCAACTGGGTGGTCAGGTACTGCTCGCGCAATTACTGCCTCGTCGCAGTGAGTTCGGCGGTGCCAGCACCAACCTGCAACGAGAAATGGAACTGGCCGGCGTGCGCGTGGTGCGCAACACCCGGGTCGACCGCGCGCTGGTGGAACAGGAAAAACCGGACATGGTGATCGTCGCCACCGGTGCAGCGCCGTACTGGCCGCCTTTTGAACGCGGCGGCGAATTTCAGGTCGTGGACGCCTGGCAGGTGCTGCGCGATGAAGTAAAAATCGGTCGTTCCGTGGTGGTAGTCGACTGGCGCTGTGACTGGATCGGCCCCGGCATCGCCGAGCGCCTGACCCGCGCCGGGCATCAAGTGCAACTGGCGGTCAACGGCACACATTGCGGGGAGAACCTGCCGCTGTACGTGCGCGATCAACTGGCGGGCGAACTGCACAAACTGGGCGTTCCGATCACGCCTTACGCCCGTTTGTATGGCTGCGACGACAACACGGTCTACCTGCAACACACCGCCAGTGGGGAGCCGATGCTGATGGAAAACATCGATACCCTGGTGCTGTGCCAGGGCCATCAACCGGTGGATACATTGGGTGCCGAGCTGCAAGGCCTGGTGGAGTTTCGCCGCATCGGCGATTGCCTGGCCCCGCGTACGGCTGAAGAAGCGATCTACGAAGGACTGAAAGTCGCGTGGGAGCTTTGAGGCTGTTTATACTCCGGGCCTTTAAATTCAAATCACGGACCCTGTAGGAGCTGCCGCAGGCTGCGATCTTTTGA
>NZ_JBOIBY010000536.1:0-1296 GCF_050739655.1 Pseudomonas sp. | reverse complement strand
TAGGCTCAACGGCAACCGAAATAACCGGCTCCGGGAAGTCCATGCGAACCAGGATGATTGGCTTGTCAGCGTTGCACAAGGTTTCACCAGTGGTGACGTCCTTCATGCCGATCAGGGCCGCGATGTCGCCAGCGCGCACTTCCTTGATCTCTTCACGGGCGTTTGCGTGCATCTGCACCATACGACCCACACGCTCTTTCTTGCCTTTGACCGAGTTGATCACGCCGTCGCCGGAGGCCAACACGCCCGAGTAAACACGGACGAAGGTCAAGGTACCCACGAATGGGTCGGTAGCAATCTTGAACGCCAGAGCCGAGAACGGCTCGTTGTCGTCTGCATGACGCTCCATCTGAACTTCTTCGTCATCCGGATCGGAACCCTTGATGGCAGGAATGTCAGTCGGTGCTGGCAGGTAGTCGATAACGGCGTCGAGAACCAGGGGAACACCCTTGTTCTTGAAGGAAGAACCGCAAACAGCCAGAACGATCTCACCAGCGATAGTACGCTGACGCAGAGCGGCCTTAATTTCCTCAACGGTGAGCTCTTCACCCTCGAGGTACTTGTTCATCAGTTCTTCGTTGGCTTCGGCCGCAGCCTCAACCATGTTGTTGCGCCACTCTTCAGCCAGTTCCTGCAATTCAGCAGGGATAGCTTCACGACGAGGAGTCATACCCTTGTCGGCATCGTTCCAGTAAACGGCTTCCATGGTCATCAGATCGATCTGACCCTGGAAGTTGTCTTCGGAACCGATAGCCAACTGGATAGGCACCGGAGTGTGACCCAGACGCTGTTTGATCTGAGCGATCACACGCAGGAAGTTCGCACCGGCACGGTCCATCTTGTTCACGTAAACGATACGTGGAACACCGTACTTGTTGGCTTGACGCCATACGGTTTCGGACTGAGGTTCAACGCCGGAAGTACCGCAGAACACAACGACCGCGCCGTCGAGTACACGCAGGGAACGCTCAACTTCAATAGTGAAGTCTACGTGGCCCGGGGTATCGATGACGTTGAAACGGTACTGGTCCTTGTGCTGCTTGGCAGAGCCCTGCCAGAAGGCGGTAATAGCAGCAGAAGTGATGGTAATACCACGCTCCTGCTCCTGCACCATCCAGTCCGTGGTCGCGGCGCCGTCATGCACCTCGCCCATCTTGTGGCTTTTGCCCGTGTAAAAAAGGACGCGCTCGGTGGTGGTGGTTTTACCAGCATCCACGTGAGCAACGATACCAATGTTACGGTAGCGATTAATCGGTGTAGTACGAGCCATAAAGCCCTCGCAAAATTAGTGACGCA
>NZ_JBOIBY010000535.1:0-18685 GCF_050739655.1 Pseudomonas sp. | reverse complement strand
AGCTTGCTCGCGAAAAACTTCAGGACGCCGCGTTCATTCAGAATTTTCGCGTTATCGTTAACGTTTTTCGCGAGCAAGCTCGCTCCTACAGTTGACCTTCATCGCTTAACTGACTGGCATTAAGGCTTGCCCGCGAAGGCGGCCTGACAGTCGCCCCGAGTTGATGGATGTACCCAGTCCAATGTAGGAGCTGCCGAAGGCTGCGATCTTTTGATCTTGCTTTTGAAAGTCAAAAAATCGTAGCTTTCGTCAGCAGCTATTTCATTCCTTCCCGGTTTTTGGCGTTGAGACAATGACATTGGCAACAGGTCTGATAGTGCTTTCAGAGG
Source organism: Pseudomonas sp. (assembly GCF_050739655.1). Taxonomy (GTDB): domain Bacteria; phylum Pseudomonadota; class Gammaproteobacteria; order Pseudomonadales; family Pseudomonadaceae; genus Aquipseudomonas. The sequence goes on along the minus strand of NZ_JBOIBY010000535.1, from coordinate 18,356 downwards.
ATGCGCCGCCGAGGGCATGAATAGTCATGCCGCTGTCGTCAGTAGTGCCTAAAAATACGGATCCACCACCATCGAGATTGATCGTTGAACTACCAATTCGATTATCGGTTTCGCGCTGTCCTGGCAATGAGCTGACACTTATATTCGTCAGGTTTTGCCAGTCGCTCATGCTGGCACCAGCACTTCTGTCGCCGTTAGAAGTCAACGCATGCATGACGGTATCGTTTTTTTCGTTTGCGGCAGAATATGCGGTACTGATGGCAGCGCGTTCGTTGTAGTCACTCGAATGGGTAAGTGCTCCTGCGTACTTGTTGAGCGGGTTATCCAATTCGCCTAAAAAGTACTGCATTCTTTCGTGGTCGGGAAGTGTAACTTGTTGGCCGTCGATAGAAAGCACAGGTCCACTAGTGAGAGCGATCTGCTCATCAATTAATAAATGGCCATACTCTTCTTTCCAGATATCAGGAACTGGAGCGTTATCAGTGCGGTGTGATGCTTCCCCGATAGGGGATCCGATCTCCAGCTTGGATCCGTCATTGGAAATCAGTCCGTCCTTATGTACGAAATATCCTCCGTTGATAATGGCTGCGCCCGGTGGGGTTTGCTTTGCCAATGCTATTGGAGATTCAGGTCTGGCTTCGTTTTTTGTTCCGATGACGTAACTCGAGTCGCCGCCGCCAATGATATGGAGGCGGGTGTAAGTTGATCCAGGCTTCATCAGAGCCTGCAGGCTGCTCAGTGGGTGTGAATGGTTGTTCGCTTTGCCATTTAATGGTTGATGGATTTTTGTTTTTATTATGCCAGGCGCAATTGTATGGACAGATATTTGACGTCGGGTTTTAAATCCTTGAAAGGCGGCGAGCAGTTTTTCGTTCGCGCCAGGAGTGAATGCTGCATGAAAAGTCATCTCGCTTTGTTCTGGATTGTTATTCAGGCTTAAGGCGTTTGATGTATTGGATGTTTTTGTTATTTGGGTTGTTATCTGTGAAGAGTGGGTTGCTTGTGGGTTTAGATTGTAAGTGTGGGGTGGTGGGTTCGTTATTTTCATTGTCTATAACTTTAGGGCTGGTTTGTTATATTTGCTGGAAATGGTTTTTTTAGCTGTAATAAAGCGCCCATATCCAGCGAGCGCTTAGCTGTTTGGGCTGGCTTCTTGTAATAATTTATGGCTGGTACGTACAAACTCACCCCAAACCCACCGCTGCCGCAACCCCGGCACCATGTTCCTCATCGCCCCGGATACCAGCACCGAAGACCTGCTGGCCCACGCCTGCGAATCCCTGGCCTCGGCGAGCATCATGGCCACCGATTTCGCGACCTTCGTGGATGGCCTGCAGCGCAGCATGTTGTTGGGGATACAGCAGGTGATCATGTTGGTGGATCTGGCGGTGAACCGGGCGTTGGATAATCTTGAGCTGCAGGGATAACCACAGCACCGCGTTATCGTTCATCGCGGGCAAGCCCGCTCCCACAGGGGACGAGTACATTCGGCAAAGACAGGTCGGCTATCAGGCCGCCATCGCTGGCAAGCCCACACACAGGGTCGGGTACATCTGGCAGAGATTGGTCGGCTGTCAGGCCGCCATCGCCAGCAAGCCTGCTCCTACAGTCGATCTGCGTATACCCCCACCACTCAACAGGCCGAGTGTCAGCTCGCCTGCAGCTTTTGATCTTGATCCACCCGCCCCTTCGGCAGGCTGAGTGGAGGTATTCATCCGGGGGTTGGGCGCGTAGCGCCGTGCGGCGAAGCCGCACACATCGAGAGGAGGTGCAGCGCAGCAAACCGGAGGCGATGCCCCCGGATGGATGCCGGAGCGAAGGAACCCCGAGCCTTGGCGAGGGGCCGTACGCCGGGGCAAAGCGTTTTGCTTCCTTTTGGGCGTTTGCAAAAGGGAGTCGCCGTAAGGGCGAAACCATAAGCGGTCGTTACCGCAGCAACGGATATGTACTCAGTCAACAAAAGCAAGGTCGGCTATGAGGCCGCCTTCGCGGGCAAGCCCGCTCCCACAGGGTTCGGGGTATGTCTGACAGATTCAGATCAATAGGCAGGCCGCCATGGCCAACAGGCCAGCTCCCACAATTGAACTATCTACACCCGAAAAACCAACCATAAAAAAACCGCGACCCACCCCCAAGGGCCGCGGTTGTTAAGTACCCGCGATTACTGCTGAATCACTGTCGCCTTGTTGGCATCCCCATACTGCTGAACGTTCGCCGTCTGAGTCATGCCGCTCTGATCAACGCTGGCAATGTTGCCATTGCCACCCTGGGTCACATAGGCCACGTTCATGGTGTCAGCCTGCTTGATGGTGATCAGGTTGTCGTCGCCATACACCTGAGAGGTATACGCCTGGTTGCCGGTGCCGTCCTGAGTGAAGTCGGTGGTGTTGCCGGTACCGTAGGTGCTGCCCTGGGCCAGGTTGCCGGTGCCGCGCTGGTCGGAGATCAGCATGTTGTCGCTGCCGTTCTGATCGAAGTACAGCTCGTTGTAGCTGCTGGCCTGGCTGACCTTGGTTTTGTTGTCATAGCCAATCTGGTTGGTGGTCATGAGGTGGCCGTTGCCGGTCTGCTTGAAGTTGGCAACGTTGCCATCGCCCAACTGGTTGACAGTGGCGCTTTGGTTGCTGCCGTACTGGCCGCCCAGTTGCGGGCCTTTCCACTCGCTGGCGTAGACCTTGTTGTCGTTACCCACCGAATTGGTGTTGAGCACGTGGCTGTCACCGGTCTGGTAGGTGAAGTGCACGTTACCCACGCCCTCCTGATAGATCCCGATGGTGGACCCGACGGACTGGTACTGGTCGGCATAGATGGCGTTGAGATCGCCGACTTGCAGCACATTGGCCACGTTGTTCTCGCCGAAGCTCTGGTCAACGATGGTTTCGTTGGTCTGCCCATATTGGTTGACGGTAGCCTTACTGTTGACCTGGGTTTCTTGCCAGAGCTCGGTGCCGTTGTTATCACCGAGTTGGTTGATGGTCATGTTACCGCCCTGGCCGTTACGCTGGTCTGCATAGGCGTAGTTGGTGCTGCCGTTCTGGTTGATATCGATCTGGCCGCCCATTTGGCCGATCTGTTCGGCGGTGGCGTAGTTGGTGTCACCGTATTGAATGATCACCGCGCTGTTGTTGCTACCCACCTCAACCTGTTCGATGTTGATTTCGTTGTTATCGCCATACTGGTAGCCCTTGGCGGAAGTACCTGCCTGACTGTCCTGGTAGACGAACGAGAAGTTACCGTTGCCTTCCTGCTGTTGAAGCGCTTCGCTGCTACCCAGGCCAATGGACTGACTGGCGTGGGCGGTGTTGCCATTGCCGATCTGGTTCTGAGTGATGGTACTTCCGTCTTCGTACAGTTGCTCGGCGTAGCCGGCGTTGTAGTCGCCGGTCTGGGTTTGGGTGATGGTGCTGGATGCGTGGTCCTGCACGACGGCCGCGTCGTTGCCTTGTCCCGTTTGCAGCTGGGTGGCGGTACTGGCGGGCGCGGCAGTCTGTTTGACGTAGCCGACGTTGGCGGTGCCGTACTGGCTCTGGTCGGAAACGCTGTCATCGGCCAATGCCTGGGCACTGACTACGACCAGGATGGCGGCGGTTAAGGGTGTCAATTTAAACATGATGAAACCTCCAAGTAGTGCAGTGCTTTAACGATATTGAGTGACCGAAACGCTCATTCCATTTCCTGCCTGAGTCACAGCACTTTGCTGTCCCGTGCCAGCCTGGACGATGTTGGCGTCGTTGTTGTTGCCGTTCTGGGATATCTGCGCACGGTTTTGGCTGCCGGTTTGGGTAATGGATGCGGCGTTGCCGTAACCTTGCTGGTTGATCAAAGCCATCAGGTCGCTGCCTTGTTGCAGGATGTAGGCTTCCTGATTGCTGCCCGACTGTACGATCTGGCCGAGCAGCGACTGGCCGTTCTGTTGCACCAGTGCGATGTTGGCCTGGCCGTTCTGGTCGATCAGTGCGTGCTGGCCCACCGGAGGTGGCAGCTCGCCCAGATCGGCGCCAGGCGCCAGGTCATCGTTCTCCATCAAGTCGTCGGCACGCGCACCTGCGCTGCTGCACAGCAGGAGCAGGCAAAGCAGGGCGGCGGTCGACGTTTTCATGGCGTAGTCCTTTCGCTTGAGGTGTGCCCCATCAACTCACCGAGTCGATGGGGCGGGGGCTCAGTTGGAGATCACTTGAACGGTGCGTACGGTGCCTTGGGACGAGCGGATGGTGGCGGTTGGGTTGGCCGATGGGACCACCGTGGTGATGTTGTTCGCCGTGAACCGCCAGCGGCCGGTCACCGGCACCGTGGTGGTGCCCAGGGTCTGTAGCCCGGTCGGGGTGCTGACCTGGATGGTGATGGTGTTGCCGGTGGTCACCGACGAGGTCCCTGCAAAGTCCCAGGTGAAACGGTTATTGGAGCGAGCCGACACCGTCGCCGTGGTCACCGTGAAGGTTTCCGCAGCAGGTTTTGGCGAGACTTGCACCGTGACCGTGGCCGCTGTTGTCGCCACGGCACCGAAGTTATCCCGTGGGAAGTAGCTGAAGGTCGTGGTGAAGGGCGCTGTGAAGTTAGCCGGTGGGGTGTAGGTCAGGACCGTACCGTTGCTGGTAACGCTGCCTTGACCTGGTTGAGTGAAGCTGGCGACGGCGAGCGGCACGTTGCCTTCCGGGTCGACGTCGTTGGCCAGCACGCTGATTGGAATCGCCACTCCGAGCGTTGTAACGCTGTCAGCGTTTGCCACCGGAGGCTGGTTAGGGGCCACGGTGATGTTCACGGTTGCCGGGGCTGTCGAAGCCAGGCCCTTGATGTCTTGAGCCTTGTAGGTGAATGACGTTGTCAGCAGCGTCGGGACCAGCGCTGGCGGGGTGTAGACCACGGACGTGGTGCCGCTCATGGTCACGGTGCCCTGGCCATTTGCCGGTTGGGTCAACCCAGTGATGCTTAGCGGCGTGTTGCCATCCGGGTCGCTGTCGTTGGCTACCAGGTTGAGGGTGATCGGCACACCGAAACTGGTGCTGCCAGTGTCGTTGCGGGAGATCGGTGCCTGGTTTTCACCCGTATCCGGGGCCTTGCCCACCACGACCACGGGTTCGACGTCGACGCCGCCGGCGGCGGATTTGACGGTGACGGTGGCCGGTGGTTGCAGCAGGTCGGCAACGGTCAGGGTTCGCTTGCCGGCGATGCTGCTGCCGGACGTCGTCAGGCGTCCAAAGCCCTGGGCAACCATATCTGGCACGACCACTTCGTCAGACGAGGTGGCTTCGATCAGCAGGCTGTGTTTGCTCCAGTCGTAAAGAGCGGTCTGGATTTTCACTGTGTCGGAGACTTTGCTCGACACCGCTGTTGGCTGGGTGGTTTGGGTTGGATCCGTAGCGGTGACCACCACTACGGGTGGAATACTGGTGGGCGAGCTATGGGCGAAGAATTGGCCTGCTTCTCCAGTCATCTCGTGCAGGCACGGTGAAGTGCCGACAAGGGCCACGGATTCGCGGTAGCAAAGTACGGAACCGTTTGCTGATTTGCCGAACACCTCGACCCGGATGCCGTCGGCGGCCGCAGAGGTACGACGGTAAGTGGCGCGGCCGATTTCCACAGGGGTTGGCGCACGGTTGTCGAAGATTTTGCCGGAGACGGTAAACAAGGAGGTCTCGATAGTCCCCGCCGGACCCTGGATACGCAGGAAGTTGGTGCCGTTGGGGCTGCCCTCAACTGTTTCAGTAATGTTCGGGTCACCGATGAATGAATCTACGACACCGGTGTCCGGGTTTAAACCTGTGTATGGACCACCCGCACCGCGAAGGAATGGCCCGATGTCGCCCCTGAGGGCGCCTGAGTAGTCGCCCGGCGCGCCGATACCGATGTCGCGGGTGATATTGATTGCCCTGCGACCAGGTGTGGTGACGTTGACTGTTTCCACGCCGTACGGGTGGGTGATGGTGTAAGTACCGGCAACGGGAATGTTCACCCGCAGGCGAATCCTGGCGAAGCTGACTTGATCGCCGTCGAGTGGGTTTCCTCCAGCAAATGCCGCCTCCATCCCTGCTACGTAGACATCCACGCCATAACCGGCAGCGTTGTTCGGGATGTTGGTCTCGGCGAGGAACCAGAACGCCTCTGATGGCCAGTTATCCGGAAACACCATCGGCTGGGTGTCGTCGTAAATCCCGGGTTCGGGGTTCAGGATGCACATGTAGGCGGGTGCGCCGGGAGCACCGACTGCCAGTTTACTGAGGGCCCGTGACTGGCACAGTTGCAGCGACACCGCTTTCGGGACGCCGTCTTTTACATAGTTGTCCTGATACCACAGGGGGAATTTCCCCGTGGCGAAGGTGTAGGGACCGGTGTCGACAGCAGCGAGTTGCGCGAACGCACTGCCGGACAGCGAGAGAGTCAGCCCAAGCGCGTTGAGCGCGAAACGTGGCCACTTGTTCATGATGCCTCCTGATGCGGATCTGGGCATGTGAGCGTTCATTGCACTAAGACCACGTCTTCGATATCGGTACCGCCATTGGATGACGTCACCTGAACCCTGGCCGGTGGAATCGGCGAGATTTTGGTCTCCAGTGATTTCGCCGCACCCTCGCCGATCAGGTCGCTGATGGGGGTGCCGGTGCCGGTGCCGGTGGCGATCGTGGCGGTGAGGACGGTTGGCGATGTCTCATCGCTCGTGGAGGCATCGATGGTGAGCATGCTTGTCGTCAGGTTGTACTCAGCCTTCGAGATCACCACCAGGTCAGTCAGTTGCGGATGCACCGTAGTCGGCGAGCTGGTGGCTATGGCCAGGTGATTGTCAGCGGTCACGTCCAGAGTTTTGGGCAGCGTCGGGTTAGTAGACGACTGTGCGTACCAGTGGCCGGTGGTGTCGGCCTCGGTCAGCTTCAGCACCGGGCTGTTGCTGTCCAGGGTCACAGTGGCCGGTGGTGGTGGGGCCAACATGAATACGTCCTGCTGAGCCACCGGTTCGCTGGTACCGGCCTTGCGCGAATAGGTGCTGCGCTCGGCGACGATCGGAGTGGGGCGTACCACCGTCGACAACTTGCCGGAGATGGCCATTACATTGGTGCGCAAATCCAGCCCGTTAGGCCCTTCGATGCGGATGTAGTTGGTGTTGAAAGGGCTGCCTGTGAAGGCTTCTTCCACATTCGGATCACCCACGAATTGCTCGGTCGCAGTGCCCGTGGTCACGGTGTAGGGGCCGCTGAGGCTGCGCAGGAACGGACCGATATCACTTTTGAGTGCGCCGTCGTAGGTTTTAGGCGAACCGATCCCGATGTCACGGGTCATGTTGATCGCCTTGCGCCCGGGGGTGTCGACTTTGAATACGTCGACGCCGTAGGGGTGGGTGATGACATAGGTACCGGCAGTGGGCACGTCGACCCGGATACGGATACGGCCGAAACTGATCTGATCGCCCTCTTTGGGGTCTCCACCGGAGAAGGCGGCCTCAAGGGCGCTGACGTAGGTCAGATCGATGCCCCGGGCTACATCGACGATCGAGCCGTCGCCGGTGAACCAGAACGCTTCATCGGGAAAATTGTCCGGGAAGACGATCGGTTTGGTGTCATCGAAAATACCGGGATTCGGAGTCAAAAGGCACATGTAGGCTGGTGCGCCGGGAGCACCGGCAATGTTGGGACTGACAGCTTTTGTCAGGCACAGATCGAGGGTCCTGCCATGGGTGTCCTGATACCAGGAAGCGAAACCGCCGGTGGCAGGCAGATAGGGACCGGGTTCAACAGCAAACAGCGCAGCTTGGGCGGCGCCTTGGGCCAGACCACTGACGATCAGGGCGATCGTGGTTTTGGACAGTAAAGGGTGCATGAGTATTCCCTCTATCAGAGTACCTGCCCCTTGAGATGGGCCAGTTGAGAGGTCTTCGGCAACTCCCATGCCAAACATGGAAAAACGCCGTGAGATGCCCGGTGCACAGGCGTTTACCAAAAGGTGGGGGGCCGCTTCCCCGATTTTGGGAGCGGGCCTCTTTCCCCAGGTTTGGGGGTAGATTCGGGCAATGGGGAGAGGTGGGGGAAAAAGCCCCCGCAATCGGGCAAACTGCCAGTAGTGGGCTATAAATTCTGTAGGGCTTTTCCGGGAAACAACGTTTATGACCACCCTTGCAAAAACACTGGCTACCGAAAAGGCCGACACTCACTTGAGCACGCGCAAACAGCCGTTCAACCTGCTGCGTTGGTTTTCGCTCATCAGCATGGCGGTGATCGGCACGGTGGCTGTGGCTTTAGGCTCGGTGTCCACCAAGTTCGTGATTACAGAAAGCGTGCAGCGCGATGCATTGCTGACCTCGCAATTCATTCAGGCGATCGCCGCCGCCGAAGTGCGCCATGTTTCACTGCCGAACGTGCGGACCATGGGCGAGCTGCTTGACCCGCGCAAGGACAAAGACTTTCCCGACGTCGACCCGCTGGCCCGGGCCAACGCCCGGGGCGAATTTCTTGACCACATCGAACATTTGCCGGACGTGATCCTGGCCAACATCTATGCGTCCGACCGCATGATTATCTGGTCGACCAACCCGGCTCTGATGGGCACCACGATTCATGCCGATGACGATCTGGATCATGCCTTCGCCAACCAGACCCCCGTGTCGGCCAGTTATCACGATGTCGACCATGGCCGCATGGAGCAGAAATTCATCACGCCACCGGAATATATCTTCATCGAAAACTACATCCCGCTGTTCGATGCCGAGGGCAAGAACGTCACGGCGATGGTCGAGATCTACAAGGAACCCAAGGACCTGATCAACCGCATGGAGCGCGGCCTGGTGTTGATCTGGCTGGCCACGGCCCTGGGCGGCGGGCTGATTTACCTGGGGCTGTACTGGATCGTGCGGCGGGCGGCGATTCTGCTGGCCACGCAACAAAAACAACTGATCACCAACGAGACGTTCGTGGCGTTGGGCGAGATGTCCTCGGCAGTCGCCCATAGCCTGCGCAACCCGCTGGCGACCATTCGCTCAAGCGCCGAGTTGGCGCTTGAGTTCGACGACGGCCCGGCGCACAAGAACATCAAGGACATCATCGGCCAGGTCGATCGCATGTCGACGTGGGTTCGTGAGTTGCTGCAATCCTTGCGTCCACTCAATGACGAGGCCGAGCCGGTCAACCTGGTCGCCGCGCTGCATGACAGCTTGTCAGCCTTCGAACAGCAAATCGCCAGGGGGCGCTTCAAGGTGGTGTTCGAACCCAAGGAGACGCCGATGGTGTTGAGTCAGCAGGTGCAGCTGACGCAGATCCTCAACAGCCTGGTGGCCAATGGGCTGGAGGCCATGGATGAGGGCGGCACGTTGACAGTCACCCTGGAACCGAGCGATTGCCAAGGCGTGAGCGTGGCGATACGCGACACCGGCAAAGGCATGACCGAAGAGCAGCGGCGTATGGCGTTCCGACCATTTTTCACCACTAAGCAGGGCGGGCTCGGTGTCGGCCTGGTCCTGGTCAAACGCATCATGGAACGTTTCGGTGGTTCCGTGCAGCTCGATAGCCGCGAGGGCGAGGGCACTTGTGTCCGTCTGTCGTTCAAGTTGATCCCCTGAATAGGGGGGCGAACTTTCCCCGTTAGCGGGTGTCATTCCCCAGTCGTTTTCCCCAGGCATGGCAAATTGATGTTGATAAGCCATTGTTTTGCTCGACTTAATGGCTTTGTAAAAATCAGTTACAAATTTGGCGAGCTCCTTGCAATCCCCTCATCACCCCCTTCACACATTCGAGGTGGCTGGTGATGAAAAGAACAGTGCGGTATCCCTTCAACCGGTTTGGACTGATGACGCCTTTGAGCGTCGCTTTGACGATGGCAATAAGCACAGGGATGCTGCACGCCAGCCCGATCGACGACGAACGACAGCCGGAAGCATCCGATCCTTCGGCGTACATCGACGAACCGGCCGACGAACCTGCGGCGTTAAATGCGATCCTGAGCATGCCGGAGGCCAACCAGGACTCCTTCGATTTGCCCAATGGCGTAAAGGGCACACGCGACACCGAACGGCAGGAAAACCAACTGCCGCCGGCACAGCAGACCAGTTTCAACTACCCCACCAATGGCAAGCCGAGCCCGATGTACGGTGCCCAGCCCTTCACCCAGCAAATGATGCTGTTCGAGGAGTTTGGGCCGGAGAAACTCGATGCCACGACGCCGGCGGCGCAACTGCCGTTTCCACCTCCGGGGATTGGCCCGTTGCCGGCGCAGGACCCTACCAGCGCGGCTCGCAGCGCACCGCCAGGCCTGGCCCTCGACAACTTCCTGCGTCAACCTGGGCTGACCCCGTTCCCCAGCCAGTTCTCCAACGCGGTGGACCGTAACCCGTGGCAGGCGCAGATCGAGTATTTCCTCAACCGCCATATCGGCTCGTCCGCCGAAGGTCGTCCGCCAGGAAAGGGTTGGTCCCATCAGCGCTGGAACGAGTTCTACCCGCAGAACGCCTACAAAACCGTGCAGACCGGTGCGCGGGTCAACGGTGGCGTGCGTGACGATCGGCAAATGCACCATTACGCCGTGGGCGAATTCGGCCCCGGAGGTCTGTATCACAACATCGCTGGCGTACCGGCAACGGACGGCACCTCCAAAGGTGTCGAAGTGCGCTTACACCCTAATATGCCGGTGCAGAACCACAACTCGGTGTGGACCTTCGACGGCACCCTGCCGCCCAAACTGTTGATGGTTCGCTATGGCCAGCCACTGGTGATGCGTCACTACAACGGCTTGCCGATCGACCCGTCGGCCAACATGGGGTTCGGCCTGCACACCATCAGCACCCACGAACACAACGGCCACGGACCGGCGGAAAGCGATGGCTATGCCAACGCGTTTTTCTTCCCCGGGCAGTACTACGACTATCGCTGGCCGGTCCAGCTTGCCGGTTACGACAGCATCAACACCAAGGCTGAAGACCCGCGGGCGGCGTTCCCTTGCTCGCCGGGCGAAACCCTGTGGACCAACGACATGAGCCCAGGTCTGAAGACCTGCGATCACGGCACCATCAAGATCCGTGGCGACTGGCGCGAGACCATGAGCACCCACTGGTTCCATGACCATATGCTCGATTTCACCGCGCAGAACGTCTACAAGGGCAACGCGGCGATGATGAACTACTACAGCGCCCTGGACCGTGGCAACGAGGCGGTGGATGACGGCGTCAACCTGCGTTTCCCCAGCGGCAGCGGCTTGCCATGGGGTAACCGCGACTACGACGTCAACCTGCTGTTCGCCGACAAGGCCTGGGATCAGAATGGCCAGCTGTGGTTCAACCCGTTCAACACCGACGGCTTCCTCGGTGACCAGGTGGTGGTCAACTGGGGCTGGAAACCGACCCTGGACGTGCGTGCCCGCAGCTACCGGTTCCGCATGCTCAACGGTTCGGTATCGCGCTACTTCAAGTTTGCGCTGGTGCGGGAAATCAAGGGCACCAGTGGCGAGTTCCAGGGACCCAAAGGCTCAGGTGTGTCCTATGCCCGGGTGCCGTTCCACATGATCGCCAACGACGGCAACATCATGGAACACGCCGTTCCGTTCGACGGCACCATGGACCTGGACGCCGACGGTGACAAACAGAACCACAACGCAATCCTGCCAACCCAGGGCATCGCCGAACGCTTCGACATCGTCGTCAACTTCGCCAAGAACGGTATCAAGCCGGGGGACAAGGTCTTCTTCGTCAACCTGCTGCCCCATGACGACGGCAAAGGCCCGAAAGAGCCCATTCCGCTGGCTGACGTGCTGTCGGAGAAATACCTGGCGGTGATCAAGCAGACCAGCAAGGGACCGCAGTGGGACAGGGGCGACCCGGCGGTAGGCAAGGTGTTGCAACTCAACGTCAAGGCCTACACCGGCCAGGACCTGGCCATGGACCCTTCGAAGTACGAACCGGCCAAACCGGGCAAGGCTGAAGGCCTGGTGATGATTCCGCTGAAAATCCATCGCGACAACGCGGCCGACAAGGCGCTGCTGGCCAATGCCCGTCACCGCTCCTTCATCTTCGGTCGTTCCGATGGCACGGATGAAGCACCGTGGACAGTCAAGACCGATGGCGGCTTCGGCTTCCACATGGACCCTCGTCGGCTGAACGCGGCAACGCAGTTGAAAAGTGGCCCGACTGATGCCGGCACCACTGGCGTCGGTACCCTGGAGGTGTGGAACATCAAGCTCGGCGGTTCAGGCTGGAGCCACCCCGTACACGTGCACTTCGAGGAGGGGATCATCCTCAGTCGTGGCGGCAAGGCACCACCGGAATGGGAAAAATGGGCACGTAAGGACGTGTACCGCATCGGCTCGGAGAAAGATGGGCTGGACAGCGTGGAGATGGCGATCAACTTCCGCGAATTCGCCGGGACCTACATGGAGCACTGTCACAACACCCAGCATGAAGACAATTCGATGCTGCTGCGTTGGGACATTGAGAAGCCCGGGCAATTCCAGTTGATGCCGACTCCGCTACCGAGCTGGGATGGCGTGCGCTACGTGAACTCTGCCGCGCTGCCAACCTTCCGTACCGGCGATGGCTCGGGTCCACAAGTGACAGTCAAGCAATGAACCGGAGGGTGTCGACATGAAGCTGCATACACCACGCACACGCGCCTTGGGCATGCACCTGGCATTGGTACTGGCAACCTGCTTGCTGGCCAGCCGGCTACTGGTCGCCAATCCGGCGCCGTCGACACCCGTTCCGACATCCGTACCTGAGAAAGAAACCGCTGTCGTAGACTCCGCCACCCCGTGGGGTGGCGACTATTTCCCCAACACCTTGCTGACCAACCAGGACGGTCAGCAGGTGCGTTTTTTCGATGACCTGATCAAGGGCAAAGTGGTGGTGATCAACTTCATCTTCACGTCCTGCAGCGATTCCTGCCCGCTGGAAACCGCGCGCCTGCGCCAGGTGCAGAAGTTGCTCGGCGATCGGGTCGGCAAGGACATCTTCTTCTACTCCATCAGCATCGACCCCTTGAGCGATACACCCCAGGTGCTCAAGGCCTATTCGCAACGCTTCCAGGTCGGGCCGGGCTGGCAATTTCTCACCGGGGAATTTGCCGATGTCACCGAACTGCGGCAAAAGCTGGGGCTGTTCATCGAAGGCGTCGATAACGGTCGCAGCAAGGATCACAACCTGAGCCTGATCGTCGGCAACCAGTCCACGGGGCGCTGGATGAAAGCGTCGCCGTTCGAGAATCCATGGATCCTGGCCGATCAGTTGGCCAATACCTTGCAAAACTGGAAGCAACCGAGCGTTGAGCAAAGTTACGCCAATGCTCCCGAGATCCGCCCACCCAGCAATGGCGAAGAGTTGTTCCGCACCCGCTGCGCGTCCTGCCACAGCCTCGGCCCGCTGGACGGGCAGGGCATCGGCTTGCGCAGCATCGGTCCGGACCTGATCGGTGTGACCCGTCAACGCGATCCGGCCTGGCTCAGCCGCTGGATCCGTGAGCCGGATCGCATGCTGGCGGAGAAAGACCCGATCGCCATGGAACTGTTTGATCGCTTCAATAAAATTCCAATGCCTAACCTGCGTATGGATGAAAAGTCAGCGCAGTCGATCATCGATTTTCTGCAGGAGGAAACCGATCGCCAACATCCACCGACCACCCCCTTGACCGCTGACAACGAGGAGCCTGAACATCACCATGCTATCGCGGCACCCGACAGCCCTCAGAAACAGACGCAGATGCAATAGTGGCCAGAAACTTGCATTGCTCAGGCATAACGAACAATGCCACCTACACTGATCCGAAACACGGCTGAAAAGGCTCGTAGACCAGTAATCAGGACAGTCCCATGCAAGCATTGGAAGAACAAAAAAAAGCTGCCCCGGCGACATTGGCAGCAGAAGGCAAGGATTGGCGTCCACCGTTCAATCTGGTCCGCTGGTTTTCCCTGGGGAGCTTTTTCATCATTGCTGCCGTGGCATTGGGCTTGGGGTATATCTCCACGCGTTTCGTGGTTGAAGAAAGCATCGAGCGCGACTCGATGCTGACCGCGGCGTTTATCCAGGCCATTGGTGAGGCCGAAATCCGTCATGCTTCGATCACAACGAAAAGAACCATGGGCGAAATGCTCGACCCGCGCGATGACAATGCTTACCCCGATGTCGACCCTGGTGCCCGGGCTGCGGCGCGTGTTGAGTTCCTTGATCATGTGGAGCATCTGCCGGACATTCTGCTGGCCACGGTGTATGCCCAGGATCGCACGGTCGTGTGGTCGACCAATCCGGAACTGATCGGCGTGCGCATCGAAGACGATGATGAACTGGATGAATCCTTCGAGATGAAAGAGGCGGTGTCCACCAGCTATCACGAAATTGACGAGGAACGTCCCGAGCAGCGTTTACTGCGCGAGCCCCAATACCTGTTTATCGAAAACTACATTCCGATGTTCAACGCCGACAAAAGCAAAGTGATCGCCATGGTGGAGATCTACAAGGAACCGGTGGACCTGGTTGAACGCATCCAGCGGGGTTTCAAGGCGATCTGGCTGGCAACGTTGCTCGGTGGGGCGCTGATTTATCTGGGCCTGTTCTGGATCGTTCGCCGGGCGGCCGTGCTGTTGCAGAGCCAGCAAAGACAGCTGGTAGCCAATGAAACCTATGTGGCCCTGGGCGAAATGTCTTCGGCGGTCGCTCACAGCCTGCGTAATCCGCTGGCGAACATTCGCTCCAGCGCCGAACTGGCCCAGGAAATCGCCAGCCATGGCGCGCAGAAGAACATCGGCGACATCATCGGTCAGGTCGACCGGATGTCGCGCTGGGTTCGCGAGTTGCTGGTGTCGTTGCGGCCGGTCAACGACGACCTTGAATCCGTGGATCTGGTATTGGCCATCGACGACACCCTGAGTGCATTCGAGCCGCAAATCAAACGCTCGAACGTCGAGGTGCGTTTTATCCCCACAACAGTCCCTCCGGTCGTCAGCCAACAGGTGCTACTCACGCAAATTCTCAATAGCCTGTTTGCCAACGCCCTGGAAGCCATGCCCAAGGGTGGCCTGTTGAGTATCGATATCGAACAGCCAGCGGCCGATCAGGTGTGCATGATCCTCAATGACACCGGCAGGGGCATGACCAAACAGCAGCAACAAATGGTCTTCAAGCCGTTTTTCACCACCAAACAGGGAGGGTTGGGCGTTGGCCTGGCCCTGGTTAAAAGAATAATGGAGCGTTTCGAAGGTTCGGTCGAACTGACCAGCCAGGAGCAGGAAGGAACCCGCGTGTGTCTCAATTTTAAAGTGGCAACGGGAGGGGAGTATGGAACACAGCATACTGCTGGTTGAGGATGATGAACTCCTCGCGGAGAACATTCAGACCTACCTGGAACGCAAGGACTTCGAGGTGACAGTTTGTCATTCGGCCGAAGATGCGCTGGAGCAGTTGAAAACCTTCGCACCGGATGTCGTGCTGACCGACAACTCGTTGCCGGGCATGAGTGGTCACGACCTGATCCAGAAGCTGCGCATCAGCGCGCCGGATCTGAAAGTGATCATGATGACCGGCTACGGCAACGTCGAAGACGCCGTGGTGGCGATGAAAGAGGGGGCTTTTCATTACGTCACCAAACCGGTGGCCTTGCCCGAGCTCAAGCTGTTGCTGGACAAAGCCCTGGCCACCGAGCGGATGGAGCGCACCTTGTCGTTCTATCAGGAGCGCGAGGCACAGAAAGCCGGGGTGCAGGCACTGATCGGCGAGTCAGCGCCGATGGTTTACCTCAAGGACACCATCACGCAGTTGCTCGACGCCGAGCGGCGAATGGCCAACAGCGATCTGCCTCCGGTCCTGGTCGAGGGCGAGACCGGCACCGGCAAGGAACTGGTGGCCCGGGCGCTGCATTTTGACGGTCCGCGCAACAAAGGCCCGTTCATCGAGTTCAACTGCGCCTCGATTCCGTCCAATCTGGTGGAGTCGGAGCTGTTCGGTCACGAAAAAGGCGCCTTCACCGATG
This sequence comes from Pseudomonas sp., assembly GCF_050739655.1. GTDB lineage: Bacteria > Pseudomonadota > Gammaproteobacteria > Pseudomonadales > Pseudomonadaceae > Aquipseudomonas. The sequence continues at coordinate 2,436 of NZ_JBOIBY010000535.1, read as the reverse complement.
CCAAGGATCGTCGACTGGGGCTGGTAGAAGCGGCCGACGGCGGTACGCTGTTTCTCGATGAAATTGGTGAGATGGACCTGATTCTGCAAGCCAAGCTGCTGAAACTGCTCGAAGACCGGACCATTCGCCGGATCGGTTCGGTGAAGGAGCGCAAGGTCGACCTGCGGGTGATCAGCGCCACCAACTGCAACCTGGAGCAAATGGTTCAGCAGGGGAAATTCCGCCGCGACCTGTTTTTCCGCCTGCGCATCATTTCGATCAAGGTGCCGCGCCTGTATGCCCGTGGCGAAGACGTCCTGTTGCTGGCCCGGCACTTTCTTGCGTCCCATGGCAAACGCTATGGCAAGCCGAACCTGCATTTCAGCGATCAGGCCGAAGAGTTGCTGCTCAGCTACAGCTGGCCGGGCAACGTACGCGAGCTGCGCAACATGCTTGAACAAACCGTGTTGCTGGCGCCAGGCGATACCGTCGCCGCGCATCAGCTCAACGTTTGCATGAGCCTGGTGGACGAGCCGCCGCTGTTTCAACACGAGGTGCCACACAGCGAACTACGTCCGGCCTACAACGGCGTAGAGTCGATGAACCTGCCGGAAGTGGAGCGCGACATGGTGCGCAAAATGCTCGACAAGACCGACTGGAACGTCACCAAGTCCGCCCGGCTATTAGGCCTGAGCCGCGACATGCTGCGTTACCGGATCGAAAAACTGGGTCTGGCGCGTCCGGACAAGCGGCAGTGGTAGGTGTCGTTGCTACAGGGCAGGTCCAGCACGCAGGCAGGACAGCATGCAGGTGGGATCTTCAACTTCCTGGTTGACATAGACGCCGCGCTCCTCATCGTAAGTGCGGATGAAAACGCGAACGGTAGCATCCGCTACCGTCGGCAACCGGGAGTCGGAGAACACGTGCTCACTGGAAACCGGGATGAAGGTCTGGGGCGAGGACGAGATGTACGCTCCCGGAGGCACTGTGCTGATGGAAGGAGGGGAAGGGTGGGCGAAGGGTTGGTCTGACCCGTAATAATGGAATTCAGTGTTCGATTCGTCAGTTTGCATCAGGCTGTCGTCCGCCTGTGCAAAAGTGGCGACGGTCAGGCAAAGGGCAAGCAACAGCGTGTGTTCGGCTTTGTTCATGGCAGCACCTGCGAGATCGGTTTTTCCGCTTTTCCCCAAGGTCATTAACTATAGCGCTCCCGTGGATAGGCGTCGGGAGGGTGCCATTACAAGATCGCAACAAACCCGCGACGGGTTGTATCCCGCCATGATCTAGACTCGGGCCGTTCATCAAAGACCCGATTCTGGAGTGCGCAATGGAAATGCCGTCAAAAGAACAAGCCATCGCCAGCAACCGCGATGCCTGGAATGATTCCGCCCGCCATCACCAGGACTCTGCCGAGTGGCAGGAACACTGGAACGCTGTGGCCCATGCGGATTTTTCCTGCCTGGATGAGACCTTGACCGGGGTGCTGACCGAGGTCGGCATCAATGGCAAGGATGTGGTGCAACTGGGCTGCAACAATGGCCGCGAAAGCCTTTCCCTTTTTGCCCTCGGTGCCCGGCATGTGGTTGGTATCGATCAGTCCGCAGCGTTTCTCGCTCAGGCACGGGAACTGACATCGCGCTCGCCCCATGCACCTGAGTTCATCGAAGCGGACATTCATCATTTGCCGCCGTCGTTGCACAATCGTTTCGAGGTGGCCCTGATCACCATCGGCGTATTGAACTGGATGCCGGACATCGGCGAGTTTTTGCACCATGTGGCGCAAATACTCAAGCCTGGTGGCGCGCTGGTGGTGTACGAAACCCACCCATTCCTGGAAATGTTCGACCCCGAGTCAGCCGACCCCTTCGCCCTGAGCACCTCTTACTTTCGCCGCGAGCCCTTTGTGCAGTACGAGCCGATCGTCTACGAAGGCAAGGTCGACCAGCAGGTGGCCCCGTCCTATTGGTTTGTTCATACCCTGGGCGACATTTTCAGCGGCGCCATTGCGGCGGGGCTGAATATTCGGCACTTCAAGGAATATCCGCATTCCAACCGTGAGGAACTGTATGACCGTTATCTGCGGCAGGACGCGCAGTTGCCGATGTGTTTTACCTTGGTGGCGTTGCGCTGAATGAAGGGGTGTTCCCACTGACGCCATCGTCGGAACGCCGCCCGGAGCCGGCTCGCTCCCACAATTGATCGGCGTCGACTACAGATTTTGTATTCGCCAACGATCCACTGTGGGAGCTGGCTTGCCAGCGATGGCGGCCTGACAGCCGACCATGTTCTCTGGGGTGTACATATCCATTTCTGCGGTAACGGCCGCCTATGGTTTCGCCCTTACGGCGAGTCCCTTTGGCAAACGCCCCAAAGGAACCAAAGGTCTGGCCCCTTTCGTACGGCCTCTCGCTAAAGCTCGGGGTTCCTTCGCTCCGGCATTCATCCGGGGGCATCGCC
>NZ_JBOIBY010000534.1:0-2842 GCF_050739655.1 Pseudomonas sp. | reverse complement strand
TCGCGAAGGAAAATTTCCTTGTTGGAATACAGCGAATGGATCATGAGGTGCAGCAGTTGCTTCACCTCGGTCTGGAAGCCCAGGGTTTCCTTTTGAGTTTCCACACTCATGGTCATCAAACTCCAATCAGATGGCAGTGGCCGCGACCTTGAGCGGTCGGCGGCGGGTTGTCATCAAAGTTGGGGGCTGTGTTCAGGATTTCAAGGGCTCTTCGAGTTTGAAATGTGCCCGGGCCGTGGCGATGGGTTCAGCTTCGGTGCTTTGCCAGGCGGTAACCGCCACGTTGGCCACCCGACGCCCCTGCCGGCAAACCTGGCATCTGGCCCAGGTATCGCGATACTGCCCGGCCCGCAGGTAATCGAGGGAAAAGTCGATAATCTTCGGCACACCCGGCGAGCCGGTAGCGATCAGCAGATGCAGCGCAGCAGCCAGCTCCATGAAACCGGCGATCACGCCACCATGGATGGCTGGCAGTAATGGGTTACCAATGTTGTCCTTGTTGGCTGGCAGACGAAACAGCAACTCATCCCCCACCCGCGAGCACTCGACGCCGATCAGCGTGGCATAGGGAATGAGCTGCAGCAGCGAGGTGTAATCGCCCTGCTCATGGGCTGTTTGCAGTTGCTTCTGAAAACTGTTGGTCATTTCGTGCCTCCGGCGATCGCGCCACCAAAGCCTTTAGTGCCCTTGATGCCTTTGCCCATGCGCATGAAGGTGCCTACAACATGGGCGATGGGCTGTTCGGGATCGTCCTGATAGGCAAAACCTCGGGCGAAAATCACATCGGTGGTCACCCGATAGCATTGAGCGAACCCATAAACATCCTTGTGCGGCTCGGCGGCATGCATGTAGTCGATGCGCAGATCCAGCGTCGGACAGACTTCGAATTCCGATAGCACGCACAGCGTGGACATGCCACAAGCGGTGTCCATCAGTGTTGTCAGCACGCCGCCGTGAATCACACCGGTTTGCGGGTTGCCAACGATTTGCGGGCCGTACGGCAACACCAGGGTGAGCCCTTCAGTACTGACGTCGTGAACCCGCAATCCGAGGACCTGACAATGTCGCAGCGCCGAAAGAAATCGCGTCGCACGCTGAAAAATGGGGTTTTCGGCCATTTGATAAAAACTCTTATTTAATAATCGTCATTGCGGTAGAGGTTCGGGTAAAAGTTCCGCATTAGAACAAACTTATATATCTGAACAATCTAAGGAACTTAACGCTGATGGCCGGGCTCTTAAGGCCAGATAGACATTTTCCATAAGGAGAAACACCCCATGCGTAAGACTTTAGCTATTGCCTTGATGTTGACCGCTTCCCTCGGTCTCGCCGCCTGCGATAAAAAATCCGAGGACAAAGCTCAAGATGCTAATAAACATGCTGAGCAAGCTCAGCAAGATATGAATAAAGCTCAGGATAAAGTGAACGACGCTGCGAAAGAAAACGCCGAAGCTGCCAAAGCTCAGGCTGAATCGAACGCTGCCGCGCAGGAAGAAGCCGAGAAGAAGCAATAAGCCGCTTCTCGCTGCAGATAAAAGAAAACCCGCCAAGTGCGGGTTTTCTTTTGCCTGTCGCTTTTGGTTATGCGTCGTTAAAGTACTAGCGTTCTGAAAGTCGGACTAATCATCAGCAACAACGAACAGACTAATCCCACCAGCCAAACCAGGCTGCGCTGCCAGGCCAGATCTTTCCAATAACACACCAAATAGATCACACGCGAGATCACGAAGATGATCGCCAGCGAGTCGATGAGCCACCCTGCGGTCTGCGTGGTATGCGCCATCAACACACCCACCGCAAACAATATGAATGCTTCGAAACTATTCTGATGTGCCGCTACCGCACGGGCACCCAAGCCAGTGAGTTGCATTTGCTGTTGGCGCGGCAAGTGATTGTTGTAACCGCCCTGCTCTTTCATGGCTTTGCTCACGGGCATGCGCGCCACGTAAATCAGCAAGGCACTGATAAGAACACACCAGAATGCAATACTCATCAAACCGCCTCTTTATTGGCCTCGGGCATTGGCGCCTCCGTAGGGGTATAGACCATTACGTGCAGAACATCGGAGTGAAACTCACGGTGATACAACACGAACACCACGCCAGTACTCATCAACATGAACAACCAGGGGCTGACGAACCAGGCCAGCATGGTCATGCCGAAATAATAGGAACGCAGGCCGAAGTTGAACTGGTTGGCCGCCATGGAGATGACCCGTGCAGCCCGGGCTGCAAAGGCTCTGCGCTCTTGTTCGGACACATGGCGCTCCCCCACCATGGGCGCCGAGCCCACCAGAATCGCCGCGAAGTTGTACTGACGCATGCACCAACTGAAGGTAAAGAAGGCATAGACAAACACCAACGCCAGGCACAGCAGCTTGATCTCCGACATGCCCTGCGAAGCCTGTTGCACCATCGGGATATCTGCCAACAGCGACACCGCGCGCTCCGATGCCCCGAGCACCGTGAGAATACCGGCCAGGATAATCAGTGTGCTGGAAGCAAAGAACGAAGCATTTCGCTCCAGGTTGCCGATCACGCTGGCATCGGCGATGCGGTTGTCACGCAGCAGCATGCGGCGCATCCAATCTTCGCGGTATAGGTGCAGCACGCTGGCCAGGCACGCCGTATCGCGGCCCCTCCATGTCGCATAACGGGTGTAACCGCCCCAGCAGATGACGAACCAGATGGCAGCAAGGATATGAATCAGGTTGGCTTGGATGAACGACATGCAGGTCCTTGTGATGTAGTGACTGGTACACCGAAACCCCTGTAGGAGCGAGCTTGCTCGCGAAGGTCTTGAATCATGGCGCGCGTTTCAGGATAAACGCGTCGCCTTGAGG
>NZ_JBOIBY010000533.1:0-78676 GCF_050739655.1 Pseudomonas sp. | reverse complement strand
TCAAAAGATCGCAGCCTTCGGCAGCTCCTACAGGGGTAAAGGTTTCGGTCAGCTGTTTACAGGTCTTTGCCTGGCACATTGCGGGCCGAGCCATTACGCCGGTCCGATTCACCCCAGCCCAGCCAGTGTGAAGGCTCACGGGTATCGCCAACCCGACGCCAACGGCCTTCCTGCTGCGCAGTGATCGGGAAGCCACCGACGAAGTCGATCATCTCGCCCTTCTCATCAGGCAAAAACTCCCACTCTTCCTTGCCTTCCAGCACGATTTTCGCGGATTTGAGGAAGTAGCTTCCGTCCTTGTGTTCGGTGTTTCCTTCGATATCGGTGGTGACCCGAACCTCGCCTTTTTCATTGTTGAAAATGGCGTAGCCCAAGTGGTCGTGACCGACCATGAAAGAGCCGGTATCCCAGGTGCCATCTTTATAAACGGTGACGAAGGACCACCAGATCACATGCTTGTTGTTGTTCACCACCAAGTCTTTCTTGAAGTGAATGGCGCCGCCTTCGGCCATGTAGAACTGGTCCAGCGCCATGGCGCCTTTCACCGGACGCCCCTCGCAGACACCGGCGATATCCCACAACTGCGAAACATAAAAGGTGCCCCATTCCACGCCTGGCAGGTACCACTGCAAACCTGGGCCAAGCAGTCGGCCTTCGAGGTGAAACAGGCCTTCTTCCTTCCAGGTCAGGCGTTCGCTGCTGGCGGTGATCTCCCAAGAGTTGCCGGGTTCGCCCGGGTGGCTGGCCCAACGTGCGACATCGCCTTCCAGGCTGTGTACCGGCAGTGGTGTCAGCGCCTGGCGGGCCATTTTTTCGTGGTCCATGCGCAGGTTGACGTTATCGACGTGATTGTTCAGGTAGAAGAACTTGGTTGGGTTGGGGGTGCCATTGGGCGCCATCAGCGACCGTACGAATGAGTAAATGTTGCCTTGCTCATCGCGCACAGAACCGAACGGCGAACTTTTGCTCAGGTGCAGGCCGAAGAAGCCGCGTTCGGCTGACATCGAAGCGCCGGTGACCTTGTGCGGCCCAACCAGTTGTTGAAAGCCGAAATCACCGCGTTCTGGAATGGTTTTAAACGTTCTCATGATGCCCTCTGTTGTTTTTGTTGAGGCAGGGAAACGGGATTACAGCGTGATTCAGTCCCAGATCACCGGGAGCGTGGACACGCCTCGCAATTGCGCTCCGCCGATCTGCGGGACGGGTTGGCTCGGGTCGAGTCGCAAGTTGGGAAAGAGGTCGAGGATGGCGTTGACAGCGCAGCTGATTTCCACTTTGGCGACGAACTGACCGATACACATGTGCGGGCCGAAGCCAAAACCAAAGGAGGGTTTTGGCTTGCGATCAATGTCGAATACCTCAGGGTTTTCAAACGCATCTTCGTCGCGGTTGGCGGACACCACCATGCACTGGACGAACGAACCCTTGGGGATTTTCACGCCGTGAAATTCCACTTCCCGGGCGGTTTCGCGCACCTTGAAAGTGGCCACGGGTTCAAAGCGCGTGGTTTCGTCCATCAGCTTGCCGATCAATGAGCGGTCGGCCTTGACGCGTTCCAGCAAGCCGGGCGTGGTCAAGAGCAAAGTCATTACCGAGCCAAACATGCGCGTGGTGGTTTCGCCCGCGGCTGGCAAAAGCGAGCGAGTGAAGGTGATCACCTCGTGGTCATCCAGCGTGCGCCCTTCGTACTCCGCGCGCAGCAAACGCCCGACCACATCATCGCCCTGGCTGCCCTCGGCACGACGTTGCACCACCACCTCGGCAAGCGCGTCGTACAGACCTTTGACAGCGATGCCGGCCTGACGTCGCGCTTCAACCATTTTGCTCGGGTCAATCTGGTTGCCGCCGACAATGGCCAAGGCCCACGCGGCGTATTGCTTGTACTTGGAGGGCTCATCCGAGGGGAAGCCCATCAAAGCGTACATGACGCGAATCGGCAGCTCGAGGCCGAACTTCATCAAGTCGGCCTTCTTTGCCGGCAACATCGGCTGGATGTACTCCTCGCGAATCACTTGATCGATCTGCGGGCGCCACTTGTTCACGGTCTCCGGCATAAAGGCCGGTTGCAGCAAGGCGCGCACCTTACGGTGCTCGTCACCGTCCATGGCAAGAATGATCAAACCATCGAAAAACGCGCCAAGACCTTCGGCAATAAAACCGCTGGTATAGGTCGCACCATCGCGCAGGACAGTCATTACATCCTGGTATTTGAACAAGGCGAAGGTCGGGCGAGTGCCCTGCTGGGTGCCGGCATTCGTCGGCACGCCAAACTGGGTGATGAAGTCGCCTTCATAGATGGGCGATTTCAGCCGTTGCTCGCGGCACACCGCGTGAATATCCAGGTCGGTGCCCCGATACATTTCCGACACAGCGGAGTATGCGGTTGCCAGGTCCAGTGCTGCGCTTTCGTTGCTCATCAGGAGCTCCTGTCTTGTTTTTATTCTTCTTGCACACCAAGATTGTCCGGCTGCCGACCCATGGTATGTGGTTGTGTCTGCGCCGGTAGTCCGCTTCGTTTGACTTGGGGTCAAACGAAGGCCCCCGGGGAAATGCTTCAAGGTGTGAATAACCTGGCCAAAACTGGCATGAGGAGGACGAGGTGGCGGTAAAGGCAGGAGAAGGTGGCGAACAGGGCAAACGCAATACGATGAATCGCCTGCTCGCGGCAGCGCGCGTGGAGTTCGCCAGAAAAGGCCTGGCCGGTGCGCGCGTGGAAGAAATTGCCCGGGAAGCCGGCGTTACCAAACAGCTGGTCTACCACTACTACAACTCCAAGGAAGGCCTGTTTGTAGCGGTACTGGATGAGTCTTCGGACAACATCATGTCCGAGCTGGTCAACCTCAATGTCGAAGAGCTTTCACCGCCAGTGGCGATGCGCGCCGTGCTCAACCATTTTTTTGACCAGTACCGTCTGGACCCCTTCCTCGGCAGCCTGGCGCTGGAAGGCATTCGCTACCATGACACCCACGAAACACCTCGCAACCATTTTCTGGAAATGGCACCGAAGCTGATCGCCAAGCTCGACGCGATTTTGTTGCGGGGTGCGGCCAGTGGTGATTTTCGCGCAGACATCAACCCGCGCCTGTTGTTGGCCAGCGCTTCGCTGGTGACTACTGGCTGGTTCACCAACCGCTATTCGATGTCGGCACTTGCCGGGCTGGATACGGACTCGGAGCAAGGCATGGCCACCTGGCGTCAGTACTCGGCGGATTTTGTGCTGGCGAGTATTTCGCTGGGCGCAGAAAAAAACGTCGACGGCGTTTAAGCACCGTTCACACACTCTCGCCCAATGAGCTTTCCCTGTGGAAGCAGGCTTGTTCCCACAGGGGGGGGTTGCTTAGGGGCTTGGAATCAGCGACCCGCTTCAGTCAGCCTTTTTACGCAAATACTTGCTCACCCGCTTGGCCGCCAACCGCCCGGCCATGCCGTTTACCCCACCGCCCGGATGAATGCCGGCACTCCCTAAATACAGTCCCGCCACCGGCAAGGTATCGCCTCCCAAACCGTACGCCGGGCGCATGGTGCTCGAGCGCATCGAGGTGGTGTCGATATGCACCACGCAGCCATTCACCGTGTTCAAGCGCGCAGTAAAATCCGGAGCAGCCTCGATATGTCGGCCAATCACCTGCCCCTCGATCCCATCGATGTAGTCATACAGCTGTTCCTGCACCTGGTCGGCCACCCGCTCACGCAGCGCGTCCCAACCTTCATTGGGATTCACCGGCATCACCGGCGGATAGATGTACAACACATCCTGCCCGGTTGGCGCTTGTGAAGGGTCGGCCGCACTGGGTGCGGCCACGGTGATATAGGGCAACTTCGGTACTTCACCACGGGCGCAGGCGGCGAAGTTTTCCAGCACGGCTTCTTCGGTGCCGATCAGCATGACGGTTTTACGCAAATCCACGCCATCGCCGCGAATGGCAGCAAAACGCGGCAAAGAAATCTGCCCACGCAGGGCAACATCCACCTTCAATGGTCCCGACCCTCTGCCGTTAGCAGGTGCCATGGCGATACGGGTCAGCAGGTGTTGAGGGATTTCACCACGGGTAACCATGTCCAACGCCGGCTTGGGGTGGCAGCCGGCAATGACCGCACGTGCGGTGAACTGACGACCATCAGCCAGTTTCACGCCTTTGATCAGACCGTCCCTGGCAACGATTTCACTGACGCTGGCCGACACCAGCACTTGCCCGCCCAGCTCTTCCAGTCGAGTCTGCATGGCATTGCTCAACTGCTGCATGCCACCCAATACCCGGCCCACGCCAAAACGATGAAGGAAACCGAGCAAGGCGTAATAGATGCCACCGCCATCGGCGCTGATATCCCCTGCCAGCCCAGTGAGTGCACACATCGCGGAAATGGTCACCGGATGCTCGAAGCGCTCACGTGCCGCCTGCAACGCGGAGCCTGTCATCAGCGCCATCAGCTCGGGTTTCAGCGCTTTGTGTTTGATGGCGGTGCCAAGCATTTTCAGCTTCACGCCGAGGTTTGTTTTGGCCGGGTCGACACGCATCATCGGCAGCGCGATATCGAGGAACATGTCGATGACTTTCATGAACTGCAGAAACGCCTCGGCATCCTTGCTGCTGAACCGGCGGATCTCGGCGGCGGTTTTCTCGCGATCGCGCCAGAAGATCAGAGATTGGCCATCCGGATGCAAGTACACATACCCCGGCGCAAGCTCTATCGATTTGAAACCGTGTCGATCAAGTCCCAGCTCCGCTGGCACATGGGAATGCACGCGCATCGACATCATGTCCAGGGCACAGGGATGAACCAGATGCTGCGGCGCTTCGGGTATCAGGTAACCCGAGGAGGCCATCCCGCCGACCTTGTCCAATGCCTCCAGAACCAGCACCTTCTTGCCTTCCAGGCCCAGGTAGCAGCCAGCCGAAAGGCCATTGGTGCCACCGCCGACGATGATCACATCAAAATCCGTAGTGCTCGCATTTTGGTTCTGGTTCATCAATTAATTCCAAGTCGAGTTCAACCACAGCGGCGCGCGGCGGCTATGGCGGCAAAGATCAGCCGCGGCGCACCGCACGGGATGCGCCGGGCAAGGGTTACATGCCGGTGCGGCCCATCTGCGCAAACAGCGCGCGCATCGCCACCAGGGAGGGGGTGTGGCTGCTGAAACCACCATCAGCGACCAGCGTGGTGCCCGTGACAAATGAGGATTCGTCACTGGCCAGGAACGCCACCACATCGGCAATCTGCCGAGGCGTGCCCAGCTCGGCAGTGCAGTGGTTGTCGCGCAGGATGTCGAGCAAGGGTTCAGGCATGGCGTGTTCCGAAGGCGCCAGGCCGATCTGCACGGCGTTGCCGCGAATGCCTTGTTTGCCGTATTGCGAGGCGACCATGCGCGGCAGCATCATCAGCCCCGCCTTGGAGGTGGCGTAGCCGGTCAGGGACATATCGCCCTGCATGCCCAGACCCGAGGTGGCGAAGATAATCGAGCCCTTGCCGTTCTCCAGCATGACCGGAATCACATGCTTGGTGCACAGCACCGCGCCACGCAGGTTGACGGCGATGGCGCGGTCCCAGGCCTGCATGTCGAGGTTGACGAAATCGCGGTCTAGCTGACGTTGCTCGGCGTTCAGGATCGCCGCGTTGTTGTGCAGAATGTCGATACGGCCGAAATGCTGTTTAACCTGAGCAACCATCGCGCGCACGGCGTCTTCCGAGGAGACGTCGGTGGCGATCGCCAAGGCTTGATGCCCCTCGGCGAGGAGTGACTGGGCCACAGCTGTGGCCCCCTCGAAATTGATATCGACCACCGCAATACTTGCACCATGCGACGCCAGCACCCGTGCGCACTCAGCGCCCAGGCCGCCACCGGAGCCGGTAATAATGGCCACTCGTCCTGCCAGTTTTCCTGTGCTCATGCTCTGTTCCTTATTGTTTTGAGTGGCGCTTTACTCGCCGGTAAATCGCGGTTCGCGCCGTTCACTGAACGCCTGGGCCGCCTCGCGGGCATCCTTGGTCGGGGCCAGCAAGGCGAACAGATCAAGCTCCAGGTCCAGGCCACGTTTGAGGTCCATGTCCAGCGCCGCCCGTGCTGCCTGTTTGACAAACGCCGACGCGGTGGGTGGTTTGACGGCGATGCGCTGAGCAAAGGCCCGTACTTCGTCCAGCAGGCTGGCGTTGTCGCTGGCCAGGCGGCTGACCAGACCAATGCGCTGCGCTTGTTCGGCGCCCACCCGGTCACCGGTGAGCAACATGTCCAATGCCTGACCCGGCGCCACCACTCGGGACAGTCGTTGCGTACCGCCGCCGCCGGGAATCAGCCCCAGGCCGGTTTCCGGCAGGGCGAACACGGCATCGGGCGCGGCGAAGCGGATGTCACACGCCAGCACCAGTTCCAACCCACCGCCCATGCAATAACCATGAATGGCAGCGATCACCGGTTTGCTGATGCCATCCAGCGCTTCGATCCAGCGCACCTGTTCCATGCGCTGCCGCACTTGCAGGCTCGATTCCGGGCCACGACGCTCCTTGATATCAGCACCCGCACAAAAGCCTCGCTCACCTTCCCCGCGAATCACGATCACGCGAATGTCCGGGTCTTGCTGCAACAGCGCCAGTGCTTGCGGCACGCCCTGACGAATATCGTCGTTGATGGCGTTGATCTGCCGGGGCCGGGTCAGTACCACCCAACCCACCATGGCATCACGCTCAAGGCGCACCGCATCGTTGATCAAAACGGGAGACTGCGGTTCTTGCGCTGTGCTCATACAGGGCACTCCTCGAACTCGAAGACCTGGCCATTGAGTTCTTGTGGGTCTATCTTGATCAACGCACGGCCGCCGACGGCCTCGGAGGATTCGATCCACTGGAACCGCGTGCCGCGTGACCGCAGATCCTCGGCCTTGGCAGCCAGATCGTTGACACCGATGCGGATGTAGTACGGACCCGGCCCCCAGTTATTGACGTAGTGGCCGGCGTCGGTGTTCCAGTAGGTCGCCTCGAGGACATCGAGGGTGGCACTGTTCGGCACGGTGAAACCCATACGCGCACGGCGGTAACCTTCGCTGCCGATGCTCTCGACCGGCCCGCTCGGTTCCCAATCGAGGTTGGTCGAGACCTTACGCAGGGTTTCATCGAGGTCGCGTACCAGGAAGCCACGGGCGGTGACGCGGACCATGTCGCCGGGCTTGAGATCACGCGGCTGCATCGGTGGCAACTGATACGTTTCCGGCGGCATCTGCAAAGGCTCGGTCGGCATGATCTCAATGCACAAACCGCCATCCACCGTGGGCTGGTAATACGGTTGCTCGGGAGTGGCACCCAGCCATAAGCGGTCGAAGGGCATTTCCGGGGTGCGCTGCGCCATGCGGAAAGGCAAGCGACGACGCATCAGTTTGTCTACCAGCGCGTCGAACTTGTCCCCGTGCAGGGCCAGCACGATGGAGTGCGTGATCATCGGCCGATGATGCCCCTGGAAATCCTTCAGGCTTTCCAGAAAGTCATGGAACAACGGATCACCGGGGTTCGGCCGATCCAGGTGCCACTGCGGTTCGATGCGCGTAGGCGACACCGCGAGGGATTTGTGTACCCGCAGGAAATGCGCAATATACGGGTGATTATCGAACGCCTGGCGCCAGCGTTCGTGTTTGTAGATGCCGAGCTTGTCGACCAACATTTCCGTCATGCCGTCCGGGTCCGGAACCATCATGTCGGCACTCATCAATAACTCGAACATTGTTCTCTCCTTGCAGTTGCCAGCCAGGTCTGTGCCCGGCTATTAGTCAGCGGACACGCCGGGGTAAGGCGAGCTCGGTCAATTGGGGTGCAGGTGCGCTGGCCGCGGGTTTGCGCGGTTCCTGTTGGGCGCGCGCGTCCTCCAGATCGAGGGTCACGCCGGCCTTGGAGTTGCCTTTCGGGTTGAGCAGGTAATGCGAGAGGGCCGGGATCAGCACCAGCGCACCGAGCATGTTCCACAGGAACATGAAGGTCAGCAGAATGCCCATGTCCGCCTGGAACTTGATCGGCGACCAGGCCCAGGTAATCACCCCGGCGGCCATGGTCAGGCCAACGAGCGCCACGACCCGACCGGTGAAATCCAGCGAGCGGCGATACGCAACCGCCAGGCTTCCACCGCGTTCCTGCACCGCCAGTTGCACACTGAGCAGATACAGCGCGTAGTCCACGCCGACACCGACACCCACGGCGATTACCGGCAAGGTGGCTACTTTCAGGCCGATCCCCAACCAGACCATCAGCGCCTTGCAGATGATCGTAGTCATCAGCAAAGGAATCAGCGCCACCAGGGTTGCGCGCCAACTGCGGAAGGTCAGCAGGCAGAGCAAGGCCGTAGCGCCATACACGGCCAGGTACATGGTGATGATGCCCTTCTCTACCTCAATGTTAGTGGCGGCCTCGATCCCGGCATTACCCGCAGCCAGGAGGAATTCCACAGGCTGCTCGGCGCCAGCGGGTGTGTTGTTTTCCTTGGCGAACTCTTCAGAAACTTTCAACACCCGGCTCAGTGTGTCGGCTTTGTGATCAGCCAGGTAGGCGATCAATGGAGTGACCGAGCACTGCTGGTTGGTGATGCCCGGTGCAGAAATCATCGCGGCATCCACCGCCGAGTTGGTGATCGCCTGGTCGCGGCTGATGCTCAACCATTTCGGGCTGCCTTCAGCCATGCCGGAGCTGATCATGCGCACGGTTTCGGCCAGCGACTGGGTGGTTTGTACACCAGGCGTCTGGCGCAGGCGCCAGGCCAGTTTGTCCATGCTTTGCAGCGACTGGTACAGACGGCAGCTGTCTTCGTTGGTCTTCATGATGACCACGAACTGGTCACTGGAAAGTCCGTAGTGGCTGGTGATGTAGGCGTTATCGCGGTTATAGCGCGAATCCGCACGCAACTCCGGTGCACCGGGATCCAGATCACCGACCTTGAGGTGCATCATCACCACGCTGCCAATCAGCGTCACCACCAGCGATACGGCAATCACCGCCGTGGCCATCGGCCGTTCGGTGAAGCGATCCAGGCCGCTCCACAGACGCCCGAGAAAACCGCGGTTTTCTGCGCCGGCCTGATCTTTGGCGATGGCGATACGCGCGGCTTTCTTACTGACGCCCAGGTACGACAACGCCACCGGAATCAGCAGCAACTTGGTGAAAATCAGCACGGCGACACCAATGCTGGTGGTCAGTGCCAGGTCGCGAATCACCGGAATATCAATGATCACCAGCACGGCAAAACCAACGATATTGGTCAGGAGCGCAGTCAAGCCAGTGAGAAACAAGCGGCGGAAGGTATAGCGCGCAGCAATGTATTTATGGGTGCCACGGCCAATGTCCTGAAGAATGCCGTTCATTTTTTGCGTGCCGTGGGAGATCCCGATGGCAAAAATCAGGAACGGCACCAGGATGGAGTAAGGGTCCAGTTCGTAGCCGAGGAGTTGCATCAAACCCAGCAACCACACCACCCCCGCCACTGCCACGCTGACCAGCAGCAAGGTACTGCGCAGGCAGCGTGTATAGAAATAGACGAACAACCCGGCGATCAGTACCGATGCGCCAAAGAACAGCATGACCGAATACAGGCCGTCGATCAGGTCGCCCACCAGCTTGCTGAAACCCACAATGTGGATGCCCACTTTGTCACTTTCCAGCGAGCGAATCTGCGCTTCCAGTTGCTTGGAAAAATCACCGTAATCCAGGGGTTGTCCGGTCTGCGGATTGGTATCGAGCAGCGGCGCGACAATCATGCTCGACCGGCCGTCGTTCGCCACCAGGTTGCCAATGATCCCGGAACGCATAATGTTGCGGCGCAAGGCCGTGATCGATTTGTCACTGCCGTCGTAATCCGATGGCATGACCGCACCGCCATCAATGCCCTCCTCCGTCACTTCTTTCCAGCGAACGATGGGCATCCACAGCGATTTCATCCAGGAGCGGTCGATGCCTGGAATCAGGTACAGGGTGTCGTTGACCTTTTGCAGCGCCAGCAGATAGTCGGCGTCGTAGATATCACCGGATTTGTTTTCCACCACGACGCGAATGCTGTTGCCCAGGCCTGGCAACTGGTTTTTATACGCCAGGTAATTCTTGATGTAAGGGCTGGAGCTGGGAATCATTTTTTCGAAGCTGGCATTGACTTGCAGCCGTGTAGCGAAGAAGCCCAGCACCACAGTGGCGAGCAAGCAGGCAACGACGACCACCATGCGATGACGGAATATGACCCGTTCAAACCAGCCACCGGAGTTTTTGTCAAAGTCCTCCAGGTTGGCAATCACTGGCATCCCGCTGTTGAATTTTTGCTCGACCATTTTTTCTTTCTCGTAGGGGAATCGTGCCGGGGGCTTTAGTTGGCCTGGGCGATATCGATGACCTTGGCGCCGCTGAAGCGCGTGACAAGCAGGCTCCCAGCCTGTTTGGTGGCACTGGCTGCATACACCTCGCCTACCCGCGCATCTGCCAGCGGGGTGACCTGCAAACTCTGCCGGTCAACGCTGACCAGTTGCCCACCCTGGCTCACGACGATCAAGGCATCACCCTGCTCGACAATGCTGACCAGGCTGCTATTGAGATTGGTTGCCACAGGCTGCCATTGCTGGCCGTCATCACGGCTGGCAAACAGGTTGCCGCGCAGCCCGTACGCCAGCAGCAGACCGTCGAAGGCGCGGACGCCGAAGTAAGTGCCGGTGTAGGGCGTATCGATTTTCACGAAACGTTGTTGCGGACCATCCAGACGCAGCAGCAAACCCTGCTCCCCGCCGATGTAAAAAGTGCCCGCTTGTTCCGCCAGTCCATACAGGTGCATGCGCCGATCGTTATCACTGCGCTCGGTCCACGGCTGCCAGTTCTGGCCGTCATCCGTGCTGTGCAACAACATGCCGAAGGCACCCACGGCAAATCCGTTGCCGTGCTCATCGAACATCACATCGAGAAAGGGTGCGGCCAACACGTCCGGCGTCGCCGAGGTACTGGCGGCCATAGCCACTTCCTTAAGCATCTGGGCTGCGGCTTCATCACCTTGTTCGGCCCGTGGGCCGTAGTAAGCGTTGAGCAAGGTCAACAAGCGGCGCCCGTCGAGCTGCACTTGCCAGCTTTGACCGCCATCGGTGGTGTGCATGACCACCGCATCGTGACCGACGATCCAGCCATGACGCTCGTCGCGAAACCGCACTTGCACAAGATCGCTGGACACCGGGCTATCGACCTGTTGCCAGGTGCGGCCCTCATCGATGGAGCGCTGGATCAACCCGTGCAGGCCGACGCCAATCATCGCGTCGCCCGCTGTGGCGACCGACAGCAAGGGTGCGGGCAGGTGTTCATCGATCCGCTGCGCCGGCACGTCGAGCGAATCGGCCGACAACGCGACGGCGCTGTAGGCAGGCGTCGTCAGCAATGAGCTCGCGCCGACCGCAAACGCGACTGCCAGGAGCAGACGCGAAGTGCAGAGAAGAAAAGAAGCAGGGCAAGGGCTAGTCATTATTTTTATTCCTTAACCATCCCGCGTGGCAAACACACCTGTTCTGCCTGCCCGGCTTGATGCGCAAACCGGCAGGCAGGACAGGCGAAATCACATCAGCGCTGGGTGACCCGAGCCACAATGGCTTCAGGATTCATGTCACGCTCGGAGAGTGGTTTGTCGATGAACTTGTAGCCGCCCTTCAAACCATCGTTGAGCAACGCGTACATGCCTTTGTTGAAGTCATACACGACGTTTTTCACGTTATAGGGAATGTTTTTGTCGTAGAGCTGGACGCCGCTGAGGAAGATCGAGCGATACAACGCGCCGCTCTTGTCCCAGGCGTCATACAGGCCGACGCCGAAAGTATCTTCATCCAGGTAGTAGGTGCGTTTGCTGTAGACGTGGCGCATACCCGGCTTCAACGTGGCTTCCACGACCCACACCCGATGCAGCTCCCAACGCTCGTTCGCCGGGTTGGCGTGGTGCGGCATGAACTGGTCTTCCTGCTTGCCGACGCCGAAGTAGAATTTGTAGGCGTTGTACGGGATGTACATTTCCTTGCGACCGACCAGCTTGTAGTCAAAGCGGTCCTGGCTCCCGGAAAACATTTGCAGTTCGTCGAACAGCGTCACGCCACCCTGGCTGGCAACGGGTGTATCAAAGGCAAATTCCGGTGCGAGTTTTACCCGGCGCTGGCCTGGGGAATAACTGAACGAACGACGGGCCTTCGCCAATGGATCGAGGAAGTCAGTGAGCACCACCACTTCACCGGAGCGCCGCGCCGGATAGTCGTTGCGCGAGAACACTCGTGCGTACATCAGTGGATCGCGATCCGCCTGAGTCACCTGGTAGTACGGGGTTTCTTCGAATGTCGCCTGTTCAGCGGTCTTGGTGATCGAGCCGTTGGCGTCGACTACCCAGCTGTTGGACGAAGTCGTGGTCGAGTAGCCGGTGCCGATTTTGTAGCGCACCTGCTGGTTCCACATCACTTCATTGCCGGTCTTCGGAATCGGGAACGGCAGGCCGCCACGGCAAGATGGATCAACGGCCAGGCCATCTTTCTGGATCGCGCAGCTGCTGGCGTTTCGCACGGTGGCATCGAGTACCGCTTTGGGATAGGCAGTCGTGCGATGGCTTGGGTAAATGTCGATGTAGTAAGTCGGGTATTTCTTGATCAGGGTTTTCTGCCCCTCACTGAGCTTGTCCGCATACTTGTCGACGTTTTTGGCGTCAATGCGAAACAGTGGCTTTTCATCTTTGAACGGATCAACCCAAAACCCGCTGTCGGGCTTGAAACCCGCCGGAGCGGTGGTAAGGCCGCCCTCGTAAGCGGGGATCGTGCCATCGGCGTTACCGGCCTGAATCGCTCCGAACTGCGTCAGGCTCTTACCCAGGTCCGAGGCGTCGCCAGCAGCGGCGGCTGTGAGGCTACAGGTCGCAAAACTCATCAGGACGGCAGTTAATGCAAGTGGACGTTTCATGAACACGTTCTCCGATTCTTGTTTGATTTATCAGAAGGAGGTCTTGAAGGTAAAAGCCAGCCAGCCGCGGTCTTCACCGCCTACGTTGCCGTTACCGGCGACGGTGCCATTGGCCAGGTTCTTCGGTTGGGCCGCTGTGTCGGCATAACGCAGGCCGAACTCATACAGCTGGGCATAAGTGAGTTTGACGCCGACGGAGTAAGCCAGCGCGCCTTCGCTGCCGCCACCGGCTGTTGGTGCGTTGCCATGCAGGCCGTAGTTGACGGTGAGAGGTACATCCATGTCCCAGGAGGGGAAGATCGAGATGTATTGCGGAGTGTAGTTGACCGCGACCGCATAATAATCTTTCGAGGAGCAGCCATCCGACTCGCTGCCGGACCCGGCGATACCTGGCGTTCTGGCATTGGTACAAGCGGCTTTTCCGACACCTTTATAGAGCTCTTCGTGTTCAGTCACGCGATCCAGGTGGCTGTAGGCGAACTCACCCACTAGGGTCGCGTTGTTCGAAATGAAGTTACGCGGCACGCCGTAAACGGCGTTGGCAATAAAGTGAATGGTGTCGCCGCGCGGGCCTTCGTCGTCCAGCGCGCTGACGCCAGTGGCATTCAAGGCACCGTTCATGCGGTAGGACAGTTCAGAGCCGACCGCAACCGTGTTGAAAACCCGAGCAAAACTGACGCCTGCCAGCTTCACGCCACGCGGGTAAACAACCCGGTACGAACCCAGCGCTGCCTTGACCTGTGGGGCCAGCCAAGGCTGGTAGTCGTCGAACTGGCGATAGTAGGCGCCGAACGTCGATTCGACTTCTTCAACGTTGAGTTTGGCCATCACGCCCCAGTTTTTGCCATCGCGACCGAAGCGCGAATCCTGACGCTGCAACGTCGCTCCGTTAGGCGCTACCGGCAGTTGGTCCGGACCTTCGAACAAAGGGTCGGCCGCGCCGAAATAGGTACCCCCATAAGGAATGCGCGTGGGCTCCCATTCGTAGAAGTATTGACCGGCAACCGAAAGGTGATCAGTGACCTGGGCCTTGGCCGAGATCTGCCCCACCGGCAGAAACACTTCCTTGGTTTCGATACCCGGGCTGGTCGAGGCTTTCACGCCATCGCTGGGGGCCTGGGAGTAGGACACGGCGTGAGCGCCGAACAACAGGCTTTCACCCCAATAGTTGGTGTGACGACCGACTTTCACGTTGACCGGTGTGTCGCCGATGTTGAAGTTGCGCCAGACAAAGGCATCGAGAATCTCTCCCGACGGGCCGTTCATGTAGCGCTTCACTTCGTCGCTGTAACGATTGTTGTGATAGCTGGTGGCGTAGCCGGGAACGTTACTTTTCACATCGTGATCGTTATAGGCCTGGTCAAACCAGCCGGCACCACTGAGGCGTCCACCCCACTCGTTGAGGTAGGAAAAGTCGAGTTCGCTCAACACATCGAGACGATTTGTAACAATGTCGCCTTTATCGAACTTGCCGTCGGACTCGTCGAAGTTCGGCGTGTTCATGATGCGACTGTCCTGACTGTCAGTCCGCATGCCCAGGTTGTAGCGGACCGTGTTGTCCCAACGCAGGCGATAATCAGGGTTCGGCAGATCGAAAGAGAGCGCCATGACGCCTTGAGAGCCGCCAACCATCATCAGCGTAAGCGCACCTTGAGCCAGTACCAGCCGACTCTGCTTGGTCTTATGATTCATACACACTACCTTTTATTGTTATTTTCAGTCGCTATGTGCGTTCAAACGGTCGCTCCAGCGATATGCGCTACCCCACAATATCGTTGAATGTCTCGCCTGGACAGTCCGCTGAAGAGGTCTGGCACGCATCCAGACCCACTTTCCTCCTCAGTTGAAAGTCACCGTAACGGATCACAAAATAAAATTCCACATAAAGATTTGCATTCTCCATATAGAATTTCACACCCTTCAAGGTGAAGAATCGTTCCAGCAAAGGCGTTTCGCCGGTAAATACTGCACACAAAACAGATAAACGTTCAAATAAACTTTGACGCTTTTGTGCTTTGGGCTTTCAATAGCCCCTGCCATCCCACAGAACGCCTGGCGTTGCGCGGGTAAAACGGCAGTGAACCGCCAGAAGAAAAACAAGAGGAGCCACCATGAATATTGATTTGAGTGCCAAACGCGTGATCATCACGGGCGCTTCGCGGGGCATTGGTCTGGCCATCGCCCGGGCATTCGCAGCTGAAGGGGCGCGGGTAGCGATATGCGCCCGTAGTGCGTCAGACGTCCGGGAAGTCGGCGCGCAACTTGCGGAACACGCCCAGGCGGTGATTGCCCGGGCTGTCGACGTGACGGACAGTGAGGGGGTCAAGGCGTTTGTTGCTGAAGTTGCACACGCGTGGGGCGGGGTCGATGTGTTGGTGAACAACGCCGGTCAAGGCCGTGGCGGCAACCTCGACACCCTCACTCCGGAAGTCATCCTCGAACATGCCAACATTCTGCAGATGGGGCATTTCCGATTCGTGCAGGCGGTGGTGCCGTTCATGCGTGAACAGCGCTGGGGACGGATCATCGAAATCAACGCCTTGGCCGGGGTGATTCCGACGCCCGACGGAATTCCCTCAGTAATCAATCGCGCATCGTGCATCGCCCTCTCCCGCTCATTGGGCATGTCACTGCCCAAAGACAATATCCTGGTCAACAGCCTGAACATGGGTTGGATCGATACCGGTCAATGGGATCGTCACTACAAGGAAATGGGACCTGGCGTCAGTCGCGAGGAGTTCGACGCCATGGTGATGAAGGTGGTACCGCTCGGGCGTTATGGCAAACCTGAAGACGTTGCCGGTATGGCGCTGTTCCTGGCCAGTGAATATGCCAGCTTCATCAGCGCCGCCTCGATTGACATTGCCGGCGGCATGGGTGGGCAGATTGCCTACTTTCCAACCCTCAAACGCGATTTTGCCGCGACGATTGCGGCACGTAACGCTGCCAGCGAATAACACCAAAACATATCGACAAACTCTCCGGTGCGTAGTGCGCACCCTCAACGTTGGCGCCCCCGTGATGAACTTGCTGTTCCCTGTTCTTGCCACGCTGATCTGGGCCGCCAGTACCGTGGTCAATCGCCTTTCGGTTGGGGTGATTGACCCCGCAGCCATTTCCTTTTACCGCTGGCTGGTCGCGTTGCTGGTGTTGTCACCGGTGATGTTGCCCAAGGTCTGGCGGTTGCGGCAGCAGATTCGGCCGCACCTGCCCAAGTTGTGGCTGCTGGGCTTGCTCGGCATGTCGCTGTACCAGTCGCTGGCCTATTTCGCCGCGCACACTGTCAGCGCCACTTCCATGGGCCTGATCCTGGCGACCATGCCCCTGCTCACCGTGCTGCTCGCCTTTCCCCTGCTCAATACCCAACCGACCGCGACGTTATTGGTCGGTGCTCTGGTGTCGTTTGCCGGGCTGACGTGGTTGCTGGCCGCAGGCGACCTGCCCTCGCTCTGGGCACACGGGGTTGGCCAAGGGGAATTGATGATGTTGCTGGCCTCGCTGTCGTACGCGTTGTACTGCGTGCTGGTCAAGCGCTGGCAGATTCCCCTGCCGACCTGGGAAAGCCTTTACGTGCAAATAATCTGCGGCACCCTGCTGTTGGTGCCGCCCTTTGTGCTGGCCCCTTCGATAGCCCTGACAACCGCAAATGTCCCGCTGGTGTTGTTCGCGGGTCTGTTTGCCTCAGCGCTGGCGCCCGGCTTGTGGATGCGTGGCTTGCAAACCCTGGGGCCAGAAAAAACCGCCGTGCTGATGAACCTGGTCCCGTTATTTACCGCGGTGTTGGCGATTGTGTTGCTGGGGGAAACATTGCACCTGTACCACGCGGTCGGAGGCGGATTGATTTTACTGGGAATTGGATTGGCGCAATGGAAACCCGCGCGGGTAGTGACCGAAGTCGTGACCTAGGCGACCAGCAAGGTATCGCGCAATGTCTGCAAGCCTTTCTGGCTCAAACCACTGAAGCGCTGCAGGTAAAGATCCAGTCCACCGTACTCGGCGTCGATCACTGCATACGCAGCATTCAAGTACTCGGGACGGGCATCCAGCACTGCATCAATGGCCGCCTCGCTGACCGCTTGGCCGACCAGGTGGCTCACCGTGGTGCTCATGGCCTGCTGACGCGCCACCTCCAGCTGACTGAAGCGACGTGCCGAGAGCACATAGTCGGCCATGATGTGCTCCGGTGCGACGCCCAGTGCGTGCAGCAGCAACATCACCGCGACCCCGGTGCGGTCCTTACCCGCCGTGCAATGAATGAGCACCGATGCATTGCGGGTAGAGAACAGCTCGAACAGCGCTGGCAACAACGGCGCCAACAGGTGCGGAAGTTGCCGGTAGACCTCCAACATCATGTTTCGCGCGCCCTGAGTCTCTGGATTATCAGCGAGCATGGCGGCAATCCGTGGGTCGGCACGAACATCACCAAGCACCTCCAGGTGGAGTTGCGCGATAGCCGAATCGGGTACGCCGCTCGGGTAACGCTCACGCTCTGCGGCGCTGCGTAAATCGCAGACGGTTGTCAGGCCGATCCGCCGCAAGGTCTGCCAGTCTTCAGCGGTCAGTCGATCCAGCTGTTCTGCCCGTAACAGGTAATGGTCGCCGATACGACGACCACAACCGGTGGGAATACCTTTGAGGCTGCGAAAGTTATCCGCACCCTGCAAGCGCAACTCTTCCTGCCCGACCATTCTCAATCCTCCAGTAGATGTTGATAGGCCTGCGTTAACGGACGCGCGCCCTGCCCCAGTGTCGGCGTACGGCGAGGCTTACGCCCATGTGTGAGCAAACGCACGGTATCAAAATCTTCTGCAGCGGCGAAGAAACGTTCCACCATCGGCAAACCGTCCTGCCCCCAGTCATCCATATTCGACATCCAGGTCTGCATCCCCCAAACCGGCCAACGGCGAAACTGTTCCCAGGCAGCGTCCTGGTCAAGCACGCCTTCGGCACCGAGGCTGATCAGTTTTTCGCGGTACACCCGCAGCAGGCGTTGCGCATCGGCGCGCCGTTCCTCGACGGTTAAGGCCCCCAGCATAAAATAGGCGATATCGCGCCATGGCCGGCCACGCCTCGACAGTTGCCAATCCAGCCAGATACGTTGGCCGTCGCTGCGTAAAAAACTGTTGCCCTGATGCGAATCACCATGGATCAGGCAGCTGGGTGACGACTGTTCGCGCTCGAAAGCTGCCAATTCATCAAACGCATGGCTGAACAACTCCGGTGTCTCATACATCCATTTCGGCAACAGGCGTTGGTACTCCGGTTTGCGCAGATTGACCTTGATGTAGTTGTACATACGCAGCAGGCCGTCGCAGTCCACCGGGTTGGCCATCGACACCGGCAGCCAGCCCTGGCCCCGTAGCTGCGGACTGTTCCAGGTGGCAGCATGCAACGTCGCCAGTGACTCCAGCCCCCGAGCGACGCCATCCACGCCCAGGTGATCGGTGCTATGGCCAAATTTCCCGGCGGCCAGACCAAGGTCTTCCATCATCACCACGCCTCGACCGCCGCCATCGGCGTCCCAGTCGGTGAGATAGGTGTCTGGCAGTGGCGCATCGGACCAGCCGTGCGCCAAATGATAAAAGCGCGCTTCCAGCTCACAGATATCGCCGCTCTCGAAACCCTCGGACCAATTCGACTTCAGGCACACGTGCGCAGGAATACCCGCGTGCTGACCGACCTCATTCAACTCAAGCCTGACGCGGAATTTGGTGGTGTGACCGTTTCGAACTTCCACTGCCGTTAACGCCAGCACCTCGACGCCCGGATAACGCGGCTGCAATAGCTGAGTTAGCCAGGCTGCGGTAATTTCGCTCAGGTGCCGTGGCAACCGTCCGCTGCGCTGCGGGTAGGGCCGCCCCAGCGAGCTATCCGTCACGGCGTCAGCACCCGACCAGCGTTGGCCGGCACCTTCAGCTTGAGCAGTTCGATCGCGTTACCGCTGCGAATCCGCTCGCGGTCTTCAGCGGACAAGCCGATGCCTTCGGTCAGATCGCCATGGTCGTAGGCCCCGCCAAAGTTAGTGCCGTACAACAGGCGCTCCGCCCCCACCACCTCGGCAACGCCACGACGCAAGCCCGGCGCATGAACGTCAAGGTCGAAGTAAAAGTTCTGCAGGTAATCCATCAACGGACGCTGATTGCGCGAGTCCGGTGCCATGGCCCGGTTCAGTTCGCTCAGGCGCCCCAACTGGAAAACCGCCATGCCACCGGCATGGGTGATGTAGGTTTTCAAGGTCGGGAAAACATCCAGCGCGCCACCGCAGATCAGGTACCAGAAGAACAGTGTTTCATCGACGCAGTCACCGACGATGGAGGTGGTTTCAAACTTGTCGTCCGTGTGTTTTTCGCCCCAGTAAATCGACTGATTGAAGCCATGCACCATGATCGGTACATCCAGCTGGGTGAGTTTTTCCCAGACGGGGAACAGGCGTTCGTCGTGAGCCTCCAGGCCATTGAAGTTGGCCCCGCCGACGCACACACCCTTGGCGCCCAACTGAGTCACTGCGCGTTCAATTTCCTTGGCCGCATTCAGCGGATCCGCGAGGTTGGCGTGGCACCAGAAATCGAAGTGGTCGGGATCAGCCCGACAAAATGCCGACAACTCGTCATTGCAGATGCGCGCGTATTCGTTAGCGAAATCTCCCGCCCAATACATAAAGCAATGAGACGGCGTGGACATCACCAGTTTGTCGACACCCCGCTCGGCCATCAGCTGGCGACGGCTGGCGTGGCTCATGCGCGCGAGGATATTGGCCTGCGCTTCGGCATCCGTCGCGGCTTTGACCGGTTGCTTGGTGCCGAGGGAAAAATGCCCCACGGTCAGCCCCTGCACTTTCATGAATGGCCCCCAGAACTCGTGACGGTTCAGCATGCCCTCAGTCAGCAAGTGGGCGTGGACATCAATCAGCATGGCGTTCTCCTTGTTGTAATTAGCCAGCAGACCGAACGACCCGCTCGCAGGGCATCCGGATCAATTTAAGGGATAACTGCACCCTCAATAATATAAACACATTTCTAATATGTGTTCATTTAAATATGAGTCGCAGGGCTACCTTTTATAAAATCCGCACAAAAAAAAGCGGCCCTCTCAGGCCGCAAATGCGTGTTCAACCGATGAAATCAGCGTTGGGTCTCCTGGGAAACAATCGACTCAGGCTTCATGTCACGCTCCGATAACGGCGTGTCGTGCACCCGATATCCGCCCTTGAGGCCATCGTTGAGCAAAGACCACATGCCTTTGTTGAAGTCATAGCTGACGTTTTTTTACCGTGTACGGCAGGTTTTTGTCGTACAGCTGCACGCCACTCTGGAACAGCGCGCGATACAGCACCCCGCCCTGGTCCCAGGCGTCATACAGGCCGGCACCAAACGTGTCTTCGTCGAGGTAGTAGGTGCGCTTGCTGTAGACGTGGCGTTTGCCCGGTTTCAGAGTCGCTTCCACCACCCACACCCGGTGCAGTTCCCAGCGCTCGCAAGCCGGGTTGGCATGATGCGGCTTGAACTGTTCTTCCTGGCCGCAACTGAAGTAGAACTTGTAGGCGTTGTACGGGATATACATCTCCTTGCGGCCCACCAGTTTGTAGTCGAAACGGTCCTGGCTACCGGAGAACATCTGCAATTCGTCGAACAGGTTCACACCGCCCTGGTTGGGCACCGGCGTGTCGTAGGCGAACTCCGGCGCCAACTTGATGCGGCGCATGCCTGGGGTGTAGCTCCAGGCACGCCGTGGCTGGCTTTGCGGGTCGAGGTAGTCAGCGAGGATGATCAGTTGCCCGGCGCTGCGGGCCGGATAACTGTCCAGTGCCCAGGCGCGGTAGTACAACTGCGGATCGCGATCGGTCTGTTGAGTCTGGTAGTACGGCGCCTCCTCCATGGTCGCGGACTCGGCGGTCTTGGTCACCGAACCCTGAGAATCCACTACCCAACTGTTGGACGAAGCCGTGGTGGTGTAACCCGTTCCCTTGTAGCGCAGTTGTTGATTCCAGATGACTTCATTGCCGTTCTGCGGAAGCGGGAACGGCAGCCCGCCTCGGCATGCCGGATCGACTGCGAGGTTGTCCTTGGTCGTGCGGCAGTTACTGGCGTTGCGCACAGAGGCATCGAGCAACGCTTGCGGGTACGCCGCGGTCCGGTGGGTCGGGTAAATATCCAGGTAGTAGTCGGGAAATTTACTCAGCAGCATTTTTTGCCCGCCGCTCAAGCGGTCGGCGTATTGCTCCATGTTTTTCGAGTTGATCCGCAGCAGCGGTTTTTCATCCTCGAAGGGGTCGGCCCAGAAGCCGCTGTCGGGCTTGAAGCCTGGCGGGCTCTGCGTCAGGCCGCCGGTATAGGGAGGAATGCTGCCATCGGCATTGCCCGCGATAATTGCGCCGAACGGCGTCAGGGTTTTTCCGATCTGTGCAACCTGGTCGGCCGGTGCCGCAGCCAGGCTGGCGGTGGCGATGCTCAACAGCGCCACCGCCCATGCAAATTGTCCTTTCATAAACAGATACTCCGCTTCTTGGCTTTTTTAGATGGAGGTTTTGAAGGTGAAGGCCAGCCAGCCACGGTCGGTTCCGCCCACGGCGCCGTTGCCCCCGACGGTGTCCCCGGGAATGTTCTTCGTTTGAGCGTCTGTATCGGAATAACGCAAACCAAATTCATAACGCTGGGCATACGTCATCTGCACGCCGGCAGACCAGGTCAGCGCGCCTTCGTTACCACCGCCGGCACTGGCTGCGTTGCCCGACAGGCCATAATTGACGGTCAACGGTACGGTCATGTCCCAGGACGGGAGTACCGACAGGTATTGCGGTGTGTAATTGACGGCGATGGCCGCGTAATCCCGGGTCGAACAACCGTCGCGCTTGTCCCCTGAACCGGGTGTGCCGACGCGGGGGTCAACGCAGTTATTGTTGTTTTCACCCAGATAAAGCTCTTCGTGCTCGGTCACTTTGCGCAGGTGGCTGTAGGCGAACTCGCCGATCAGCGTGGCGTTGTTGGCGATAAAGTTACGCGGCACGCCATACACAGCGTTGGCGACGAAGTGGTACGTATCGCCACGCGGTCCTTCGTTGTCGGAAGGATCAACGCCGACCGCGTTCAACGCACCGCCCTTGCGATAGGAGATCTCGCTGCCGATCGACACCGTGTCGAGCACGGTCGAAAGACTCAGGCCGACCAGTTTGACGCTGCGCGGGTACACCAGGCGGTAGCTGCCGGTAGCGGCCGAAACTTCTGGCGCCAACCAGGGTTGGTAGTCATCGAACTGGCGGTAGTAAGCGCCCACCGTCGATTGAATCGCCTCGACGTCGTATTTGGCCATTACGCCCCAGTTGGCGGAGTCACGACCGTATTTGGACTTCTCCCGGTTAAAGGAAAAACCAGGTGCTACAGGCAAACGGTCCGGGCCTTCGAAGAACGGGTCCGCTGCGCCGAAGTAGGTGCCGCCGTACGGAATGCGCGTGTAGTCCCATTCGTAGAAATATTGAGCGGCCAGTGTCAGGTTGTCGGTGGCCTGAGCTTTGACGGATATCTGCCCGATGGGCAAGAACACTTCCTTGGTTTCAATGCCAGGACTGGTCACTGCCTTGGCACCATCCAGAGGCGCTTGCGAGTAGGAAATCGCATGGGCACCGAACAGTAGCCCCTCGCCCCAGTAATTGGTATGCCGGCCGATCTTGACGTTCACCGAAGCATCGCCCAGGCGCAGGTTTTTCCAGACGAAGGCATCGAGGATTTCCCCTGAAGGGCCTTCGACGTAACGCTTCACTTCAGAGCTGTAGTGGTCGTTGTCGTAGCTGGTCTGGTACCCGGCAACATGACTGCGCACCGTGTCATTGTGGTACGCCTGGTCGTACCAGCCGGCGGCGCTGAGGCGTGCCCCCCAGTCTTTACGGTAGGCAAAATCGAGTTCAGTGAGCAAGTCGATGCGGTTGGTGACGATGTCACCCTTGTCGAACTTGCCGTCCGATTCATCGTAGTTAGGGTTGTTCATGATGCGCCGGTCTTGCCCCTCCGTTCGCATCCCCAGGTTGTAGCGCAGGGTGTTATCCCAACGCAGATGAAAGTCTGGATTAGCCAGTTCGATCGGCGCAGCCATCACCGCTCCACCGTAACCAAACGCCATTTTCCCTACCGCCAGCAGTACCATGGCCCGCTGGGCTCGCATGCGTCCCTGTTTGCTCATCTTTTTCATGCAAACCACCTTTTGTTTTTATTGTCAGTCGTTTTGTCTGCTCCCCGCTCGCGGGGTGTCATGGCTAGCGGCCGATGGGGTAGATGATGGATTTCTCCTGGGTGAATTCTTTAAGCCAGTTCGGCCCGAACTCACGGCCCAGTCCTGAACGTTTGAAGCCGCCGATGGGCGCATAAGGCAAGCTGCCGCTACCCCCATTGAGGTACACACTGCCGGCACGAATTCGTCGAGCCATGGCATAGGCGGTGGCGGCATCTGCAGAGGAAACAGCGGCGTTGAGGCCAAACCGCGAATCGTTGGCAATGGCAACCGCCTCGTCATCACTGTCGAAACCGATCACCACCCCCACCGGCCCGAAGATTTCCTCCTGGGCGATGAGCATGTCGTTGCTTACGTCATCGAACAGGGTGATGTCGCTGAAGAAGCCCTGGCGCAGATGCGCAGGTCGTCCACCACCGCAGACCAGCGTGGCCCCGGCGTCGCGGCCGCTGGCGATGAAATGCTCGACCTTGGCGCGCTGCGACTCGCGGATCAGCGGGCCCATCATCACGCTCGGGTCCGCCGGGTCACCGACCTTCCACTGCCCGGCAATGGCTTTGGCGCACTGCACGAATTGCTCGCGTACCGAGTGATGCACAACGAAGCGGGTGAGCAATGCACAGCCCTGCCCCGCGTTGACCGCCAGCCCGGCGACAGCTCCCAGCGCGGTGGCCTGAATGTCGGCATCGGCGCGCACGATCAACGCCGATTTGCCGCCCAGTTCCAGATGCACGCGCTTCAGGGTCGGCGCCGCCTGACTCATGATGCTCATGCCGACCGTTTCCGAACCGGTGAACGAGACCATGTCCACCCGCGGGTCGCTGCTCAACAAGCCGCCCACTTCAATACCGCCGGTGACAATGTTGAGTACGCCCTGGGGCAGGCCGATTTCTTCAGCGATCTGACCGAACAACAGCGCCGAGTACGGGGTAAATGGCGAAGGCTTGAGCACCAGGGTGTTGCCGGCCAGCAAGGCCGGAAACACCTTGGCCAGGTTAAGAAGAAACGGAAAGTTATAGCCGGTGATGCCGGCCACCACGCCGATGGCCTCACGCTCCACCGTGCCGCTGCCGAGAATCATCGGCCCTGCCGGGTTGAACGGATTGGGATTGGCCTGCACCGGAATCTGCAAGCTGTCGCTGTGCACAGACTGCTCGATCGCGGTCAGCACATGGCCCAGCGGCATGTCCACCTGCATGGCATAAGTCACGCCTTGGGAACAGCCGACCTCAGCGATAATCAGCGCGGCAATTTCCTCCCTTTTTGCCACCAAAGCTGCGTGCATCCGCCGCATGTACCCGGCCCGTTCGGCCATGCTCAACCAGGGCCAAGGGCCGTTATCAAAGGCGTTGCGTGCGGCGGCGATGGCTGCGTCGGCGCTCTGCAGATCACCATTCGGTGCATGACCGATGACCGCTTCGGTGGCCGGGTTGAGCACTGCTTCGCGCGGACCGTCAACATCCACCCACGCGCCATCGATGTACAGCTTGTCCAGCTGGGTAAAGGGAACACTCATGGTGTTGGATCTCCTGAGACTTTGCCGGTGATAATTTCTGCAGCGCGCATGGCAATGGCCATGGCCGGGGCATTGGTGTTACCGGAAACCAGGCACGGCATCACCGAAGTGTCGACCACACGCAGGCCCTCGACGCCGCGCACACGCAGTTGCGGATCGAGCACCGACGCGCTGTCGGCACCCATGCGACAGGTCCCGGAAACGTGATAGGCGGTCTGGCCGAAGCGGCGGAACGCAGCAAGAATTTGCGCGTCGCTTTCTACCTCCGGTCCCGGTGTCAGCTCGCCGACAATGAATGGCTTGAGCACCGGCTGTGCAGCCAGACGGCGGAACCAGCGAAACAAGGCAATTGCGGAAGTGCGATCGATCTCGGCGCTCAAATAATTGGCGTTGATCCGGGGTGGAACCGTGGCGTCCGCCGATTGAATGCGCACCTCACCCTGGCTCTGCGGACGCAGGAAATAGCCACCGATGGTCAGGCCGGGCTCCTTGTCGATTTCGACCTTGTTACCGTCGCCATCCATGGAATAGAGGCTGACGCCGATTTGCGCGTCCGGACGATCCAGCTCCGGGCGCGTCTTGATGAAACCACCGGCCTCGTGAGCGGCGTGGGTCATCGGTCCTTTCTTGCGCAAAAAGTATTGGGCCACTGCACCGAGTAACCCAATCCCATGGAAGCAGTGATTGAAGCTGCCACGGGTGACCCGATACTGCATGGCCATGTACACGTGCTCACGCAGGTTACGCCCGACCTCGGGGGCGTCGTGCAGCACACTGATACCCAGCGAGTTCAACAGTGCGGCCGGGCCGATGCCAGACAGTTGCAACAGCTTCGGCGATTCAATGGCACCGGCGCACAACAACACCTCGCGGCGCACTTCGAAGCGTTCCTTGCCGGCGCTGTTGTTGACCTGCACGTCACAGGCACGGTGATTGCTGAACTCGATGCGTTGAACATCCGTGCCGGTCATTAACGTCAAATTCGGACGTGCGCGCACCGGATCGAGAAAGGCCTTGGCGGCACTGAATCGCTGGCCTTTCCAGGTGGTTTGCGGCTGATAGCCGAAGCCACCCTGAGTGACCGAGTCGATATGATTGGTGTCTTCAGTGCGCGCCACACCCAGCTCACCGGCCGCGCTGATGACGGCATCGCACAGGGCGTGGCCCGATGGGTGCACCGTGACTTTGAGCGGGCCACCGACTCCGCGCCATTGGCTCTTGCCCAACTGGTGGTCTTCGAGGGCGACAAACTGCCGGCCCATGTCTTTCCAGCCCCAGCCCGCGCAGCCTTGCGCTTCCCAATGATCATAATCAGCGGGTGCTCCCCGTACATAGACCATGCCGTTGACCGAACTGGAGCCGCCAATCGTTTTGCCTTTGAGCCATTGCTCATCGCTCATACCCTCACCGCGTGCAGCCTTGTAGCTCCACACATGCGGATTGCCGGGGCTGAGCAGTTTGCCAATGCCACGGGGCATGGCAATCAACGGACTGGTGTGATCCGGTCCGCTCTCGATCAGCAGCACCGAAACGTTCGTGTCGGCAGACAAGCGATTGGCCAGGACGCAGCCGGATGACCCCGCACCGATGATGATGTAGTCGTAGGTTTTGCTCATTGTTGTTCTTCTTTTGCGGGTTGCTGAAAGTCTTCCATTACCAAGGCGGCACTCACCGGTGTTCGTCGGATGTATCGCGAACCTCGATGACCCGTTCCGGGCAGGCACGGGCACCGCGGGTTGCCAGCCGCTCTTGCCCAATCGGCACACTTAAGCCGTTGCTGGCGATGTAGCCGTTGTTATCGAGTGGATAGAGCGCGGGCGCGACGTTGTTGCAGCGGGCATGACCTACGCAGCCGGATTGGTTGATAGGCGTTTTCGCCGTGGGCGGTGAGCTCTGCCCATAGATCGAAATCGCGGGCAAGGTGCTTGGGAATGTGCGCAGGAACAGGTGCAGGCGTTTCAGGAGCGTTATTCATTATTGTTCTCCAGGTCTCTATCGGACTGGAGAAACGGTAAGGCCGCAGACGCAAAGCCACAACGAACAGAAGCGCAAATCTGTACGGCATAGACGGAATTAATTAACACTTTCGCCGAATATGTTCTAAAAATAATCCTGCTGGTGCAAAAAATCCTCTGTCATTGTGTTCTGATCACCGCCGGGAAGCTCTTGTACCCGCCGTCATGAAACCAATAAAAAGCGCTGCCGAGGTTAAGAATGTCTCACCTAGCTTCCGTGCAAACAGCCGATAAAAATCACGCCAGTCAACGCCACGCCTTGCGTTCCCAACGCACCCGGGAATTGTTGCTGGACCACATGTATCGCCTGGCGCTGGAAAAGGGCTACGAAGGAATTACGGTCCAGCAATTACTGGACAGTACAGGGGTCGCGCGCTCCACCTTCTACGCGCACTTTCGCGACAAGGAGGACCTGATCGTCGCCGGGTACGAAGCCATTGGCGTTCCCTCGACCAAGGTCACCGAAGTTGATGGCGACCGCCGTGTCCTGCTGGATGTTTCGGCCTGGCTGTTCAGCGCCACCGAACGTCATGCGGCACTGACAACGGCGTTCTTCAGCGGCCCGGGACAGAACGTGATTCTCGCGCACCTGGAAAATATCCTGATCATCCAGGTCCGGGAACACTACCGGAAACAGGGCCTGTACCAAATCGATCAACTGCGTGGCGAGGCCGCCGTGCGCTGTTTCGTCGGTGCCCTGGTGGGGCTGTGGTTGTGGTGGGTGCGCCACGACTATCCGAACCCGGCGCGGGAAATGACCGAAACCTTCGACAGCCTGATGAACAACGGCACCTGGCCGCCTGACAACAACGTGCGCCAGTAGCGGGATCAAGAGGCGCAGGCCATGATCAGAAACTGTCGGAATGCCTGGGTCGGTGCCGACAAACAGTTATCCGGCAGCCAGATCAGCCCCAGTTCCATGGGTGGAATCACATCCACCAGCGGCCGGATTTCAATCTTCTTGCCTTCCAGAGACCAGGCCCGGTACAGCATGTCCGAGAGAATGGTCACACCGAAACCATGCCCCACCAGCCCGCGCAATGCCTCCATGGATGAGGTACGAAAAGCCACCTTGGGTGCCAGTCCGCGGGATTCCCAATAGCGCATGGTCGAGGTCTCCCCCTCATCGACCGTGGCCAGGATATAGGCATGCTCGGCGACGTCTTCGAGATTGATCGAGGTGGCAGACATCAATGGGTGCTGACTTGCCAGCCAGAGTTGGCGGCGCGAACGAATTAGCACATGGTGAGCGAAACCGTGCAAGTTCGGCGTATTGGAGACAATTGCCAGGCCCAAGTCGAGGTCGCCATTGCTCAGGGCCGCTTCAATGCTCTGGCGGTCCATGTCGATCAGGTCGATCTCTACCTGAGGGTAGCTACGTTTGAAGCGTGCCAGCAGCGCTGGCAGAAAGTAACCGAGCACCGTGTAGGAGGCACCCACACGCACGGTTCCTTGCATCGCATGGCCGAGAAACAGCGGTTCACTGAGAGCGTCCTGCAGCGTGTCGAGAATGTGCCGCGCATGCTGGGAAAACTTGTTGCCTTCAGCGGTCAGCGCCACGCCATGGGGCAAGCGGTCGAACAAGCTGACGCCCAAGGACTGTTCCAGATGCAACACCGCCGCAGTAATCGCCGACTGCGATACATGCGCCTTCAGCGCCGCCTGGGAAAACTGGCCGGCGTCGGCGGCGGCAACGAAATAGCGCAGTTGGCGCATGGAAATATCTTTGCCTTTCGTCATCTGATTTTCTGATACCTGCCGCCTGAATATATGAAACAGCTCGGTCCACGGGCTGGTTACACTCGAGACCGGGTAGCTGCCCTGACGTATCGTTATCCTTCGAATTTCAGCGCCAATAATAAAAATGGCTGAAGGTTGAAAAATGAACGCGATCCACTACAGCGAGTACGACTGTGAAGCGTCAGGTAATTTCCTGACCGAAGCTTCATTGGCCAGGCAAGGCTTCGACATCCGGGTTGAACACGCGCAATGGTCCAACACTGGCACTGCCTTGATAGAAACCGGCGACAGTTGCCTGTTGCGCTTGATGCTGCCGGCCAGCTCGCAGATCAAGCCTAACTGCGGCGGTTTTTCCAGCCACGGTGCGCCTCAATTCCAACCCCTGGGCAAGCTGTTGTTCATTCCCCATGGCACCGAGTTCCACCTGCGTCACGATGCCGGAGAGCAAAAGGCCCTTGTGTGTCTATTCGACCCCTCCTCACTCGGCGTCCTGGGCAGCTATCGCTGGAACTGGCAGGACAACGTCAGCGCAGCCATGCTCAACCTGCAAAGCGGCTACTTGCACGCCTCGTTGCAACGGCTGGCCGAAGAAGTCGCCAACCCCGGCTTCGCCAGCGAGCTGCACACCGAGTGCCTGCTCACCAGCATTGCCCTGGACCTGCGCCGCGAATTTATCGACGCGCCCGACGATGCCACTTGTTCCTCACACTGCGCTGAAAAACTCAGCCATCGTCAACTCAACATCCTGCGTGAATTGCTCGACAGCGCCAGTGACGAAGGCCGCTCACTGGGCCACTTGGCGCGGGCCTGCGAACTGCCGTTGCGGACCCTGTCCAGTCGCTGCAAAAACACCACCGGCATGACCTTGCGCCAGTACGCCGCGCAAACCCGTTTGCAAAAAGCCGTGGCGCTGTTGGCTGACCCACGGTTGCTGATCAAACAAGTGGCCTATCAGGCCGGCTTCAACAACGCCGCCGCTTTCAGCGCGGCCTTCCGTAAAGAGCTCGGTGTCACACCCGAGGAATTTCGCCACCAGCGCCAGCGCTGAAAGGCACCCGGACAAGGGCGCCTTCCAGCAATACGGGCTTTAACGACGAATCGTGGCGGTGATTTTGGCGTGTGGCCCATTGACCTGCGCGGCCCAGGCTTCAGCCGCCTGATCGAGGGTAAAATCCAGGTAATCCACCTGAATCTGCTGCTCTTTGGCGATCTTCAGCAGACGCAGCCAGATCTGTTCACGGTCTGCGGGCGGGCGCTGGCCAGTGCCGATGCACGACAGATTGCGAAACAACAGATCGGCAATATCCAGATTGAGCTGGCGGCCGGCTCCCGTGCCAATGGTCATGATCCGTGCGCCCCAGTTGGTGGCCTTCAGCGACGTCAACATCGGTTGACCGCACACGAGGTCGAGCACCACATCAAATCCGCCATCGGCCGCATCCTTGAGCGCCGCGACGTCATCGCTGCCACCCAGGGTCACCACTTCATCGGCAAGGCCTCGCGACTTCAACCGCCCCAGTGCTTCAGCGGACCGGGCAGCACCGACCACTTTGCCTGCACCCAGACCGCGCGCCAGTTGCAGGGCGATCTGGCCGAGCGTGCCGGTGGCGCCCAGGATCAGCACCTTCTCACCCTTCTGAATCGCGGCTTTTTCCAGGGGCACGATGGCGCCGGTCGCAGCGATGCCCATGCTGATCGCGGTTTTATCGTCCACGTCGTCCGGCACATTCCATACTTCGGCTTGCGGCACCAGGGTGCGCTCTGCCCAGGCACCAAACGGCAACACCGAGCGCTCGCCGAAATACACCCGGCGGCCATCCGGCGCACGGCCAACGCCTTCTCCGCGAATGACACAGGGATATTCAACACCCAGACGGTAGGCGCCGAGTACATCCCAGCCACCAAGGCCAGCGGTATCGACATCGATCAGCACCGAGCCGTCTAGCGGCTGCGGATCACGAAACTCGCCCACTACCGGCGGCGCATTGCGCTCGGAAATGATTGCTGCACGCATGGCATTCTCCTTGTCTGTTTTATTGTCAGGCTGCACTCGAGGCAATAATTGAACATTATTCTGTTATTTGTCTATATTTACTTCGGCAGCTTCTCTAACTGGCAACTAATGGCTCGGACTGATATCGCGGATACCCACCCAATGTCAGCAGCAGCAATGGGCCGACGACAAAGCAGATAAAACTGAACAGCAGCATGGCCGAGTAGCCACCGGTGAGCTTGAACAACCCGGCGAACAGTAACGGCGAGATCGCCGCACCTGCGGTAATCAAGCCCAGGTGCGCGCCAAACAAGCGGCCGTAGTCGCGCATGCCGAAGTAACGGGCGATCAGGAAAGCAGCGATATCGAACTCGGCACCGGCACCCACGCCGACCAGCAACGTGGCGAGGGTGTACATCGCAATACTGGAATCCCCATAGGCAAAAATGCCGCAGGCAAATGCCGGCATCAGCAGCGCGACAGAGGCAACACCGGGCGCCCACAACCGGTCAATCAGGTAGCCCACCAATAGTCGGCCAAGGATCAGCGACACGCCGAAGCTGGCGAAAATCTGACTGGCCTGCAGGGCGCTCAGGCCACGGTCCTGCAGCAACGGCACAATGTTGGTGACCATGCCCACCACGCACGACACCACCAACGTCATCGACAGGTTGCACACCCAGAAACGCCAGGAGCGCATCGCCTCGCGCAGCAGTAGACCGCCGGTTTGTTCGCTGGTGGCGGGGAGTTGCGTCGAGTTGTGGCTGACATTGGTGGTCGGCAACAACCAGCGTAAGGCCAAGGGCAACGCCAGCAGCACCGGCAATACACCCAGCGCGAGGAATCCCGCCTGCCAATTCCACCGGCTGATCGCCCAGGCGGTGATCAGCGGAAGCATGATGGCCGCCAGTCCGGAGCCACTGAGGATGATCGCCAGCGCCAGACCACGGTTTTCCTCGAACCACAAGTTCACCAGGTGCGACCAGGTCACCTGCAACGTACCCAGCCCGGCTAGCGGCACCAGGAAAAAGCCAAGGTAGAGGGTCCAGATCGAGCCATTGATACAGGTCAGGGTGAAGACACTCAGGGACAACGCGAGCAGCGACAGCAACGTGACCCGGCGCAAGCCGTAGCGCGAGTTGAGCCAGCCGGCCAATTGCGACGCGACGATGGTGCCCAGCGATAACGCGGTGATCGCCGCCTGCAACTCCGCCCTGCCCCAGCCCATGGCCTGTTCCAGCGGAATCACCATGGAGCTGAAGCTGTACAGCAGCAACGAACTGGAACTGGTGGCAACGCCCACCAGCGCCAGAATCAGCACCCGCCAGCCGCGTTTGAATTCTGCGTTATCAAAGCCTTTCATGGTGTGTGACCTCAGTCGTTGCCAATAAACACAGCCGCTTGCGCGCTCTTGCTCAGTACCTGGGCACGACGTGCCGGGCCAGGTGCGGTCTCGACCTGAACAAGGGTGTCTTCGGGGTGAATCAGCGTCGGGCCATTACCCAGTTGCTCAAGCGCCAGAAGCGCCAAGTCATCTGCTTTGGGCAAGGTCATGGTCAGGGCGTCGGCAATGTTCAGTTTGACCATGGCATCGCGCATGGTGGGTGTGTCGACAGTGCCGATGACCAAATTGAGCACGTCGACGCCACGGTCTTTCCACTCCGCCCATAACGATTCGCCGAGGTTCAGCGCAAACCCTTTGGTGGTGGTGTACATCGCCAGTTTGCGAATACCCCCCAATGCAGCCTGGGAACCCACCAACAGCAAGCCGCCCTGCCCGCGCTCCAGCATCGCGGCACCAAAGGCATGGCTGCATTGCATCACGGTCAAGCAATTGAGGCGCAGCAACGCGCCCCAGTCCTCGGTCGAGGTATCGAGGAAGCGCGTGATGTAGGGATCGCCACCCGCGTTGTAGATAAACAGACCAACTTGACGTTCACCGACAGCCGCGAGCAATCGCTCACAGGCATCGGGCTGAGAAAGGTCCTGGATTACCACCAGCACTTCGATGGCGTAACGTTGCTCCAATTCGCCTTTCAATTGCGCCAGGGCGTCGCCACGGCGCGCCACCAGGACGCAGTTGAGGCTACGCTCGGCGAGGGCACGGGCAAACGCCGCGCCCACACCATGGGAGGCACCGGCAATCACCGCCCACGGACCATACCGATGCAGGAAGGCATTATCAGGAACAGACATAAACACTCCGAATACGAAGGCCCGGCGACCAGCCACCGGGCGAGAAAGGTTTCACCCTGTCAGGCCACGGGTGGCAGGTCGATGTGGCGGGCGGAGGCGCCAATGGCGGTGCTGCCGTAGACCAGGACGCGCCGCTCGATGTGCGCCATGAACAGGCGCAGCAAAGGCCCGTCGTATTCAGGCCCGGCGCTTTTGACAAAGGCTTCCAGCGCTGCATCAATCTCGCTGTAGTCACTGAAGGTGCGGTCCAGCAGGACTTGCGCCTCCTGTTGTTCCAGCTCGCGCAAGTGCAATTCCATGGCATCGCCACGGCCCAGGTACTCCACCAGTTTGCTCACGGCGCGCAGCTTGGTTTTCTGGAAGTCACTGCCGACTTCCACCTGCGCCAGGGCATCGGCGAGCATGGTCAGCAACTGGGCATTCGGGCCGCTGCTGACCATGTCCAGTTTCGGCGTTTGCAGAGGCACACCCATGGCTTCGGCCAGCGCATGCACCACCACCCGGCGCAGGGCGATGTCAAACTCGGTGTAGGTGTCATGTGGGTCGCCCGGTTGTGGCGTGGCCACCGACGCCGAGAACTGCATCGTGCTGACGGTGGCAAACAGTGCCGTGTGGTAACGCACCACATCGGGCTCCGCCGGTTCGCCGGTTACTTGCTGGTAGTAGCGATACAGGGCGGCGAAGCTGTCCCCGAGCGGCTCGTAATTGTCACGCATGCGCGCCGACGCCAGGTCGGCCAAGGGATCGCCGATCATGGCAAATTCGAAATCGTAGAGACCCTGTACCTGTCCGCTCTCGAACAGATATTGCCCTGAATCGTACTGCACGAAAGCAGGCCGGATACGGTGCTGCGGCACATTGCGGCGCAACCAGCCGAGGGCGAATTCAACCAGCGGCTGAGGCCTGGTTTTATTGCGTGCATACAGCGGGTAGTAAGCTTCCAGACCTGCGAGGGTAATGTCCTCGGCACTGGTCGGCAGGTGAATGCCCTGCTCAATGAAGGGTTGCAACGGCAATTGGTGCATGCGCGCCATGGCGTCGACCCACTGGCGTGCGACAGCATGGCGCTCGGCATCACTGATCGCCGTGCTGATATCACGACTGCCCGGCACTAACTCCATCACGATGGCTTGCGGGTCTTCGCAGAAGCCGTAGATACGCGGCACCGGCACACCTTGCTGGCCGAGCAAGGTGAGAATATCCGCCTCCCGGCGCAGATCCGGGAATGGGCTGACATCACCACCTCGCTCGCCACGAATATGCAATTGAAGGGTTTCGCCATCGCGTTGCAGTTCAAGGTTCCACGCCGGACGCCAGCGCAGCAGGCGTTGCATGGCCGTGATGTTTCCGCCCAGCAGCCCTTCGACAAAGGTGCGCAGCTTTTCTTCGACCGGATCAACAGTCGTATTTATTGTTGTTGGCATACGGGGTCTTCCTCAGGCGCTGATGTCCAGCGCCGCTCTCAATGGGTGCTGGTGCTACCAGCGTTCGGCCCGCCTACCTGCTCCAGCGGCACGCCCTTTTTCTTCGCCAGGTCGGCGGTGTCCAGGTACTCGCGCCAGGCACAGATCAGTCCGTGTTCGTCCAGCTCATACACCGCCACCATCGAGTGCGGCATGGGGACGCCGTTGCTGACGCAGTAATCGTCGCGTTCGGTCATCACCACGCGCTCCGAAGAGACGATGTGGCGCGTGGTGCAACGGTTATGCGTGACATAACTCATCTGTCGCTCTATCTCCCGGCGTAACGCATCGCGCCCCCGGATCACGGGACCACCGGGCACCCACAGTTGCCAGACGGCGTCGTCGGCGAAGGTGGCCATGATGCGTTCGATATCGGGGCGGCTGCCGTCGCTGCCATCGCCCCAGGCGGCCAGCATGTCGAGGATGAAGCGTTCCTGTTCGAGTGCCATGAAACGGGCTCCAGTGCAGTGAATGGATCGGGATCAGACCGAGGTTTGAGGCAGCAGGAAGTTGCGCACCACCGGCACCATCGGTGTGCCGCAACTCATACCGCCGTCCACGCGCATCAGCGTCCCGTTGACATAGGCGGCGTCGTCGCTGGCGAGGAAAGCGGCCATGGCGGCGATGTCTTCCGGCTCGCCCAGTCGCGGTACGTTTTGCAGGTCGAGAAAGGCCGACTTCATCGCCTCGTTGGCCCAACTTTCCATGGCTGGCGTGCGAATCACTCCCGGCAGGATGCC
The DNA here is from genome assembly GCF_050739655.1 of Pseudomonas sp. GTDB lineage: Bacteria > Pseudomonadota > Gammaproteobacteria > Pseudomonadales > Pseudomonadaceae > Aquipseudomonas. The sequence continues at coordinate 43,883 of NZ_JBOIBY010000533.1, read as the reverse complement.
GTTGCAACGAATGCCGCGTTTGCCAAAGGTGGCGGCAATGCTTTGCACGTACCAGTTGAGCGCGGCCTTGGAGGCGCCGTAGCTGAACTGAGAAATTTCGCCGGCAATCGAGCTGGTGGACGAGGTGAACAGAATCGAACCGCTGCCCTGGGCGAGCATGTGCGGCAAGGCGTATTTGCACGCCAACACGCCACCCAACACGTTGACCCGCATGCAGTTGTGGAACAGCTCGGTGTTGAAGTTGATGAAGTCGATATCGCGGGTGGTGGCCGGGTTTCTGTACACGGCGTTATTGAACAACACGTCGATACGACCGAAGGTCTCGACAGTCTGCTCGACCATCTCCCGCAAGGCGCCTTCCTCACCAACATCCACTTGCATGGCCATTGCCTTGGCACCTATTTCAGCTGCCACGGCCTGCGCCGATTCGGCGAAAAGGTCGGTGACCACTACCGTGGCGCCCTCCCGGGCAAAACGCAGTGCCGAGGCGCGGCCGATGCCACTGCCGGCGCCTGTGATGACGCAGACCTTGCCGTCTAAACGTTGCACAATCTCGCTCATAAAAGGGTCTCGGGACGGATAAAAAAATCGGCGCCTGTGACAAGCGCCGAAAAGGAGCATGAGGTCAGCGGGTCTGGCCACCGGCAATGGTCTGCGGATTGGCTTCACGCTCGGCGACCGGTTCCTGGCGGTAGCGCGTCGGGCCGTTGCCGAACATGCCGTACTGGTCACGGGTGAAGTCGTACAACGAGTAGGAATCCTGTTGCGGGTTATTGGGAATGCCATACGCCTCGATGTTGTATTGCGAGCCGGTACGGAACAGCGCGCCGCTGTCGTCCCAGGCGTCGTAGACCGCAGCACCAAAGGTGTCCTCGTCGATGTAGTAGCGGCGTTTTTTCTGCGCGTGGCGGACGCCGTCCTTGCGGGTCGCTTCCACCACCCAGACACGGTGCAGTTCCCAGCGTTCACACGCGGGATTGATGTGTTTGGGCATGAGTTTCTTGTCCATGTCGCAACCCCATTTCAGCGTGTAGTTGCTGTAGGGGATGAACATTTCCTTTTTACCCACCAGCTTCCAGTCGAAACGGTCCATCTTTCCGGAGAACAGGAAGATTTCGTCGTAGAACGCCACCCCGCCGAACGCCGAGTTGGGGGTGTCGTAGTTGAATTCCGGAGCCTTGCGCACGCGGCGCTGGCCGGTGCTGTAGCTCCAGGCGTAGCGGGAGTCGGCGACCGGGTCGAGATAATCCCAATACCCGGATGCCTGGCCGGCCGTACGGGCCGGCGCGACGATGCGCGACCAGATACGCTGGGCGATTTTCGGATCACGCCCGGGAACATCCATCTGGTAGAAGGGTTTTTCGCCGGTGGACCGATTGGTGTTGGTTAGCGTCGCGTGGCCTTCATTAACCACGTAGGCACTGTGGTTCCAGTCCCAGCCATTCACGCCCTGATAGTTGAGGATGTAGTTCCACATCAATTCCCGGCCATCTCGCGGCAGCGGGAATGGCAGGCCGCCCCGGCACCCTTCGCTGATCGACAGCCCGTCGTTCTCGGTTTTGCAGTCCTTGCGGCTGGCGTTGCGCTGGGTGGCTGCCAGGAAATTCGCCGGAAAGGTTGCCGTCCTGTGGGTGGGGTACACCTCAAGATAATAAGTGTCGGGGTTCTGCTTGAGCAGTTGCAGCTGCCCGGCCGCCAATTGGTCGGCGTACTGGTCGGCGTTAGCCGCCGTAATGCGCAAGCGGGGTTTTTCATTGGCAAACGGGTTGGGCCAGTTGCCGTCGCCGGGCACCAGCCCTGCGGGCACTTTCAGGCCACCGTCGTAGGGCGGAATAGTGCCTGCCGCGTTACCCGCCACAATCGCGCCAAAGCTCGTGAGCTTACCGCCCAGGTCGGCGGTGGTAGCGCCCTCATCGGCCACAGCCGCCCCCGCCAAAGCAATGGCCACAAGGCCCATCGCATATGCATTAACCGTCATAACGTTCTCCATTCAGATGGGTGATCGCCGAGTCCGGTGATCACTGCATTGCAGTTCAGGCGCGGCTCAGAACGCAGTGCTGAGGGTCAGCGAGACCCAGTTGCGGTCGGTCAGGCCGACGTCGCCGGTGCCCCCGACGACGGTTTTTCCGACGCCGGCAACGTCTGCATATTTGCGTTCGCTGCCGTAGCCGATGTACGACAGAGTCACGTCGACGCGCTCGTCGTAGGTGCCCTTCACACCTGCTTTCCAGGTGTATTTGCCTTCGTTGCCACCGCCCGTGGCGGCATTGCCGTTGACGCCGTAATCCACACTCATGGGCGTGGAAATATTCCAGCCAGGGAACACCCCAAGCCATTGCGGCGCAAAGCTAACGGCCAGGCCGACATAGTTCTTGGTAGCGCAGCCGTAATGCTTGTCCTGCCCCGCCGGGCAGCCGCCATAGCCTTCTCCTTTGAACAGTTCCTCGTGCTTGGTCACCCGTTGCACATGACTGAACGCCATTTCGGTGATCAGGCTGCCGGTGTCGAAGTAATCGGTGCGCGGCAGCAACCACAGGCCGTTGACCACCATGTGCCACGTGTCACCGCGAGCGCCCTGATTGTCGGCAGTGCTGATGTTGCTGGAGACCAGCGAGGTGTTCTGGCGATACGACAGGTCGACGCCGAGGGAACCTCCGCCCAATACCGGACCTGCGGAGTAACCCAGGCCATAGAGCTTGACGTTCTCGGCGTACACGTAACGGGCGAAGGTCGGCGCTACTTGCAGGCCCCACGGGTTGTAGTCATCGAACTCGCGATAGAACGCGCTGACCTCCGAATGCAGGAAGTCGAAGCTGTAGGTGCCCATCACGCCCCAGTTGCCCCTGTCCTTGGGTTTGACCGGATCAATCAACGGCCGCGAAACACCGCTGAACAATGGCAAACGGTCCGGCCCTTCCAGGGCGACGTCGGCGGAGGCCAGATAGGTACCGCCTTCAGGCGCGCGCGTGGTGTCCCATTCGAAGAAGTATTGCGCTGCCAGCGACAACTTGTCGGTGACCTGAGCCTGGGTTGAAATCTGCGTCAGCGGCAGGAAGATTTCACGGGTCTCGGTACCAGGGTTGCTCACCGCCTTGCGCCCATCCAACGGTGCTTGCGAGTAGGACACCGCATGCCCGGCAATCAGCAGGCCGTTGCCCCAGTACACGGTATGCCGGCCGGCACGCACGCTGACCGGAATCTCACCCAGGTCGAAGCGGGTAAACGCAAAGGCGTCCAGCAACTCGCCGCTAGGGCCACGGTGATAGCGTTTGGTGAAGCTGGAGTATTTACCGTTGTTGTAGCTCGGCGTGCTGGTACCGGGGAACGCACCTGGGTAGTAAACATTGCCGGGGCTGGTTTCGACATCAGTGTTTTCATATGCCTGGTCGTACCAGCCAGCGCCGCTGATGCGAAAGCCGTTGTACTGCTTGTACGCGACCTCCATTTCGCTCATCAAATCGACACGATTGGTCACCACATCGCCCCGATCAAACTTGGCGTCGGACTCGTCGTAGCTGGCGTTATTGGCCAACGCGGAGTCGCGCCCCTCGGCCCGTATGCCCAGGTTGTAACGTACGGTGTTGTCCCAGCGCGCGGTCCAGTCCGGATTGCCGGTATCAAACTCGGCGGCCTGCACAGCGCCAACAGTCAAGGCACACCCGGTCACGCTGAACCAGACAGCCAGGCTTAACGGCTTTAGCTTTGCGTCGATCATCAACACTCCCATTACTTTTTATTGTTGTTGGCAGCCGAAGCGTTGGGCCGTCTGGACCGCGCCAATGAGCGCTCGTCTGTGGGCTTTCGGTATGGACTGAAGTAGACGGGACGGGGAGGTTCGAGACAACGATTGGGAGTATTGCTGAAATGCATTTTGGTATTGGTCAAATACTCCCGACCTATACTCAAAGGTCCTGGATCGTACTTTTTGAGTACAGGAGGTGACCATGAAATCGGGAACCCGGACAGCGACACTCCTAGCCGCTGCGATGATCGTCGGCTGTACGACTTCATCAAGCCAGACAGTGACTGTTCCCTTGAACGCTACACCACGCAACGGCGGTCAGATCGCCAATGCAACGCTGGCCGTTCAGGGCAATGAGACAGCGTTTTCCTTTGTCGTCAGTGGAGTTCCAAGCGGCACCCTTCGGCCCTTGAATCTCTACACCTTTATCAACAAAGGCAGCTGCGAGCGCCCCGGGACTGTCGCCTATGCAATGAATGACCGGATCAACACCAATCGCATTTCTGCAACGCGCGGCTGGACCTATTCACGAAGTGCGCCAGTGACGCTGGCAGAGCTGCTTTCTGGTGGATATTACTTAGTAATAAGGACCACTCCGGCCGATGGCAACGTGGATATTTTCTGTGGGGATATCAAGCCCGAAACAAGGTGAAATGACACCAGACCGATAACCGGCTTTATCTACAACAGCGTGAAGAACAGTGTGCGTTGCGGTATTTGAATATCCGATACCGCCCCATTGTTTTTGTGATTTTACGATGGCAAAACTGCTCCCTAGACTCCAGCCAATAACTAGGCAACGCCGCTCTCCTGGCGCCGCCATGACAATAAAGCCTGGAGGATGAACATGAGTGCGCCCCCGTCTCTGGATGACAAGTACGTCCAGCACACTGGAAAAGTTTTGCTCACCGGGATTCAGGCGCTGGTGCGTCTGCCGCTGATGCAGCGCCAACGCGATCTGGCCAATGGCTTGAATACCGCCGGTTTTATTTCCGGGTACCGTGGCTCGCCGCTGGGTGGTTTCGACCAGGCATTGTGGAAGGCGCGCGACTACCTCAAGGAACACCACACGGTGTTCCATCCAGGCATGAACGAAGACCTCGCTGCTACCTCAATCTGGGGTACGCAACAGGTCAATCTCTTCGAAGGCGCCACCTACGATGGCGTGTTTGGCATGTGGTACGGCAAGGGTCCGGGCGTCGATCGCTGCGGCGATGTGTTCCGCCACGCCAACGCCGCCGGCACCTCGAAATTTGGCGGCGTGCTGGCCATTGCCGGCGACGACCATGGCGCACGCTCCTCCTCGCTACCGCACCAGACCGAACACATTTTCAAAGCGGTGATGATGCCGGTGCTGGCGCCATCGGGGGTGCAGGAATACCTCGACTACGGCATGCATGGCTGGGCCATGTCGCGCTATTCCGGCTGCTGGGTCGCCCTCAAAGCGGTGGCCGATACCGTAGAGAGCGCGGCCGTCGTCGACATCGACATTCATCGCGTACAACCGATCATTCCCGATATCCCGCTGCCCGAAGGTGGCTTGAATATCCGTTGGCCGGACCCGCCCCTGGCACAGGAACAGCGCCTGCTGGAACACAAGCTATATGCTGCCCTCGCCTATGCACGGGCCAACCGCCTCGACCGTGTCGTGATGGACTCAGCGAAAGCGCGCATCGGCATCATCACGTCAGGCAAATCGTACCTCGACGTTTGCCAGGCACTGAAAATCCTCGGCATCGACGAAACACTCGCCCAGCAGATTGGCCTGCGGGTCTACAAGGTCGGCATGGTTTGGCCGCTGGAGGCTGAAGGCGTCCGGCAGTTCGCCGAGGGCCTGGAAGAAATCGTGGTGGTGGAAGAAAAACGCCACATGATCGAGTACCAGTTGAAGGAAGAACTCTACAACTGGCGCGAGGATGTGCGCCCGCGCATCGTCGGCAAGTTTGACGACAAGGGTGAGTGGAGCCTGCCGCACACGGGTTGGTTGCTACCCGCCATCAACGACCTGACCCCGGCTATGATCGCCCGGGCGCTGGCCAAACGCATTTTGCGCCTGCATCAAAGTGGCCCGCTGCAAGTGCGCCTGGCGGTGCTGGATGCGCAATTGGCGAGCAAAGACCAGTTCAGTAACCTGATGGAACGCGTGCCCCACTACTGTTCCGGTTGCCCGCACAACACCTCGACCAAAGTCCCGCAGGGCAGTCGCGCATTGGCCGGCATCGGCTGCCATTACATGGCCGCCTGGATCTACCCGCAGACCCAGACGTTCAGTCAGATGGGGGGCGAAGGCGTGGCGTGGATCGGCCAGGCACCGTTTACCACTACTCAACATGTGTTCGCCAACCTCGGTGACGGAACCTATTTCCACTCCGGCATTCTCGCGATTCGGGCTGCCATCGCGGCCAAGGTGCAGATCACCTACAAGATTCTCTACAACGACGCCGTGGCCATGACCGGCGGCCAACCAGTGGACGGCAGCCTCAGCGTGGCGCAAATCAGCCGGCAACTCGTTGCAGAAGGCGTGCAGCGTGTGGTGGTGGTCAGCGAAGATGTCGAGAAGTATCAGCACATCCATGATCTGGCAGACGGCGTGCCGGTGCTGCGTCGCGACCAGATGGACGAAGTGCAGGAACAGCTGCGCCAGTTCCAGGGCGTATCCGCAATCATCTATGACCAGACCTGCGCTGCGGAAAAGCGTCGGCGTCGCAAGCGCGGCAAGTTTCCGGATCCGGCACGCCGTGTCGTAATCAATGAAGCAGTGTGTGAAGGCTGTGGCGATTGCAGCAGCAAATCCAACTGTATGTCGGTGGTGGCGGTGGAAACCGAGTTCGGCCGCAAGCGTGAAATCGACCAGTCCTCTTGCAACAAAGACTTCACGTGTCTCAACGGTTTTTGCCCGAGTTTTGTCACGGTCGAAGGTGGCACCTTGCGCAAACCCAAGGCCTTGGCGGCCGCGAAGGATGACGTGTGGGATTTGCCGACGCCCGCGACCGTCGCGCTGGATGAGCCTTACAGCATCCTGATCACTGGCGTGGGCGGTACGGGCGTGGTGACCATCGGTGCCCTGCTGGGGATGGCGGCGTTCATCGAAGGTAAAGGCACGCTCAATCTGGACATGGCCGGCATGGCGCAAAAAGGCGGCGCGGTGTGGTCGCACATCCGCATCGCCGCGCACCAGGAACAATTGTTTGCACCGCGGATTGCCGAGGGTGAAGCGGGCTTGCTGCTGGGTTGCGACCTGGTGGTCAGTGCCAACACCGAAACCTTGTCCAAGCTGCGTCACGGCGTCACCCATGCCGTGGTCAACAGCGAGGAAAGCATTACCAGCGCTTTTGTGCGCACCTTCGCCCAGCAAGCGGAAAGTGGTGATTTGCTCAAACACCCGGACCCGAAATTCCAGACCCAGAGCATGTCGGCACAAATTGTCGAAGCAGTGGGCTCCGACCAGGCGGACTTTGTCGACGCCAGCAAAATTGCCACGGCGTTGTTGGGTGATTCGATAGCCACGAACACCTTCATGCTCGGCTATGCCTACCAGAAAGGCTGGTTGCCGGTGGGTAAAGCGGCGCTGCTACAGGCCATCGAACTGAACGGCACCGCGGTGCCCTTCAACCTCTCGGCCTTTGACTGGGGCCGGTGCAGCGCCCATGACTTGCCACGGGTTTTACGCAAACTGGAAGCCGGCAAGGTGCAAAGCCCGGACCGCTTACTGTCGCAAAGCCTGGAAGAAACGCTGGCACGGCGCATGGAGTTTCTCACTGCGTACCAGAACTACGCCTATGCCCAACGCTACCGGTTTCGTGTCGAGCAATTCATCAAGGCGGAAACCGCACTGTTCGGACAACCCGGCAAGCTGTCGGCGAGTGTCGCCCGATATTACTTCAAAGTGCTGGCGATCAAGGATGAATACGAAGTGGCGCGCCTGTTTACCGATGGACAATTCCTGGAAAAAATCCAGGCCGGCTTCGAGGGCGACTACCGCCTGCGCTTCCACCTGGCACCACCGCTGCTGAACGATAACGGCTCCGGTCGCGAACCGAAAAAACGCAGCTTCGGCCCGTGGATGCTGCAAGGCTTCAAGCTGCTGGCCAGGCTCAAGTTCCTGCGTAATACCTGGCTTGATCCGTTCGGTCGTACCCATGAACGCAAGGTGGAACGCAACTGGCTGGCCAGTTACGAACAAGTCCTCGATGAATTACTCACTGGCTTGACGGCCGACAAGCTGAGCCTTGCTCAGGAGTTGGCGGAGTTGCCAGACAGCGTTCGCGGTTATGGTCCGGTGAAAGAGCGTTTCCTCGGCCACGCCGAAAAGCGCCAGGCGCAATTGCTTGAGCAATGGCGTAATGGTCCGAGTGTCACGTTTCACGATGCCAGCCAGGTCACCGGCAAAATCGCCATCACTCAACTGTAAATATCCCGGCCCTGGGCCAGGTGCCAGGACCCGGGTTGCATGCGATGCCGCCCGGGAAGTTGGCTAAAACAATAAGGTCGACCCATGAACGAAGAGCTGGCCAGAAACTACCGGGAGATTCTTCACGGAGTGGGCGAAGATCCAGAGCGAGAAGGCTTGCTGGACACGCCAAAACGCGCGGCGAAAGCCATGCAGTACCTGTGTCATGGCTATCAGCAAAGCCTCGAACAGATCGTCAACGGCGCGTTGTTTGAATCGGACAACGATGAGATGGTCATCGTCCGTGACATCGAACTGTACTCACTCTGCGAACACCACCTCCTGCCGTTTATTGGCAAGGCCCATGTCGCCTATATTCCCACTGGTAAGGTGCTGGGGCTGTCGAAAGTGGCCCGCATTGTCGATATGTTCGCTCGCCGTTTGCAGATTCAGGAAAACCTGACACGGCAGATTGCCGACGCGATTTCCCTAGTGACCGATGCCGCCGGAGTGGCGGTAGTGATCGAGGCAAAACACATGTGCATGATGATGCGCGGTGTGGAGAAGCAGAACTCGGTGATGAGCACCTCGGTAATGCTCGGCGCGTTCCGCGAGTCGTACAACACCCGCCAGGAGTTTTTGCAGTTGATCCGCGGTCGCTAGGAGAGGCGCCAGGCGCCCCACCTTCAACTCAACTGAGCATCAGCATGCCGCCATCAATCATCAACGTTTGCCCGGTGACAAATCGCGAACCGTCTCCGGCAAGAAATACCAGCACAGGCGCCAGATCCCGGGCCGGTTCACCCAGCTGTCCGCCGATGGGCACTTGCCTTGTCATGTAGGCATCGTGCTGCTGCAATTGCTCGGTGCTCATGCTCGCGCGAGTCGCCTCGTACATCGGCGTCCACATCGCCGGGGCGATAGCGTTGACGGTAATGCCCAAGGGGCCCCATTCCCGCGCCACCGTGCGCGTCCACGCCAGCACCGCCCCCTTGCTGGCCGCGTAATGGGCTTTGCCGGGCTGTCCGATGACGCCTGCCGCAGAGGCGAAGTTGATGATCCGCCCACCGCTGCCCTTCAGCAGCTCATAGGCCGCGCGGTTGGTCAGGAATGTGCCACGGGTATTCACCGCAAAGACTTTTTCCCACTCGTCCAGCGTGATGCTGTCGGCACTGGCATTCGGCGCGATACCCGCAGCATGTACCAGCACATCCAGACCATTGAGCCGTTCGTTGGCCCAGGCGAAAGCGGCATCCACGGATTGGCTGTCAGCGATATCGCAGACTCGTGTATGCGCCCACCCGCCACCGTCCCCCGTCATCAAGGCGGCTTCGCCCAGGTCGAGGCTGACGACATAGGCTCCCTCCTCCACAAATGCTTTGACCACTGCCGCGCCGATACCCCTGGCGCCTCCCGTGACGATGATTCGTTTACCGGCCAGTTGCATGGGCTTTCCCTCTGGTTATCAGGCGGTTTGATCGATGCGCTGCAACGCCGTAGCGAATAGATGCAACGCTGAGGCGTGGTGTTTTTCACCCGTGACCATCGAGGCTTTACCCGCACACGCACGGGCGTAACTGACTTCGAGAAAGATGCCGAGTTTGAAACCCGCCAACACCAGGTACCAGGTGAAGTCCGCCAACGAGCGCGAGCTGCCGGCGTGGTAATGGGCGACCAGTTCGTCGCTGCTGCAAAAGCCGTCCCAGGGATGCACTTCGATGGTGCCGGCACCACGACCGTCGGCACAGGGCCAGGTGACCACCAGCCAGGCAAGGTCGAGCAACGGATCACCGATGGTCGCCAGCTCCCAATCGACGACCGCGGCCAACTCCCCGCAGTCATGCCGGAACATGACGTTGGACAGGTGAAAGTCGCCATGTTGAATACCGGCCTCAAACTGCTGCGGGCAATGATCGCTCAGCCAATTGGCCAAACGTGCAAGTCCCGGCAGGCTGCTCGCCCCCGGCCAACCGGGGTAGTCTTTGACGCTGTCCAAGTGTGCCAGCCAGCGTGAGACCTGACGCTGATGAAAACCGTCCGGGCGGCCAAAGTCCGCCAGCCCCACCGCCTGGTAGTCAATGTCGCCCAGACGCAATAGCGCATCCACCATGGCAAAGCCCATGCGCCTGCGCAGCGCCGGCCGTTCAGCATGGGGTGCTGGCAATCCTGCGGCGCTATTGGGGTTGAAGCCCTGCACTGGTTCCATTAAATAAAAACTGGAGCCCAGAACGGCCTGGTCAGTACAGTCGGCGATCAAACCGGCATGGGGCACTTGCGATCCGGCCAATACCTTGAGCAGGCGCGCTTCACGGACGATGGTTTTACCGCCGACTTCGCGCAGTTCCAGGGAAGGCCGGCGCAACACGAATTCACGCACGCCTCGCCGAAAGCGCAGCAGCAGATTCTGCGTGCCGCCGGCTAAACGTACCGCAGCCTTGATCGGGCCACTTTCCAGGTCTTGGGTGTCCATCCAGTCGGCCAGGCGCTCGAGGTCGACCAGATCCTGCCAATCGTTCATACGTCGCGCTCGCCGAGACTGGCCAGCACGCCGGCGTATTTTTCCCGGGCGCGGGCCGCGGCGGTGGGCCGATGGTAATCGGGGAACAACTCGTCGCAGGGCTGATAGTCGCGCAGCAGCTGTTTGGCCACCGTGACTTTGTGCACTTCGGTGGGCCCGTCGGCCAGCCCCATCTGGAAGGAGCGGACGATGTACCCGGTAAACGGCATTTCTTCGCATACCCCTAACGAGCCATGTACATGCAGGGCGCGCGCGGCGATGTCATGCAACACCTTGGGCATGGCGGCTTTCACCGCAGCGATGTCCTTGCGCACCCGCTTGTAGTCCTGATACTGATCGATGCGCCACGCCGTACGCATCACCAGCAAGCGAAACTGCTCCAGTTCGATCCACGAATCGGCAATTTTTTCCTGGACCATCTGCTTGTCCGCCAGGCGGCTGCCCTGGGTACTACGCGACAGGGATCGTTCACAGAGTGCATCAAGGGCTTTTTGCGCCTGGCCGATCACCCGCATGGCATGGTGCACGCGGCCACCACCGAGCCGCACCTGAGCCACGACAAATGCCTGGCCGGGCGCACCGAGCATGTCGCCCGCAGGCACTCGCACCTTGTCGAATGACAGGTAAGCATGGGTGGCGGCGGGGTCATCGGCGATACCGACGTTACGGATAATGCTCACCCCGGGCGCGTCAGCGGCGACGATGAACATCGACATGCCTTCATACACCGATACGCTTTTATCAGTGACCGCCATCACGATATAGAACGCTGCGTAGCGGGCATTGGAGGCGAACCATTTTTCGCCGTTCAGCAGCCAGTCATCGCCATCGCGCACCGCTTCGGTGGTGAACACGGCAGGATCCGCGCCACCTTGCGGCTCGGTCATGGCGAAGCAGGACACGATATCGCCATCGAGCAACGGTTGCAGGTAGCGCTGCTTCTGCGCCGGGGTGCCGTAATGGGCGAGGATTTCCCCGTTGCCTGAATCGGGGGCCTGGCAGCCAAACACAATCGGGCCGAACAGCGAGCGGCCGAGAATTTCATTGATCAATGCCAGGCGCACCTGGCCATACCCTGCCCCGCCCAGTTCCGGGCCCAGGTGACACGCCCACAACTTGCGAGCCTTCACCTGCGCTTGCAGCGGTTTGACCAGTTGCTTGAACAACGGATCGTGGATATTCCACGGGCTGCCCAGCACATGATCGAGGGGCTCGACTTCCTCCCGTACAAACTGCTCGATCCAATCCAGTTCCGCCTGTATCTCGGGGTCGGTCTGAAAGTCCCAGGCCATGGTGTGTCTCCTAGCAAATAGCGATCAGGCCAGCAGCATGCCGCCGTCGACCAACAGGGTTTGGCCGAGCACATAGCTGGCCAGCGGCGAGGCAAGGAACAGGGCCACGTTGGCCATGTCCTGGGGCGTGCCCAAGCGCCCTTGAGGAATGGCGCGCAATGCGCCTTCGAGGCGCTTGGGGTTGCTGGTGGTCACCCGCGTCAGCTTGGTTTCCACCAAACCGGGGGCAATGCCATTCACCCGGATGCCGTCACGTGCCCAGGCTTCGGCCAGGGTGCGAGTCAGTCCGAAAGCACCGGTTTTCGAGGCGTTGTAGGCCGGGTTGCCACGCGTGGAGTGGAAGGCGGCAGCGGAGCTGACAGTGATCATCGAACCCTTGGCCTGCATCAGCAGTGGGTGAAATTTCTGCGCGCACACCATCAGGCTGGTGAGGTTGACGTCGAGTACTCGCTTGAAACCCTCGGTGAGAAATTCCTGACGGTCGTAGAGCACCGTGCCTTGTGCCTGCACCAACACATCCAGGCGGGTGAATGGCACACAGACCCCTTCGATCAATGCCGCATCCGCGACGTCTACCTGGGCGTAATGCAGGCCTTCAAGATTAGAGTCAGGTGAGTCGTTATAGGCCGCCGCCGAGGCACGCGTACCCCAGACATGCACCTCGGCACCGCGCTGGCGAAAGTTCTGCGCAATGCCATTGCCGATGCCACTGGACCCGCCAACTACCAGCACGGTTTTACCGCTGAAATCCAACTCGTACATGGGTATTCCTTGTGCTTGTCGAAAAATCCTGTCGGGCAATAGGCCCACCGTTACAGCGCCACCAGGCCAACCGAGGCCAATCGTTCGAGCTCGCTGCCGGTAAAGCCGAGGCCTTCCAGAACTTGCCGGGTATGTTGGCCGAGGGCGGGTGGCGGACGCTGCAGCGATAACGGCAAGTTGCCGAAGTCCCAGAACGCGCCGATCTGTTGCAGGTCACCGTAAACAGCATGTGAGTAATGAGCGTGCAGACCCGCTTCGGCGTGTTCGGGGCTGTCGAGAAAGGCATCCATCTGCGCTTCCAGCACTGCCTGTGCAGGAACCTGCGCTGCGACCAATGAGGCGAGCGCCGCTTGCCGGGTCTGATCGGCAAACCAGGTTTCGGGCTGATCATCCACCAGCCTCTCGAAACGTTGCACCTCATCCGGTTGCAGCGCTGCCACCACCAGCCAGGAATCGCTACACCGATACAAACGATGGGCATCACTCAGACCGGTCTGTTGCGCGTCCAAATGATCGATTGGTGTGAGGCTGCCGTCTTCCAGCACCACCGCTTCGCTCATCGACAGCATCGTGGCGCCCAGCAATGACGAGCTGACCATTTGTCCGACGCCACTGCGGTTGCGCTCATACAACCCCAGGAGCAAGGCGTAGAGCGAGGACAGACCGGCAAAAAAATCACCCACGCCGAAGCGCAGCCACATGGGCGCCTGGCCCTCACCGCCCTGCTCGACTTCCCAGCCGCAAGAGGCCTGCATCAGTTGGTCAAAGCCCGGCCAATCCGTGCGCGGTCCGGTCGGTCCGTAGGCACTGACATGGCAATACACCAGCTGCGGGTTGAGCGCTTTGAGGCTCTCGTAGTCGACCTTGAGCTTGCGTGCGGCGGGAAGCCGCATGTTGTGGTGTACCACATCGGCCCAACGTGCCAACGCCTCTACGGCGGGCTCGGTCTGCCGATCGCCCAACTGCAACGCGACGCCCAATTTGCCACGCTGGGTACCGCTGAAAATCCGCTCCAGGCGGCGCATGGCATCGCCCTTGGGCGCCTCGATTTTAATGACTTCTGCCCCCAGGTCCGCCAGCAACATGCAGGCAAACGGCCCGGCCAGATAGGCGCCCAGATCCAGTACTTTCAGACCGTGCAGCGGAGGCAAGGGCGCCGGACTCGACCTGGGCAGTTGCGAAGGGATCACAGCATCGGCGCCAGACAGTCCGGCGTTCCCCTCACCTGCCAGAGGTGCGCTACCGCCAACTCGTGCGGGTGGCTGCACCTGCCAGGCAGGGCCTGGTTGCAGTGTTTTGCCCAACTGCACATCGTCGACTTCAACCACATAGCCATTCAGGCGTGCTTGTTCGTCGAAGTAGATATCGCCAAATGGAGCGGCAATTTGCGCAGCAACGTCGTGCTGCCAGAAATGCTCGACCCATTCCTGTGCCGACCGTGTGGCAATGATCGCCTTGTTGGCGCCGAAGTTTGGCGCCACATGGCTCGATGGCCACAGCGCGTTCAAGCGAGCCACTTCGGTTTCGCCGAACTCACTGAGTGCCGCGGCCATCCAAGGGGATTTGTCCGGCGAATAATGCACATGCAACCAGCGGCCATCAGCGCACTGGTGCAATGGAATTGGAATGTGTTTATCCAGACCTTTGGCAAAGGCCGGGGTCGGTGTTTGTGCGCGGTTCCAATGCATGGTCATTGGCACCAAGGCTGCCTGAGCCAAACTCGTATGAGCGATGCCGCCGCAGCCGTCACGGTCGCGCGCCAGTAACCGCGCCATCACCCCGACCACACACAGCCAGCTGGCCAGCCAATTGGCAAATGGCATGCGTACGAACACCGGGCCGGGGCGATGCGCCGGCTGTTCGTCCAACAGGCCCAGGCGCGCCAGGATAAGCGTTTCCCGGGGAATGGAATTCGCCAGTGCATGCCGATGGGGCCAGCCGCTGATCGCTGAGATAACCAATCGAGGGAAGTCTGCAGTGAGCTGCGCGTCTGCCAGACCATGGGCCTGCGCTACCGCGGGGGTGAAGTCATGCAGCAGCACATCGGCGCTGGCTAGCAACGAGTTCAGTTGCTGGCGATCTGCGGCATTTTCTAGGCAGAGGATGACACTTCGTTTGCCACGGTTAAGCACAGCAAACAGCGCCTGTTTCTCTCTGGCACGGTTGGCGGGTGGCTCGATCATCACCACTTCGGCACCCGCTTCGCAAAGATGCATGCCAGCGGCAGATCCGGCAATGCCGGAACACAGACTGATGACGCGAATTCCTTCGAGGATTGCCTGGCTCATTCAGCACCTGTCTTCTTCTGCGCTTAGCGTTTTGCAGCAGAGCTGCAGAACGAATCCATGGCGTTACCCTAAGCGATCGGCGATAAATTCCATAGATAGATTAGTATTCCGAATATAGAATCATAAGCATGGATATGAACAATAAATAACAATTCGTCTAAATATCACTAAAAGCCGATTAAGGGCGTTGCGATGATCCTGCGCATGGACCACTTCACCATCGTCTCCGACCAACTGGAGGCGACACGAAATTTCTATGTTGGAGTACTCGGGTTGGTGGAGGGGCCACGCCCGCCCTTCCCGGTTCCCGGATTCTGGCTGTACACCCAGGAACAACCAGTTCTGCATGTGGTGGGCGTATCACAAATGCCGGAGCCGCGACGTGGCGTGCTTGACCATATGGCGTTTCATGCCCAGGGCTTGCAGAGGATGTGGAAACACCTGAGTGAGCACGGCGTGCGATTCAAAGTGATCCGTGCGCCCGGCGCCGAGCGCACGTGGCAGCTGTTCATCCAGGACCCCAATGGGGTTGAAGTGGAGTTGGATTTCGACGCCAGCGAAGTGCCGCCCGCCGACTGGAAAGAACGCCGGGGTGGCTAAATCAATCCGGCATAGCTGCCGCCGTCGATCTGCAAATTTTGCCCGGTGATATAGCCGGCTTGCGCCGAACAGAGAAATGCGCAGGCCGCTGCCAGTTCGCTCGGCTGGCCAAATCGTCGTGCGGCTATCGGCTTGAGCATTTCCACCCGTGCTTGCTCAAAACTGAGCTGGCGAAGTTCCGCCAGTTGCTCGGTCATAAAGCGCAGACGGTCCGTCTCAATGCGCTCCGGCAGCAGATTGTTGATCGTCACATTGTCCCGCACCACCTCGACCGACAGAGCTTTGCAAAAAGCGGTCAGCCCCGCACGCGCCGCCGTGGACAAACCCAATGGCAACCGGGGCGACTTAACCATCGCCGAGGTGATATTGACGATACGGCCGAAACCTCGCGCACGCATACCAACGACCACCGCCTGAATCAGCAGGATACCCGAGAGCATGTTGGCCTCAATGGCCGCCAGCCAGGCAGCATGATCCCAATCCTCCGGACGACCCGGCTCTGGCCCGCCGTTGTTGGTCACCAGAATATCCATCACCGGACAGGCAGCCAGCAGCGCCTGTCGCCCGGCGGCGGTGGACAGGTCGGCCACCACGGTGCGCGGCAGCCGGCCGGTGCTGCGCAAGATGTCCTGCGCAGTGTGTTCCAGGCTCTCGGCATCGCGGCCGTTGATCAGCACCTCACAGCCCTCCTGCGCCAATGCCAGCGCACAGGCTTTGCCAAGTCCCCGAGAGGATGCGCACACCAGAGCAATACGTCCGCCAATACCCAGATCCATTGCAGCACTCCTCGTACATTGGTGTCAGTCGTTCATGCCGAGCAAGGCCGTGATGTCGCGCCCGGGTTCAGCATCGCCGCCGTAGGTGAATTGGCCAGCGCGCTGGCGTTCGGCCAACTGCTCCATCTGGTAGCGATAACGGGTACCCGGCGTATCGAAGCGCGAGTGCAGGTCGCGACGTGGGTCGACCTCGAAATAACGTTGGTTCTGCGGGCGCACCACCGAGTTGTCCTGGGGCTGGATGATGTAGTTGATGCGCGGCATCACATAACGAAAAGGTGCGGGTGCAGCGGTGGTGTTGAAGGTGACGTCACACCGCGAGCGATGCTTGCCCACCGGCAGGAAGGGTTGCAGGTTGGGCACGTCGTAACCGGGGCGAAAGCGCGGATAGGAGATGCATACGTTGCTGCGTAGATGAATGTGCAGCACGGCGCGAAAATCCTGATACCTGGCGCGCACGCCGCCGACCCAGCGCATGATCGGCGCCACTGACTTTTGCGCCACGGTACGGGTGCGAGTCACGGTCTCGGAGGTCCATTGCACTTCCACCACGTCCGACTCGCTTACACCGTCGCCAATGGTATTGGCATGCAGGAAATCGGCATGGGTCAGATCAATCAGGTTTTCCACCGACAGCGCCGAGGTCGCATCAAACCGCACGGTTCGCTGGGTGTAACCGGGAAGACTGCCATCCTGGGGTAGAAACGGAATATGCGGGAGCAACTGCATGTCGGCAGCGTCCGGATTACCGTACCAGACCCAGATGTACCCGTAGCGCTCAACCAGCGGATAAAAGCCCCGTCCCCCGGTAAACGCTGTGAGTGTCAGCTCTTTATGGGGGAAATGCGGGTGAAACTCGGCCGCCACCGCACGCCCGTTGTCGCGCCACAGGTAATAGGGCTGAGCATGAATGATCCGGCGAATGGGCCGGGTACCCAGGTCGCGGCTATGGGACACCGGGAACCAGGTGTCACGCAGGTCGTAGTTGATTGGCGTCCAGTCACCCCGAACTTTGCCAGGGATCGTATCGGTGGAGGAAGGCACGGCATGCATGGTGGGAGCTCCTGTGCTCAGACGACTGCGCTGACGGGAATCAGGGTCGGTTGGCGCAACTCACGCAGTTCGCGGGATGAGGTTTGCAACAAGGCCGCGACGGCTGTGCCGTCGATCCGGCTGTTCACCTGGAACGGCGCCTGTTTGCGCAGGCGGGCCAGACGCCAACGCAGGGGTGCCCTGAGGTGTACGTGCTCATGCACAAAACCACGCCAGCACAAACTGGTTGTGCCACGACGGTTGGCACCGGTGGCGATCATCAGCGTCACCAGCGGCAATTCATCTTCGCTCAGCAAATCCACTCGAACAGTACCGCCGTTAAAGGGGACCGCGGTGCGCACGATCAAGGGGTAATCCACCACAAACTGCGAAGGCAGGATTTGTGTGGTCCATACCGCACCTCGCTCCAGAACCACCCGCCCCTGCTCGCTGCGCAGATCGCCAAGGAAAAAATCGGTGAGGCGCACATGGGCAAACCCGAGCAAGCATTCCGGGCCGTCGAGCATCGCGTCCAGGTACTGGTCGTGACTCATGTTGACGATGGTGGAACCGGTAAATTCGCGTCCGCCCGGTTGGTAGTCGCTGCTGGGCAATTGCCCTTGCGGTGCCCCTTCACCCAACCACACATGGACAAAACCATTCGCCTCGCTGACCGCAAAGGCACGCGCGGCATAACGTGCAGGCACACGCTCATCGGTATGCAGGTTGGGGATCTGCGTACAGCCACCACTGGCGCCATCAAAGGTCCAGCCGTGATAACCGCACTGCAGACCGGACTCGACGACTCGCCCCAAAGCCAGCGGCACCCGCCGATGTGGGCAACGGTCTTCCAGGGCAAAGGCCTGGCCGGCTGCGTTTCGGAACAGGACCAGTTCCTCGCCGGCAAAGGCCACGGCCAATGGCACTTGATCTTTCACGGCCTCGCAAAGCGCCATGGCCCACCAGCCAGGGGTCATCATCGGGCTGCCTCTTTGTTATTGGTCTTGGGCAAATGCGTTGAACGCAGTCAGCGCTAACTGTAGTGCTTCGCGGCAGAGAGAGCAAACACAAATAAACAGTATTTTGTTTTCTGTTGAAATTATTTACAGCCAACGAAAACCGCAAGATGTGGCCACAACCCTCTACGAACCTTGGTTCAATAGACACATTGCCGCTCTTTAGGCCACCTACAAATGGACATTTCTTCTATTAGTGATCATGTTCTAATGGAAAATAGCTAGCGAGCAATCCATAAGCCTGATTACCATTAGCTTGCTCATTAACTCCAAGGTGCGCTGACGATGACCCAATCCACCCTCGGCTTTGTCCTCCATGACGTTGCGCGCGAGGTGAAACATGGCTGAGCCGACATTGCAGCGCCCTGCCGTGCACGCCGAAGCCCGACCGCTCGAGCCCGTGGAAAAACCCCGGATGCAGGCGCCCGAGGCTTCCGCCCTTGATGGCGATGCTCAAGAACCGAATGACACGGCGCGCCAACGCTGGCGCATCGGTCTGTTTTTGCTGGCACCGATCAGTGTCGTGGCCTGCGCCGCCTGGTATGTGTTGGGTGGCCAGGTCGTGAGTACCGACAACGCTTATATCCAGGCCGAGCGGGTGGGAGTTTCAACCGATGTCGCCGGGATCGTCGCGGCCATTGAAGTCAGTGACAACCAGACCGTGAGCAAAGGCCAGGTCTTGTTCCGCCTCAAGCCCGAGCCGTTTGAAATCGCCGTGGCCAGCGCCAGGGCGCAGCTGGAGAACGCGCGCAACCAGATCCTCTACCTCAAGGCGAGCTACAACCAATCTCTGGCCGAAATCGCCCAGGCTGAAGCCAAATTGCCGTTTTACCAGACCAATCTGCAACGGCTGGAAAAGCTGGTCAGCGTTGCCGCCGTCTCAAGGACTATCTACGACGACGCCCACCAGGACCTCGACAATACCCGTCAGCAAGTATCGGTCGCCAAGGCCCAGGCTGCCGCGGCGTTGGCCCAACTGGGTGGGCGCCTGGACAGACCACTTGAGCAGCATCCTTCCTACTTGCAGGCGCTGGCGGCCCTGAATGAAGCCGAACGCAACCTGCGAAACTCCGTGGTCATCGCCCCGTTCGACGGCGTCGTCACCAACGTTGACTCGCTGCAAGTGGGCGCGTATCTGCAACCACCCCAATCGGGCTTCAGCCTGGTCTCCAGCGAGCGACTGTGGGTCGCGGCGTCCCCGAAAGAAACCGAGCTGACCAACGCCCGGATTGGCCAGGGCGTCACCATCGAGGTAGACACTTATCCGGGTATCACCTGGCATGGCACCGTGGAAAGCATCAGCCCGGCCTCCAGTTCGAGCTTCTCCCTGCTGCCGGCCCAGAACACCACGGGCAACTGGGTGAAAGTCGTGCAGCGCATTCCGGTACGCATCCATATCGACGATGCTGTCGGCAAACCGGCGCTGCGCCATGGCATGAGCGCCGTGGTAGATATCGACACCGGCACCGCACGAGGCCTGCCCAAGCCACTGGCAAACCTGCTCGCACGCCATCATGAATGACGTGTCCGGACCGCTGCCGCCCTCGCCGCTGCGGGTACTGATCACACTGTGCGTGGTGCTGGCGGTGGTCATGCAGGCGCTGGACACCACCATCGCCAACGTCGCACTGCCCTTTATGCAGGGCAGCGTATCGGCCAGCGCCGATCAGATTAACTGGGTGCTGACTTCCTACATCGTCGCCACAGCCATCATGACGCCGCCCTCGGCATTCCTTGCCCGACGCTTCGGTCGCAAGCGCGTATTGCTGTGGTCGATCTTCGGTTTTGTATTGGCCTCGGTGCTCTGTGGCATCGCCCGCTCCCTGGAAGAAATCATCCTGTTCCGCCTGCTGCAAGGGGTGGCCGGGGCGGCATTGGTGCCCTTATCGCAAGGCATTCTGCTGGATATTTACCCGCAGAAAGACCGAGGGTCGGCAGTGGCCCTGTTCGGGGTATCGGTCATGGTCGGCCCGGTATTAGGTCCGATGCTCGGCGGCTGGCTGACGGAACACCTCAGCTGGCGCTGGGTGTTCTTCATCAACCTGCCTATCGGGTTGCTGGCCTTTATCGGCATGACCCGCTTCATACGGGAAACCCCGGCCGACAAGACTGCACGCCTGGACTGGCTGGGCTTTGGCTCGCTCAGCGTGGCGATCATGTCGATTCAATTGTTCCTCGACCGCGGCGAACAACTGGGCTGGTTCGACTCCGGGGAAATCATCCTGGAAGCGCTGGTGGCCGCCGTCGCTTCGTACATCTTCATTGTCCACACCTTCACTCATGACAAGCCCTTTATCAGCCTGAAGCTGTTCAAAGATCGCAATTACTCGGTGGCGGTGGTGTTTATCTTTATCATTGGCATCACCTACCTGGCCTCGCTGGCACTGATGACACCCTACCTGCAAACCCTGATGGGGTACCCGGTGCTCACCGCCGGCATGGTCATGGGGCCACGCGGACTGGGGACGATGCTCAGCATGTTCCTTGCCGGGAAGATCATCGGCAAAGTGGATATTCGCTGGATACTGTTTTGCGGTTTGTTGCTGTCCGCCTGGTCGATGTACATGATGACCGGCTGGACGCCGGCCGTGTCCATCGACACCATCATCTACGTCGGCTTTATTCAGGGCGCGAGCCTGGGTCTGTTGTTCGTCCCGCTGACCACCATCGCCTTTACCACCCTGCCCCCGCATTTGCGAGGCGAAGCCACGGGCCTGTACAACCTGTCACGCAACGTCGGTTCGAGCGTTGGCATCTCGATCGTTACGGTGCTGCTGGCGCAAAACACCCAGATAAACCATGCCGAAATCGGTGCATACGTGACGCCGTTCAACCGCCTGTTCGATGCCTGGCCTGTCAACCATCAGCTCAATCCATTGACCGCCAGCGGGCGTGCAGCACTGGATGGCTTGATCACTGTGCAGGCCAGCTGGGTGGCTTACCTGGATGACTTCAAGCTGCTGATGTGGTTATCCATCGGCGTCATACCGCTGCTGCTGATATTCAGGACGGCGAAGTCTCAAGCGAATCAGGCCTCGTAGCGAAAACGTCCCACCGCCACATTCAGCTCATCGGACAGCTCGCGCAAAGACACCACGGCTCCGGATACCTGATGGGTGATCGCATCACCCTCGCCGGCCATGCGTGCGATGTGCTCGACGTTGGCCACGATGCCTCGCCCACCCTCGCTCTGCACGCTTACCGCATCGGCGATCCGGTCAACCCCGCGCGTAGAGTCACCCACCAGTTCCGTTGCCTGCTGCAGGGTGCTTTCCAACTCACTCAGCAGCCGGCCGCTTTCTTCCAATGCCACAGTGCCCGCGCTCAATGCCTGGTCGACGATCCCGGACTGGCTCTCCAGCTTCAACGTCAGCTGGTTGATCGAGTTGGCCGCCAGCGCAGAGCGTTGTGCCAGGTTACGCACTTCGTCGGCCACCACGCTGAAGCCGCGCCCCCTCTCTCCGGCACGCGCCGCTTCGATGGCCGCATTGAGCGCCAGCATGCCCGTCTGCGCGGAGAGGTCCTTGACCTGACCGATGCTGGCGGTAATCGCTGTCGTACTTTCGACAAAATCGCCCACCGAGCCGCGGATCGCGGAGAAGGCATGGCGCACGCTGTCGATTTTCTCAAGCAGTCGCGATAAGGCCAAGTGTCCATCCTGCGCACCGCGCAAACTGGCTTCGGCGCAGCTGCGCAGGCTTTCAGCATGACTGGAGATTGCCGCAATACCGTCGCTCATCTGCTCGATGGTCATCGACACCGCGCCCACCGCACCGGCCTGCGCCGTAGAGCTTTGCGCCACCCGCGCCGAAGCGCCCACCAGCTCCTCTGCCGAGGCGCCGACCGATGCCGCGACTCCGGCAACCTGGCGCATGGCCTGCTGGAAGCTATCGATGAGTTCGTTGAATGCTTGAGCCGTATGGGCAATCTCGTCTCGACCCATGACCCGCACGCGTCGGGTCAGGTCGCCATCGCGCAACTCGATCGACGCCCTCTCGATTTCCCGGATGGGCCGGATGATTTGCGCACGCAACAAAAGACTGACTAACACAGCCATTAAGCTGCCACCCAGCAGCACCGCCACGAGCATCCGTGAGACCTGCTGTTGTGTTGCGCCCGCCTCAGCGAAGGCGCCAGAGGTCAGCTCGGCTTGTAGACCCAACAGCCGGTTGAATTGACCTTGCAAGCCATTGTTGTCGGCACGCACCCGACCCAGCAGCGAGGCAGCCTGTATCTGGTCGCTCAAAGCAGTGCGCTTGAATTCGGCAAGCCCCTCGCCGACCACTGCGGCCTGCTCCTGCACCGCTTGATAGAGCGCTCTCTCCTCTTTGCCCAAGCGAGTTTCACGGGCCACTTTGTCCAGCCCGGCACGCATGTCGTCGACACTGGCCTGCATATCCTCAAGATATGACTCAAGGTCCTCCGCAGAAGCTTGACCACTGGATTCAAGGATGCGCGCGCCTGTGGCATAGGCGCCGACCATCGCCGCCTGCGAGGCGGCCGAGGTTTCTAACACTTGCCGATACTGCTGGAAACGCAACTGGTCGATTTCCTCGATTACCGCTTGTTGCTTGGCCAGCCCGCGATAGGCCAGACCCGAGACAACCAGAAGAGCGAGCACAAATAACCCGGGCAGCACGAGGAGCTTGGCGCCGATTGAGAAGCCTTTCAGAAATGGCATGTTGGTTACCGTTTTTGTTTTTATAGAGCATGACTAGGCAGGCAGTTTATCCTGCATTATTCTTTATACAGTATTTAATTCTATTATCAGAACGATATTGAAGGTTTGATGTCCCGCCATAGCGCCTTGCCTCCGCCCTGCAACTAACGCCTGGCGTAACCAAAGCCAGCCAACCAGCACTGGAACGAACAGCCCAGGTAAGCAGCGGCATTGCAAAGACCAAGGTCAGGTTCGATACCGCCCCCCACAGAATCGCCAGCGCCTTGATTAATTCCGCCGCCAGTACCGATGAATGCCGCAGCCCTGCGGCCTCATCGAGCCCGCGGCGACCTGCTCAGCCGTAAGCGAACGTCCATGTGAGGCTTTCAGCAAGTACTTACCTATTCAGGCGAGGGGAAGTTTTTCAATGAAGGCCGTGAATTCCGTTAAATGCGGAGTCACCGGGCAAGCAGGGAGGAACCCGCACCCTTCACGTAACGAAAAAATCGACGCTGACTGGTGTCCCCAATTGCAGACAAGTTTTTGAATGGCGCGGCCGAGGTACTGTGCTCAACAGGTGAGCCAACATCGAAGGATCGAAGTCGAAGGTCAGAAACCGAGATGAGCGAGGCAGTAAGGTTAGGACCGGATGTGAATACTTAATATGCAGTGGTCCATGCCCACTTCAGAGGAACAACTGCAAGTAATTTTGTGGGGGTAAAAAGAACAAAAATAAAAAAGGGTCGCGAGATAAAATCTCGCAACCCCTTGAATTATATGGTCGGGACGGAGTGATTCGAACACTCGACCCCTAGCACCCCATTCAGTTATGCATTATGCATCCCTGGTTCGCGCTGCGCCCCTATAGAATCCTCAAACCCAGTAAAACAAGGCCTTTGAGCGCTTCACTCTTCCAACGACCTCTATCCTGATCTACCCTTAGCTGACGAATTAGTGGGAGTAAATGTGGGAGTAAACTTATCAGGAGGTTGATTATGGCCAAGCTCACTGCCAAGGAATTGGAAGCACTGACCGAGCAGGATGTCGGCATCATCATACGCGACGAAGGCAGCCTCGCGGGCAGGGTTTCACTCCGCAAAAAAGGTATCGCCATCCCCTTTTACTTCCAGTTTCGCTGGGAAAGGATTTACACCCGCTTCTCGTGTGGTACCTGGCCAAACAAGTCGTTGACCGAAATCCGCAAGGAGCGCAACGAAGCACGAGACCTTGTAGCAAAAGGGATCAATCCTAATGAGAACAAGCGCGCAGGGAAGGTCAGACTGAAAGCGGAGCTGGCTGCACAACTCGCAGAAGCCGATCAGCAAAAATCTATGGAGCTAACGCTGCTAGACCTAGCGGGAGAATGGCTTCGCGATGGTGTGGCACGAAAGGATGGTAATGCCGAGCTACGGAGAAAATTCGCGAAAGATCTTTACCCCGCCGTTGGCTCAAAAGTCATCAGTACAGTCAGTGAGCATGACCTGCGGGGTCTGGTGCGTTCCGTCATGGCTCGCGGCGCTACTCGCCAAGCCATTAGTCTTTTTTCGGATATCGTTCAGATGTTTGGATGGGCCCAGAAACGACAGCCATGGCGAACACTGCTGATCGACGGAAATCCAGCAGACTTGGTCGAAATCGATAAGCTTGTACCCAGTGACTACCAAGAGGAACGTACTCGGACCCTCTCCTCCACCGAACTTCAAGAATTACACCAACGCTTTCAGAAAATGACTACCGACTATGCAGCGCTACCTGCCGGCGAGAAGTACGGTGGAATTCGCCCCCTGAAATCAGAGTCCCAACTTGCGCTTTGGATCTGTTTGGGAACGTTATGCCGGATCGGTGAACTGCTTCAGGCCGAATGGAAGAATGTCGATCTGGAGAACCATACCTGGTTCATCCCGAGCGGGAACGTCAAAGGCAGCCGGCGCAAAAAACAAGACCATTATGTTTTCCTCTCACCCTTTGCCCTGCACTTCTTTCAGGAACTCAAGACCATGACGGGCGATACTCAATGGTGCTTTCCGAACAAGCAGGATGATGGGCATGTGGACGTGAAAGTGGTGAGTAAGCAGGTGGGTGACCGCCAGGCCCGATTCAAAAACCGCAAAGCCCTCTCCAGACGTCGCCATGACGATACACTGGTGCTTGCCGACGGCCAGAATGGCGACTGGACACCGCATGACCTACGCCGCACAGGCGCGACCATGATGCAGGCCTTGGGGGTCAGCCTGGACGTCATTGATCGATGTCAGAACCATGTGCTTGCCGGCTCCCGGGTGAGGCGACACTATCTGCATCACGATTATGCCGAAGAGAAGAAACGCGCCTGGAATCTGTTGGGTGATCGACTCGGTGCCGTGTTGTCCTCAACCTACGAACACCCACCGACCGAGTCGATGATGTCTTTTCCAGCGTACGCGGCTACAGAGACATGGTCACCTTCATAGGTCTACCGTTAATCAGCGATTCCACTGGTAACCACGGTGAATTTCCGGCTGAACTCGAAGACCTCGCAGACCCCCGTGTGCCCAGCCGGAATCGATACGGCATCCCCCGCAACCATTTCGAACCTCTCACCAGTGTCCATAGTGATTGCGATACGACCTTCGATCAGCACAAAAGCCTCATCGTTTTCGAAGCGCCAATGAAACTTCGCAGGACGAGAGGTGAAGAACGCCACGGACTTGTGCGGGGTTTTCACGCCAACGGTTCGCAAGAGCTTCATCCGAGTGTCCGGATTGCCCTCGATCACATCATTGCCCAGCGGGTACTCAAGCCATCCATCGGGAGTGTCCAACGATGCCAGAACTACAGAATCGATCGGATTGGGGAGCTTAGGACGAGCAGTCATCTTTTCGGTGCCTCGTAGCGGAATAGGTGGATGTACGACTATGACAAGTGGCATAGTCGAGCCTGAGGCTACACCATAATATGACAGATGGCATAATTTATTAAGATGACTACTTCCACTCGTGACCGAATGATCGTCGGCGCTGCGGATCTACTGCGCCGCAAGGGGATGACTGCAACCAGCATGCGCGAGGTCGTGCGCCACTCGAACACGCCACGCGGCTCCATCACCCACCACTTCCCTGGCGGTAAGCGCCAACTGCTCGAAGCAGCCGTGGAGCACGCCGGCCGGGAAGTCAGCGAGCCGCTGGCACAGCTGCTGAGCAAACATGGCCCTGTGAAAGGCATGGAGCTCTTCGTTGCCTTGTGGCGAAAAACGCTTGAAGAGACAGCCTTCCAAGCCGGCTGTGCAGTGCTGGCCGTGGCGGTTGAGCAGTACTCTTCCGACCAGCGCGGCGAGCCTGAACCGGAGCTCGAAGCTCAGATCCAGCTGCAGTTACTGGATCAAGCCAACGCTATCTTTGGTGAGTGGCAGGAGATTGTCGGCCGGTCGCTGCAGGAGGCCGGAGTGACCGACGTTCGCTCACGCAGCCTGGCGCTGCTGGCCATTGCCTCTATCGAGGGCTCTGTTGCCCTGTGCCGAGCCGCGCGCAGCGCGGCACCGCTCGACCTTATCTGGCAGGAAGTGAAACGGAGTTTTGCACGGGAACTGGCCTAGCCACCAGCACCCGCGGGCTCCAGCTGCCGCAGTCCACGCTCAGTGACCGCATCTATGTATCTCGGATCGCCATAGATACGAGCCAGCAGAATAGCCCCTTCGAAATCAGCCACCAGCTGTCGCGCCAGATTCTGCGCGTCCTCCTGGCTGTGCCCGACGCTGTAGAGCTTGAAGAATGCGGCGGCCCAGTCATCCATGAAGTGCCGAATCGGCTTCATGAGATCGACCTTCCCATAAGCGGCATCGACTGCCACAACACCCATCAAGCATCCAATCGAGTCGTCCTGGAAGAGTTTCTTTGCCTTGCGCCCCATGCTTGTGAGTCGCTCCTGAGGAGTCAGGCTTTCATCGAAAGCGATGGAGAACAGCGATTGCTTCAAGCGCCCATGGGTCCACTCCAGCACATCCCTCAGAAGCGACTCCTTGTTGGGATAGTGATGGTAGAAGGACGCCTTGGTCAGCCCGCAAGCAACCGACAAGGCATCCATGGTGGTGCCGTGGTAGCCGAGACGCTTAAAAGTGTTGGCGCAGCGCTGCAGCAGTTCATCGCGGGATACTTTCAATGGGCGCACGGGGTAAACCTGCTCTCGATAATCCTCGCTGATTCTACGTCATAAGCCTTGCTGCAACAATTTGACGGTTACCGAATGTTTGTTTAGTTTCAGCTAACCGAACATTCGGTAAGTATCTTCAGCTTGGAAAAAACCAGGCAGCCCCTCATAAAGTCAGGAGAAGCTCTCATGAGCGAAGCAAACAGCGGTCCGGGTCGCGTCACTCGAGAGCAGCGTGGTCATCTGTTCCTTATCGGCCTCGACCGGGCCGGCAAACGCAATGCTTTCGACAGCGCCATGCTCAATGACTTGGCCCTGGCCATGGGTGAATTCGAGCGCAACGATGAAATGCGCTGCGCCGTCGTGTTCGCCCACGGCGACCATTTCACGGCAGGCCTTGATCTAATGGAGCTGACGCCGAAGCTGGCTTCGGGCGGCTTCAAGTACCCGGACGAGGGTATCGACCCGTGGGGTGTCTCGAAGCCGCGCCGCACCAAACCAGTGGTCCTCGCCGTGCAAGGCACCTGCTGGACCGCGGGCATCGAGCTGGTGCTCAACGCCGACATCGCAATCGCCGCCAGCAACACCCGCTTCGCTCACCTGGAAGTACTGCGCGGCATTCCGCCATCTGGCGGTTCCACCGTGCGCTTTACCCAAGCTGCCGGCTGGACCGATGCCATGCGCTACATGCTGACCGGTGAAGAGTTCGGTGCTGACGATGCTCTGCGTATGCGTCTGCTGACAGAGGTCGTTGAGTCCGGCCAAGAGCTGGTGCGCGCCATCGAGTACGCCGAGCGCATCGCCAAAGCCGCACCGCTGGCCATCAAGGCCACCCTGCAGTCTGCCTTCCAGGCGCGCGACGAGGGTGACGATGCTGCGCTCTCCAAGCTCAACGAACTGCTGTTCACGCTGATCAAGAGCGAAGACGTGCGTGAAGGCGTCATGGCGATGATGCAGAAGCGCGAACCGGTGTTCAAAGGTCGTTAACCAATAAGGCAGGGGCAAGAGATGCTGCAGTACCAAGCACCACTGGAGGAGTTCAACTTCCTCGCTCACAAGGTTCTTCGACTTTCAGAGCTGTTGCCTCTGCTGCCAGAGCACCACCATATCGACGCCGACCTGTTCAGGGCCACTCTGGAGGTCGGTGCCGAGCTCACCCATGAGCAACTGCTGCCCTTGAACGGCAGCGGCGATGCCGAGGGTTGCAGGCTTGAACAGGGTGGGGTCAAAACCCCACAGGGCTTCAAGTCAGCTTACCGCCTGTTTCAGGAGAACGGCTGGCCTGCTCTGACGGTCCCACTGTCCATTGGGGGGCAAGGTTTCCCAGGAACGGCAGGTGTCTTTTTTGACGAGATGCTCGCCTCCACCAACCTGTCTTTCAGCATTTTCGCCAACGTGCGCGAAGGTGTTCTCCGTTGTGTCGACCGATTCGGCGATGAGCGGGTTCGATCCCTGTTTTCCGACAAGCTAGCCAGTGGCGAATGGCTTGGCACCATGTGCCTTACCGAGCCTCAGGCTGGCAGCGATCTTGGTTTGATTCGCACGACTGCAGTCACACAGTCGGACGGCTCCTACCTCCTGAGTGGAACCAAGATATTCATCTCGAACGGCGATCACGACCTGACCGAGAACATCGTTCACCTGGTGCTCGCCAGAACGGAAGGGGCCCCGGCAGGTACTGGCGGCCTCAGCCTATTCGTCGTGCCGAAATACCAATTGGAGGTTCCTGCCTCAGCCAACGGGGTGTCGGTCATCGCGCTTGAGCACAAGCATGGCATTCGTGCCAACGCCACATGCGCCCTGGCATTCGAGAATGCCAGGGGCTACCGCGTCGGCGAATTGAACCGTGGCCTTGCCTGCATGTTCCTGCTGATGAACAGCGCACGGCTCGCCGTCGGTGTCCAAACCGTAGGTTTGACCGAGGTCGCTTACCAGAACGCGCTGCGCTACACCCAGGAGCGCTTGCAAGGCCGCGCGCTGAATGGTGCCACGCACCCCGATCAACCCGCTGACCCTCTGTTAAGTCATATT
The DNA here is from genome assembly GCF_050739655.1 of Pseudomonas sp. GTDB lineage: Bacteria > Pseudomonadota > Gammaproteobacteria > Pseudomonadales > Pseudomonadaceae > Aquipseudomonas. The sequence goes on along the minus strand of NZ_JBOIBY010000533.1, from coordinate 14,654 downwards.
GGCGTCAAGTCGAGCCTTGTTCAGCAGCGGCTGTTTATTGAGCCAGCACGCTTGCTCTGCGCCTGGGTCGGCACCCTGCTTGATGAAGCGCGTTGCCACCCGGATGACGCGCGACGTAAGCAGGCCTCACAGCTGGCAGAGTTGTTGACCCCCATCGTCAAGGGCTATCTGGATGAGGCCCACGTGATCGCACACTGCGAAAAGTATCTAGTCAGCTACAAGCGTCCCCGCCGCATCATCTTCCGAGACGACTTGCCCAAGAGCAATGTGGGCAAGATTCTCCGAAAAGAACTGGTTGGCGCAGAACAGCAGGAGTGCTCTGAATGACTCTGCCTAATTCAGCCGCCACCTTCTCGGTGATTGATCAACTGACGCTAGTGGCCGACGACGGCTACCGCCTCGCCGCCACCCGCTATTCAGCACAGGGCAATCTGAAGGGCAACCTGATCATGGCCGGTGCGACCGGTGTGCAACAGCGTTTCTACCGCCGCTTCGCCGAGCATGCCAGTAAACAAGGCTTCAACGTCCTGACTGTCGATTACCTAGGTATCGGAGAGTCCAGGCCCACATCCCTGAAAGGTTTCGAGATGTCCTACCTGGACTGGGGCTTTCGCGATCTGGCAGCAGCCGTTGAGCACATGGACGATGGCAGGACTCCGCTGTTCTGGGTCGGCCACTCCTTTGGTGGGCATGCTCTGGGCTTGCTGCCCAATCATCACAAGATCACTTCTGCCTATTGCTTCGGTACTGGCGCCGGATGGGCCGGGTGGATGCCCAGGCTTGAAGCCTTCAAGGTTCGCCTGCTGTGGTCTTGTGTTCTGCCGCTGATCGTCGCGTACAAGGGCTACATGGCCTGGAGCATGCTGGGGATGGGCGATGACCTGCCGCTGGGTGTCTACAAAGACTGGCGGCGCTGGTGTGCCCACCCCCATTACTTCTTCGACGATCCCTCAATGGCTCCGGTCGCCAGCCTTTATGCAGAAGTCCGCATGCCCTGCGTCTTCGCCAATGCGGTGGATGACCCATGGGCGCCTCCTGCCTCGCGAGACGCCTTCCTCAAGGGTTATCGCAATGCTCCGTTGCTGACGCGTGATCTCCATCCCGAGACGAAAAAGCACCCCATCGGTCACATGGGGTATTTCCGGGCTTCAGCTACGGATGCCTGGGACGAGGTGCTCAACTGGTTTGCGGCGCAGAGCAACAGTACAACGACGCAAAGTCGCGCTGGCACGGGATGCCGCTGATGAGCACCACCGCGCCACGCACAGAGTTTTCTGCATCCGCCAAGGTATTCCGCTCACTGGTCGAAAGTCGGCGCGCAGTGCGACGTTTCACGGCCGAAGCGGTGCCCAAGGCGGTTATCCAGGAGTGCCTGGAGCTGGCAATGCTGGCACCTAGCTCATGCAATCTGCAGCCTTGGTCTTTTCATGTCGTACGCAATCCCGATCTCCTGCAACAACTGCAGCCTGTGTGTTTGGGCCAGAGCGCTGCGAAAGCACCGCTGATCATTGCCGTGTTCGCACATTCGAACACCTGGGAACAGGCATGTGCCGATGTACTCAGGCTTTGGCCAGAACCCGCTGTGCCCAAGGCGATTGAGCATTTCTACAAGAACAGCGCCCCATTCCAGTACAACCAGGGCTGGTTGGGTTGGCGCGGTTTGCTCAAACGACAGATGGTCAGGCTGATGGGCTTCAGGCGCCCCGTCATGCGCACGCCCAATAGCCTGGAACAGATGCGACTCTGGGCCGTGAAGTCGACAGCGCTGGCGGCGCAGAACCTGATGCTGGCGTTCCAGAGCCACGGCTACAGCACCTGCCCCATGGAGGGCTTCGATGAGAAGCGTCTGAAGCAGGTGCTGCCCGTTCCGAAAGGCGCAATCCCAGTCATGCTGCTGGCGGTCGGGATGCCGGGAGAACGCGCGGTCTACAACCCACGGTTGCGCTTCCCGCTCAATCAGCGCGTGGCGTGGCATTGATCATCCGCACAGAACAATAACAAGAGGGCTAGCTGCTATGGCTTTTACCCAAATCGACTACGAGACACACGGCCCTATCAGGGTCATCCGTTTCAATCGCCCAGACAAGCGCAACTGCATTGGGCCAACCACCCACTTGGAGCTGGTGGAGGCCTGGACACGTTTCCGGGATGACCAGAGTGCTCTGGTTGCGATCATCACTGGTGCCGGCGACAAAGCTTTCTGTACCGGTGGAGACCTTGAGGCAGGATTTGACCTGGTGCCTTCCACCGCGGACGAGATTGCTGCGCACGACCGCGGCGAGCGCCCGGGTATTCTCGGACCCAGCCGTTGGACGGACATCTACAAGCCCGTGATCGCTGCTGTGAATGGCGCTGCCTACGCCGGCGGCCTGGAATGGGCCTGCTTCGCAGACATGCGCATCGCCGAGGAGCACGCCTCCTTCGGTGTGACCTGTCGCCGCTGGAACATTGGCCTGGCCGATGGCGGCAGCCAACGCCTGCCGCGCATCGTGGGGTTGGGCAGGGCAATGGAGCTGATCCTGACAGGCAAGGTCATCTCGGCCTCTGAAGCCCTCTCCATTGGCTTGGCCAATGAAGTGGTCCCCAAAGGGCGCTCACTGGAGCTTGCGATGGAGCTGGCCAAATTCCTCTGTGCCCTCCCTCAACCCGCCATGTGCGCGGACAAGGAGGCCGCGATCCGCGGCTATGGTCAACCCCTGGCTGAGGGCTTGCGCATCGAGGCGGAGTGCTTCAACCGTTCCATCCATCAACCCGAGACCCGCGAGGGGCTGCGTCGCTTTCTTGAGCGCGATCATCCCGACAGACGCTCCGATGCACCAACTAAGACGCCAGGTTTGATCAGGGACTGAGGAGAACACCATGCGATTTAACCTTTTGCTTCAACTACATCTTTTCGCCGTGGCCTTCTGGCTGGGCGTCGTAGCGGTCGAGTACCTGCTTGAACGCACCCGAGCACAGAGTCGGAGTCAGGGCTTCACAGTCGCCAGGCTGCACAGCCAGATCGATCTGTTCTTCGAGATGCCCGCCTTCAGCGTGGTGCTGGTGACCGGATTGCTGCTCATCGAGCCTGCGCGCTTCGACGGCATTTATGCCCTAAAAGTTGTGGCAGGAGGCATCGCTGTTCTCGGCAATGCACTGTGCCTTGTGCCCGTACTGAAGCGACGTGCATCCGCAGAGACAGACGACCTCGCCGATGTCATTTATCAGTCCAAGCTGATCGACCGGATCTCCTTGCTGGCCATCCCGGCTGGGCTAATGGCACTCGCCTGCGGTGTCTATTTGATGGTACTTCGCTGACCCTTTGATAGGTCACGTGGGCTGCGGAGGGTTGGTCACCGACCTCTGATAGACGAGTGACATCTGCACCAGCAGAGCCATGATGGGCTATTCGCGCGTCGGTTCCCAATTGCTATTACGTACTTTACGCACCTGGTCATTCGAGGGTTTTGCCGACGCCGGTTCGACCGGTTTACTATTGTTCGGGTTGCTTCGCAATCGCGGTATGAGGGTGCTTCTTTCGGGATGAATGGGTCAGGCAGTTGCCCGATCCGGTTGATTATCAGTGCCGTTGCGTAGCATCGCCTACCAGCTTCACCGCGACGTTACCTGAGCCATTCCGGCCGGAGTCAAACGGCTACATGTTGTCAATCCGGCATCACCTCCCTTGCAATCAATGCCCCCGGATACTGAATCACCCGCCCGGCCAGCCTATGGCCTTCGGCAGCTGCATGTTGTGGAGTGCCGCCGTCCAGCCTGCTGGCGAGATAACCCGCGTTGAACGAATCGCCAGCGGCCGTGGTATCAACCACCTTGGCGACCTTGGTCGCAGCGATTTCATGCAACGCACCTTCGTGCTGGACCAGACAGCTCTGCGCGCCGCGCTTGATCACCACCTCATTCACACCCATTTGCCGATAACGATTGAAGATCGATTCAACGTCGGCGTCCTCGAACAGCGCCTGCTCATCGTCAAGCGTCAGAAAAGCCATATCCAGATGCGGCAGCAGCCGTTGATAGACGTCTGCTGCGTGCTGACGGTCGCGCCACAGGCGAGGCCGGTAATTGTTGTCGAACACCAGTTTGGCGCCGCGAGCACGCGCCGCAATCAGCCGTGGCAACAGTCGATCAAGACCGGCCTCACCAAGCACCGCCAGGGTGATGCCACTCAAATAAAACACCGAATAATCATCCAGCGCTGTCAGCACCTGCGCGGCCGAAGTGTTGGTAAAGCATTCGCGTACGGCGGCTTCGTTGCGCCAGTACAAAAAGCGCCGCTCGCCATGGGCGTCGGTCTGGATGCAATACAACCCCGGCAGGCGTCCCGGCAAACGCTGTACCAGCGACAGGTCGATCCCTTCATCTGCCCAGGCGGCACACATGGCATCGCTGAAACTGTCATCGCCCAGCGCCGTGACATAGGACACCTGCCATTTAGCAGGGGCCAGGCGACGCAAATAAACAGCGGTGTTCAGAGTGTCGCCGCCGAAGCTCTGTCGCAGCTGGCCGTCCGAGCGTTGTTGCAGTTCGATCATGCATTCGCCGATCAGGGCGATACGAGCAGGTGCGCCGGTAGGCGTAATGAATATCATGGAGGTCAATCATCCGATGCGGTTCATAAAAAGCCCCTCGCAAGGGAGGGGCTGATGCACTAAAGCGGCATTCAGACGAAGATCAGCTGTACCTTCGCCGCTTTACTCTTGTCACCGGCCAGCTCCAGCGCCTCGACCACCTGGTCCTGGTTGAACTCGGCGGACAGCAGCGGCAGCGGATCGATACGACCACTCTCCAGCCAGCGCACCGAGGTGGTGAACTCGTCGATGAAGCGGAACGAGCCAACCAGCTTGATCTCTTTGACCAACAGCAGGCCCAGCGGCATCTCGACCGTGTTGTGGCCCATGCCCAATTGCACCACCGAGCTTTTCAGGCGAGTGAACGATGCGGTGGAAGCTATCGCTGCCGGCGAACCGGATGCTTCGAAGCAGACATCGAAGTAACCACCCTCCTCGGCCCACTGTGCCGTGGACGCCGTATCGGTCGGGTCCACCGCAAGGGTCGCCCCCATCTGCACGGCCAGTTCACGGCAGCGCGCGCTCATATGGAGCGCCCGGAGCTACGACCTTACCTAATTTCCAACACTCTGATCGTTTTTGGGCTGACTGGAGTCGTCATCTTTTTGCCCAGAATCGAGTACATCCTGATCGGGTTGACCGCCACGATGATCTGCTACGTGATTTTGAGTTTCAGATACCGCTGAGATGGGCGAATAAGGCCGTTTGGGCGTAAACCCCCGACAAGCTTTTGTCGGATGTCGCAGAATATGCAAAATGCTGTCTTGATTTAGTGGGGGACTTTTGCATTTTCTGCGATACAGCTGCCGGCTGTTTGTGCCGCAGTTAATGCAAAGATCGAAGAACTGCGTCACAGATATTGCAAAAATTCGCTGGTTCACATTGGGCGTCACTGACCTGCTCCCCAGACTTCCGTCAACCGTACCAGGAGGCTGAACGTATCGGCAAGGCTCATCCGGCAACCTTCGATACCCTCGACTTCGATGTCTACACCAACCAGAAGTGGGACCGACTGCAGGAGAGTCACGCCCAGGATATCGTCGTGCATTATCCCGACGGGCATCAGTCGAAGGGGCTTGCCGCACACATTGAAGAACTGAAGCCAATGTTCGTGTTTGCGCCCGACACCCGGATTCAGGTGCACCCGGTAAAAATCGCGTCAGGCGAGTGGACCAGCGTCATTGGTGTGATCGAGGACTGAAGTGGTTGCCAGGATTTGAAGGCCGCGTTCGGCACGATTGTACTGATCGTGATCATTTCCTGTTTTCGCTCATCAACCACCTTCAGGCCATAGGCATTGAGCCAATGATGCAGCTCCTGAAGAGTTTTGAACGCGGTATAGGATGTGCTGTTCACCGTGACGGTGAAGTAGTAACCACAACCCACAGCTGAACGGTGCTGGATAAGCACAAACAGTTGCCGCTTGCGATACATGCTTGCGAGGCGCTCGCCTGGCAGATGCAGTAATCGCCCCGATACACTTCGTTAGTGACTTTTCCTCACATCAAAACCATTGGCAGGCCGCCTGCGAACGGCCCGGGAGCTTATAGATTTTTGCTAAAGACCAGCGAGTTGCGCTGGAAGTTGTAGCGAACTAAAGGGGTCGTAGTCTGAGTGTTCCCCACAAATCTAGTCCAAACCCCGCGCTTGCAGGTGCACTTCCAGGCGCAGGGCTTGCTCCATTTCCTCCAGGGTCGCGGCGGATTTCCTGCCCGTAATTTCGCCAATATTCCAAGCCTAACCGCCATAGTGATAACACCCGCTTGTTCTTGAGACCGCCAACCTGATCCATGTGGCCCGAAGACCCGGACTCAGGATGTTTTTTCGAGTGCTTGCAGGATGTCAGCGGGCCGTATCGGCAGTTGGCGAAGTCGAGCGCCGACGGCAGCGAAAATCGCATTGCCGATCGCGGGACCGACCACTGTGGTAGCGGGCTCACCCAGGCCGACCGCGGCTTCGGTGCTCGGGAGGAATTCGATCTCCATCTCGGGGACGTCACCCATCCGCAACGGCGTGTAGGTGTCGAGATTGGTGTCCTTCACCTCCCCTTTCTCGATCTGCGTGCCTTCGTGCAGCGTCATGCTCACGCCCCAGAGGGCGGCCCCCTCCATCTGCGCGAGAGCGCCATCGGGATGCACAATGGTGCCCGCGTCGACAACGATGGTGAGTTTTTCCAGCTTCACCACGCCGCTGGCACGATCAACCTTCACGCGGGCCACGCAGGCGAGCCAGGTCGGCATGCCGCGCTCCTGACCGAAGGTGGTGGCGATGCCCAGCCCGCTGTCTGCCGGCAGTGTGCCGCCCCAGTTGGTTTTTTCCGCTGCGCGCTTGAGCACCTTGGCCTGACGGGTGGCGCCGCCGACTGCATTGGGTGCGCTACCGGCGTTCCTGCCTTTGCCATCGAGCAGGGCGAGGCGGAAGGCGAGCGGATCGGCATCGACCGAGTGGGCGGCCTCATCCATGAAGCACTCCAGGGCCCAGTTGGTCCAGCCCGGCCCAACCGAACGCAACCAACCGGGTCGGAAGGTGCGGTTGGCGAGGTCGTTGGACAGGGCGCGTACCCGATGCGCGCCGACCGAATACCAGTGGTCGGCCCCGGCTATCGTGAAGGGGTCGTAAGGCACGCCATTCGCGCCCTTGGGCATGAAGTCCGGCACCATGATCTGGGTCGGCCAGCCAGCGGCGGCATGATGCTCCATGGCAATTACGCTGCCGCCTTCGCCGAAGGCCAGGCGCAGGCGTTGGATCGAGGGCGAACGGATGGAGTCGAAGCGCACATCGTCGGCGCGGGTGCAGAGCATCTTCACCGGCTTGCCGATGGCTTTGGCCGCCAGCGCCGCCGGCACGGCATAGTCGCCGTTGAGCCTGCGCCCGAAGCCGCCGCCTAACAGATAGCTGCGCATGATGATCTTGTCCTGGCCGACCCCGAGCGCCTTCGCCAGTACCGGCAGGATCAGCGACTGCCACTGGTTGCCGGTGTGGATTTCCCAGATACCGTCCTTCTCGAACGCCAGTGCGTTGAGCGGTTCCAGTTGGAAGTGCAGGACGCTCGCCGTGCTGTAGGTACGCTCCAAGGTCGATTTCGCCTTGGCGAATGCTTCGTCGACACCTTCATCGGGCCATACCAGGGAGCCGACCGCGGGATCGTCGATCAGTTTGGCGCCGTGGTCGAGCAGGTCCTGCTCCGACACGTTGGCCGTGTCGCCTGCAGCCCAGGTCACCTGCATTTTTTCAGCTGCACTATTGGCGGCGGTGAAGGAGTCGGCATACACCATCACCCAGCCTGGCACCGTGCCGGAGGGGTCATCGAGGGCGATGCTCTTGAGGTAGCCTTTCACGCTTTTAGCGGCGGAATCGTCGATGGACACCACCTTGGCGCCGTAGCGTGTGGGCGGCAGCAGCGGGCGGGCATGGACCATGCCCTCGACGCGCGCATCGATGCCATAGCGGGCGCTGCCGTCGGTCTTCGAGGGGACACGATGGCCAGGGTTTCCTTGCCGATCAGCCGTCGCTCGGTCGGTTTCTTGAGCGGGACTCGTTTGAGTTCATCCGCCGTAAGGCTGCGGGTGAGGTCGCCGCGCTGGACGATCTCGGCATAACTGATCGACCGCTTGCCGGCCTGGACCCTGCTGTTGCGTGCGGTGCAGGCAGCGGGTGCAACGCCGAGCAGCCTGGCGCCCTCCTCGATCAGGGCGATGCGGCCGGCGGCACCAGCCTGGCTTAGTGGCTCGAAGCTCTGCCACACGGACCAGCTGCCGCCGGTGACCATCAGCCCCCATTTGGGATGGGTGTCGACGTAGTTCAGGCGCACCGACTGCCAATCCGCCTCCAGCTCGTCGGCGACGATGCGTGCCAGCGCGGTGCCGACATGCTGGCCCATCTCGGCCTTGGCGATGTTGACGGTGACGAGGCCGTCATGATCGATGCGATACCAGAGGGTCGGCTCGAAGTTCTGGCTGGCGATGGCTTCGGCGGGATCGAGAAGCCCAAGGCCGGAACAGGAAAACGCCAGGGTGAAGCCCGCGCTCGTGGCGCCGATCAGGAAGCCACGGCGTGAGATCGCAACCCCTTGGCCACCCGCCTCCTGCGGGTCATTCACGAACTTATTCATGGGCTGTGCCTTCATGGACTGTGCCGCTTCTCAACTCTGCCGCGGCGAGCTTGATCGCCTGGCGGATGCGTACATAGGCCATGCAGCGGCACAGGCTACCGTTCATGACGGCGTCGATGTCTTGGTCGCTCGGATCAGGGAAGTCCTTGAGCAGCGTGGCCGCCTGCATGATCTGACCCGACTGGCAGTAACCGCATTGGGGCGCCTGCGTCGCGATCCAGGCTTTCTGCAGCGGGTGTTGGCCTTTGGGATCGAGCCCCTCGATAGTCGTGACCCGCGCATTAGCCACGGCGCCCAGCGGGGTGATGCAGGAGCGGATGGCGCGGCCATCGATGTGCAGGGTACAGGCCCCGCACAGGCCGATCCCGCAGCCGAATTTGGTGCCGGTCAGGCCGAGGTCGTCACGGATCACCCAAAGCAGCGGGGTATCGTCGGCCACCTCGACCGAGACGTCCCGACCATTGAGTTCGAATCTGGTCATGATCTTGCGACTCCGAACAACGTTTCCATCAAGGGCTCAGGTCAGCAGAGCCAGCACTTTCCCTGCGGATTGCCGCCACCCTCGCTTCTAGCTGCTCCCAGGCGGGCAGCTCGGTGCGTGTTCGGCGCAGATAGTCGGCAATCTTCGCGATTTCGCCATCGTTCAGCGCCTGCGAGAAAGCCGGCATGAGCACGTTGGGGATGCCTTCTTCCAGACCTATTCCAGCCATCACGATATGGATGAACGTGTCGGGGGTGCCCGCGGTGAGCGCACTGTTGAGGGCAAGCTCCGGTCGCACGCTGAGAGGCGTCGTTGCGCTGTTGTAGTGGCATGACCCGCAGGCTGCCCAGTACAGGACGGCTCCGGCGTCGGGTTCCAGGCGGCTGCCGAGAGCGGAGGTCGCCAGCGCTTTGGCCAGCGCTTCATCGCTGCCTGTCTTCAGTGCGGAGGAGCCGTTGAGGTCGGCAAAATAGACGGCTATTGCCTGGATATCGGCGTCGGGAAGCCTGCCCAGGTCGTGCACGACGTCCGACATCTTGCCCGCGGCAACGCCGTGCAGGGCAGTCGCTCCGCTGCGCAGGTAGGTGAACAGCTCGTCTTGGGTCCAGGGTAGCGGTGTGGTATTGGCAGCCGTCAGTGCCGGCGCGAACCAGCCTTCGATCATCGCGCCCGCGTAGCTGTCGTCAGCGGCTTTCTCGGCGCCCAGCACGTTGCGTGGCGTGTGGCAGGCGGCGCAATGGCTCAAGCCCTCGGCGAGATAGGCGCCGCGGTTCCATGCTTCGCTCTTGCCGGCGACCGGCCGATAGCGGCCCTGGTCCATAAACAGCAGCTTCCAGCCGGCTTGCAGGACGCGGATGTTGAAGGGGAACGGCAGGGTATTGCGCTGCGCCGGCGCGCTCACCGGCTCACGCGTCATGAGGAAGGCATAGAGTGCCCTCACATCCTCGTCGGCGACCTTGGTGAAGTGGTCGTAGGGGAATGCGGGATAAAGATGCGAACCATCGCGAGAGACGCCTCCGTGCATCGCACGCATGAATGCCGCCTCGGACCAGCGGCCGATTCCGCTATCCGGGTCGGGTGTGATGTTGGTCGAATAGATGACACCGAAGGGGGTAGGCATTCCATAGCCGCCGGCATAGGGCTGTCCGCCCTTCACCGTGTGGCAGGTCGCGCAGTAGCCTGCGCCGGCCAAGGCTTCACCCTTGGCAACCAGCTCGGCGGGGAAGCCCGCAACCGAGCCCGGAGCGATGGGGGCGATGGTCGGCCGCCAGACCAGGGCGAAAAACAACGCCGCACCCAGGACGACCAGAATTGCCAAGCCGATGTAGATCCGCTTAATCAAGACCGACCTCCTTAGCCCGGAGAGCTGATCTGGCTGAGTATAACCGTGCTCGGCTCCTGTCCATTCAGGCTGACGTGTGGCAGCTAAATCTGAGGTTGGCGCAGCGCGGTTAAATCATGAAACGAGCGCCGAATAGAGGCATATGCCGACTAGAAAAACCGGAAAAGAGCTTGAGCCTGTCTCCGAAAACTCCTCCTGAATGACCATCAACACCATGCTGCCGGCCACAAAGGAGAGCAGAAATGTCACGATCGGTGGTGATATCACCGTCATCAGCCCAATGGCCCAGCCAAGAGGAATCGCTGCTGAGAGGACCCAGCGACCGGTACTGAGAAAAGAGCTCTTGTGCAGCTCCAACAAGCGGTGGTCGACGACGAGAAAGTGCATGGCGATCGAGTGGGTGAAGAGCTGTGTACAGAAGTAGCCAGACTATCCATTTACGTCGACCACTAAGCGGCCACGAAGCTTGCCATCGATGATCTTCTGCGCCGCCCCCACAACTTGGTCCAAGGGAATGGTTGCGGCGAGAGACGAAAGAGTCTCTCGGTTGAGATCGCGGTCCAGGCGTTTCCAGGCCGCGTCACGGAACTCGTGGGGGGCCATGACGCTATCAATTCCCGCAAGGGTGACGCCTCGTAGAATGAAGGGGGCGACACTGGCGGGAAACTCCATTCCTTGAACGAGTCCGCACGCGGTGACTATCCCCCGGTAGCGGGTCTGGGCGCAGGCGTTGGCCAGGGTATGCGAGCCGACCGCATCGATCACGGCTGTCCAGCGCTCCTTCTGGAGTGGCTTGCCGGGAGCAGCCAGTTCCTCGCGCTCGATAATGTCCGTGGCGCCCAACTGCTCGAGGTAGTGGCGCTCCTGAGGTTTCCCAGTGGCTGCAACCACACGGTAGCCTTGGGCCGCCAACAGCGCTATGGCGATCGAGCCGACACCGCCTGTTGCACCGGTAACCAATACTTCACCGTCCTCGGGTTGTACGCCATGCTTCTGCACGGCATCGACCGATAGCGCGGCTGTATATCCTGCCGTACCGATAGCCATGGCTGCCCAAGTGCTTAAACTGTCGGGGAGACGAATCAGCCAGTCGGCTGGTACTCGTGCACGCTGGGCCAGACAGCCCCAGTGGCGCTCGCCGGCGCCCCAGCCATTGAGTACGACGCGCTGACCGGATAGAAAGCGCGGGTCGTCGCTTTCCAGCACCAGGCCGGCGCCATCGATTCCGGGCACCATGGGCCATTGACGTACCACAGGCGAGTGATCTGTCAGGGCTAGCGCATCCTTGTAGTTGAGGGTCGAGTACTCAACGCTGATGAGCACTTCACTACCGGCCGGTAAGTCCTCATCCTCCAGCTCAGTCACACGAGCAGAGAACCCCTGCTGGTCCTTGTTAAGCAATACTGCCTTGAAACTCATGAGCAATCCCCACGGATAATGATTTGATGCCTCACCACGCCGGCTTATGCTGACATGACGAAGTCAGGTAGAACGAACTGACCGAGTTCCTCAATGACCTCACCTGCGGGGCGTTGGCCGTATTTCAAATTGATGATCACATGGTTAACGCCGATCTCCTGCAAGCTGTGCAGCAGCGGGATCAGGTGATGTCGCCCCAGTTGATAGCCCAGGTGGATCGGCCGAGGTGGTGTCTGCGGGTTATCTGTCAGGTCGATGTATAGCGACTGGGTGAAGGGTTTGAACAGTTCACCACATTCGGCACGAACCGCCTTGCGCCAGTCCTCGACAATCAGCTGCTGAGTCTTCGGTGCACGCGGATAGCTGATCCAGCCATGACTGCAGCGGGCGATCCACTCCAGCGTCTGGCGGCTATGGCCGGTGACGAAGAAAGGAATTTCCGCCGTCGTCGGCTTGGGAATCAGATCGGCCCCCTCAAGCGTGCCGCCGGACCAGGTCAAAGGCACGAAACTGCTGCGCTGAACCTCGCGAAATACCTTGAGGTATTCGCGGAACAGGCTGTCGCGTTGCTCCGGGTCGACACCGAATGCCGGAAACTCTACTGGACGGTCACCGGAAGCCACGCCGAGTAACAGGCGGCCACCGCTGAGCTGATCGACACTAGTTGCGGCCTTGGCGGTGTGTAGGGGATTGCGGATTGGCAGGATGACCGACGCGGTGCCCAGCGCAATCGAGCGAGTGTGTGCCGCCATAAAACCCAGGTAGACCCAGGGATCGAAGACCTGGCCCGAATCACCGAAGCTGGGGTCGCGTAACGGCACGTCGCGAAACCAGAGGGCAGAGAAACCCAGCTTCTCGGCGCGTTGGGCCAGGTTCACTTGGTCGAGCATACTCGGCGTATCGCCGGTAAAGGCTTCGAGGGGGAAGAAAAGACCTAGGCTCAGGCGGCCTTGGCGGTAGGTGTGCTGAAAGCCAGGTTGTTGCTGATAGGGAATGGAATTCGGAGTTAACATCTTCTCTCCTACATATTTCAAAATATAGATTTTGAAGGGCTGAAAAAACGCCTGCGAGCAGGCATCAAATCAGCGCTTTCAAGGCCACCTGGAACGCCGCGATGTTCTGCTCATGGCGTTTGTAATAAGTCCAGGGACCGATGCGTTGTGAGGTCACCAGTTGCGCCCGCTGCAAGGCAGCGAGATACAGCGAGACGGTCGACTGCGACAGGCCTACCCGATCCTGGATGATGCTCACGCAGACACCGACCTGCTCAGGATCCACCTCCTGCTCGGGGAAATGATGACGCGGATCCTTCAGCCAACTGAGGATGTTCAGGCGTGTTGGGTTGTCTAGCGCCTTCAGCGCTTCGCTTACGTCGATACTCATAGGTCACGCACGATAACTATTTTTTGCTATATTACGATATGCCCGCTCAACCGACAATGCGCCGGCCCCCGAACCGTATCGCTCGGGGGCCGGCACCTCGAGCGGACTATCCGCCATAGGTCGGATAGTCGGTGTAGCCGACAGCGGTTCCGCCGTACATGCTGGCCGGATCGACCGGGTTCAGCGGCCAGCCATTGGCAATCCGCTTGGGCAGGTCCGGGTTGGCGATGAACGGACGGCCGAAGGCGACCAGATCGCCCCAGCCCGCCTCGAGCACACGCTTGCCTCGCTCGGCGGTGTATTTGCCGGCATAGAGGATGCGCCCGCTGAAGACCTCGCGCACCGCGCTGCGGAAGCTTTCCGGCAGCTCCGGTGCGTTTTCCCAATCCGCCTCGGCCAGCGACAGGTAAGCGATGCCGACTTCTTCCAGCACCTTGACCGCTTCGACATAGGTCTCGTGTGGGTTTTCTTCGACCAGGCCGAGATATACGCGGGCCTCGTCGGTGCTGGCGAACAACGGGGCGAAACGCACGCCGAGCCGGTCTTTACCGACCACCGCGGCCACCGCCTGGGTCACCTCACGGAGGAAGCGCAGGCGATTTTGCAACGAGCTGCCGTACTCGTCGTCGCGCTGATTGCTGTGCGCGGAAATGAACTGGTTGATCAGATAACCGTTGGCGGAGTGGATTTCCACGCCGTCGAAACCGGCGTCGAGGGCGTTGCGAGCGGCCTGTGCATAGAGCTGTACCAGCTCCTTGACCTCGGCGGTGGTCAGTGCACGTGGCATCGAAGGCGGCGCCAGGGCGCCGGTGCCGGGACCTGTCTCGATGAATACGCTGACGCCCTCGGCCGGGATCGCCGATGGCGCCACCGGGGCTTCGCCATTGGGTTGCAACGAGGTGTGCGAGACCCGGCCGACATGCCAGAGCTGAGCGAAGATGGTGCCGCCCTCGGCGTGTACCGCATCGGTCACTTTGCGCCAGCCGAGGATCTGTTCGGCACTGTGGATGCCCGGGGTCCAGGCGTAGCCCTGGCCGCGCGGCTCGATCTGGGTGCCCTCGGTGACCATGAAGCCGGCACCGGTACGCTGGCGGTAGTAGGTCGCCATCAGGTCATTGGGAATGTTGCCTGGCTGCGAGCTACGCGAACGGGTCAGCGGCGGCAGGACGATGCGGTTTTTCAGGCTGTAGGGGCCCAGCGTGGTGCTTTCGAAAAGAATGGAATCTTTCATGTGTAACTACCTATATATTTGCGTTTGTAGATAAATAGATGCTAGTGCCTGGACAGGCACCTCTCGAGCGCTCCGTTTAGAACAGGCCGGTGGACGTCCAAGCCCAGTCGCGTCCCTGC
>NZ_JBOIBY010000532.1:0-5322 GCF_050739655.1 Pseudomonas sp. | reverse complement strand
CTTCCAGGACGGCAATGCGGACAGTCCGACGACGCAGATCCACATCCATAGCAGCAAGGAACGGCCCAAGCACGCCTACGTCGCCGTGCCCTACCGCGACTACTGGTACTGGATCGAGGACAGCAATTTGCCGGCCAAGCGGACGCTGGGCGCGGTGATGTTCTTTTTAAAGATTCCATCTTCCCATTCTGCAAGGCTTGCTGCCGTTAGACCTGAAGCGGATTCCCGCCGAGTTGGTCGCTGGCCTCACCCTGGCCGCACTCGCGATTCATTAAGCCCGCCCCTGTATACCGAGTGCGCTCTCGATCGGGTTCTGGCGGCCATGTTGCTGAAGCTCTACATCCAGGGCTATTTCCATCGGACTCAGGTCAGTTCGCGGATTGAGCGTTGCGCTCAGTGCAAAGTCGAGTTGATGTACTGATGGAGCGTGGCTCCTCTAACCTTCAAAACCCTCAAAGCAACCATTAAATGGCAGAATCCCCTTCACTTGACCATTTAGGAGGCCACAATGCTTCGTGTGTTTGAACGAAGACTCGACCCTTTCCCGCCTGACGAGTTACCGCCGCCACCGGTTGGTTTGGGGCGATTTCTGTGGGCCTGCACCCGAGGTGCACGCGGTTATATCCTTGCGTTGGCGCTGCTCAGTGCCAGCGTGTCGATTTACGAAGCCTGGTTGTTTTCCTTTCTTGGGCAGGTTGTGGACTTGCTCTCGATTTGGCAGGCAGGCGGCGATGCACAGGGGCAAGAAAGCCGCATGCTGTGGGGCATCGGGATCGTTTTGGTCACCAGTATCGGGCTGGTGGCGCTGCGCACCATGGTTCAGCACCAGATTTTGGCGATCAATCTGCCGCTGCGCCTGCGCTGGGACTTCCATCGTCTGATGCTGCGGCAAAGCCTTTCTTTCTTTTCCGATGAGTTCTCTGGCCGGGTGACGACCAAGGTGATGCAGACGGCATTGGCCGTGCGCGAAGTGCTGTTCACCATTATCGAAATCGCTCCGGGGATCGGGGTGTACTTCATAGCGATCATCGCGCTGGCCGGCGGCTTCGCCCTGAAACTGATGCTGCCGTTCATTGCCTGGGTCGCGTTGTTCGGGTTGGCCATGCTGTACTTCGTGCCACGCCTGGGGCAAGTCGGGCAGGAACAGGCCCATGCGCGGTCGTCGATGACCGGACGCATCTCGGATGCCTACACCAACATCACAACCGTAAAACTGTTCTCGCACTCCAAACGCGAGGCGCATTTCGCGCGGGCGGCGATGGAAGATTTCAAGCAAACAGGCTTTCGTCAGATGCGTCTGGTGAGCCAATTCGAAATCGTCAATCAGACGTTGGTGGTCGGGCTGATCCTTGGCGCCGGCGGCTATGCCCTGTGGCTGTGGCATCAGGGCGAAGTCGGCGCGGGGGCCGTCGCGGCGATTACCGCCATGGCGCTACGTATCAATGGCATGTCGCACTGGATCATGTGGCAAATGACCTCGTTGTTCGAAAGCATCGGCACTGTGCACGATGGCATGGCGACCCTGACCCGCGGCCCCAAGGTACAGGACGCGCCGGACGCTGGCGTGCTGGTGCCCGCTGGGGGCGCGGTGACATTCGACAAGGTGAGCTTCAACTACGGTGGCGAACGCCAGGTACTCGATGGCCTGAGCCTGAACATCCGCCCGGGGGAAAAAATTGGCCTGGTGGGCCGATCCGGTGCCGGCAAGTCCACGCTGATCAACCTGCTGCTGCGCTTCTACGATGTGGACAGTGGTGAGATTCGCATCGACGGGCAAAACATCGCTCAGGTAACACAAGACAGCCTGCGAAGTGCCATCGGCATGGTCACTCAAGACACTTCCCTGCTGCACCGCTCCATTCGCGACAACATCGCCTACGGCCGCCCGGATGCAACGGACGCGCAAATTCGCCGTGCCGCAGCCAACGCCCAGGCCGATGGTTTCATCAGCCAACTGCGGGACCCGCAAGGCCATTCTGGCTACGACACCCTGGTGGGCGAACGTGGCATCAAGCTGTCGGGCGGCCAGCGCCAACGCATCGCCATCGCCCGGGTGATGCTCAAGAACGCCCCGATCCTGCTACTGGACGAGGCCACCAGCGCCCTGGATTCGGAAGTCGAAGTCGCCATCCAGGAAAGCCTCGATGAAATGATGCAGGGCAAGACCGTTATCGCCATCGCCCATCGTCTGTCAACGATCGCGGCCATGGATCGGCTCATTGTCATGGATGATGGACGCATCATCGAACAGGGTACGCACGCCGAACTGCTCGTGAAGAACGGCACCTATGCGCGGCTGTGGCAGCACCAGAGTGGTGGATTTCTGGGTGAGGATCAGGGAGTGGCCGAGGCGGTGGAGTAAGCATTGGCATAAGGTGAACTGTAGGAGCTGCCGCAGGCTGCGATCTTTTGATCATGCCTTTTGAAGATCAAAAGATCGCAGCCTCGTTGCACTCGGCAGCTCCTACAGGGGATGTGCTGGGTGCGCGTCGCGATACTCATCCTCAAGACGATCAACCAGTTCAGCAACCGTCATCACCTCATCAATATTGCCCACGCCCTGCCCCGCCGCCCAGATGTCCTTCCAAAGCTTGAGCTCGTCATGTCCCCAGGTACCGACGCCCGGTCTCAATGCACTGGGCAAGTTGTTCGGGTTCAGGGCGATGGCAAGAAGCTGGGTGAATTGCTGTCGATGCTCGACAGCTTCAACGGGCAATACAACATCGTCACCCCTTGATCACTTCCAACCGCAAAAAAAACGGCATTACACCTCAGGGTGTAATGCCGTTCATTCAGGAGCGTGGTGAAGGCTGGCGACTGCCAGCCATTACCAGAAGCGTTGCTGGGTCAGGCGACTCCACCAACTCAACAACACTCGGTCAATCGAACCGCTGGCGGCCACGCCGATGCGTTCCTGCAGGCTTTTGCGTTCGGAATAATGCAGGTGATACAGCTCGGACTGCTTGGCGCGTTCGGCCAGGTACTCGTCGCTGGTCTTCAGCTCGTCCACCAATTGCTTGTCCAGCGCCGCGACACCGAGCCAGATTTCACCCGTGGCCACTTCGTCGATGGCCAGTTGCGGACGATAGCGAGCCACAAAGTTCTTGAACAGCTGATGGGTGATGTCCAGGTCTTCCTGGAACTTCTCCCGGCCCTTCTCGGTGTTTTCGCCAAACACGGTCAATGTGCGCTTGTACTCACCGGCGGTCAGTACTTCGAAGTCGATGTCGTGCTTTTTCAGCAGGCGATTGACGTTGGGCAACTGCGCCACCACACCGATCGAACCGAGAATCGCAAAGGGTGCGCTGATGATCTTCTCGCCAATGCACGCCATCATGTAGCCGCCGCTGGCCGCCACCTTGTCGATGCACACGGTCAACGGCACGCCTGCCTCGCGGATACGTGCCAGTTGCGAGGATGCCAGGCCGTAACTGTGAACCATGCCGCCGCCGCTTTCCAGGCGCAACACCACTTCATCGTTCGGCGTGGCCAGCGTCAGCAGCGCGGTGATTTCGTGACGCAGACTTTCAGTGGCCGATGCCTTGATGTCACCGTCGAAATCCAGCACGAAAACCCGGGGTTTCGCCTCAGGCTTTTTCTTCTGCTTCTTCTCGGTTTTGGACTGGGATTTGCGCAAAGCCTTGAGCTGATCCTTGTCGAGCAAGGTTTGCTCCAGGCGTTCACGCAGCCCTTTGTAGAAATCATTGAGCTTGCTGACCTGCAACTGGCCGGCCGATTTGCGTCGACCTTTACTGCGCAGTGCCGCAAAACTGCCCAGGACCACCAGAATGGCGATCACCAGGGTCACGGTCTTGGCCAGAAAAACGGCGTACTCGGACAAAAACTCCACAGGGACTCCTCAAACGATGCGCGACATCTACGCGCGCGGGATGCCTCCAGCATACCCATGCGCTGGCCCTGCGACCAGCCGTGAAACTGATGGCAACCGCCGTGCAACGAGCATTTCAAACAAGCGTATGTTTTTTCATTGACAGGTCACTGTCATCCTCATAACCTCGCCAAACCTTCAACGTACCGGGATGAAGCGGACGTGGGCAGTATCTATTTGATTCGACATGGCCAGGCCTCCTTTGGTGCAGACGACTATGACGTCCTGTCGCCGACCGGTATTCGCCAGGCAGAAATCCTCGGCCAGCACCTGGCACAGCTCGGCATCAGTTTCGATCGCTGCCTTGCAGGCGACCTGCGTCGCCAGCAGCACACCGCCAACAGTGCGCTGCAACAGTTCGCGGCCGTGGGTTTGCCTGTTCCAGTCCTCGAAACCGATAGCGCCTTCAATGAATTCGACGCCGACGCGGTGATTCGCGCGCTGCTACCCGCCATGCTGCCGGACGAACCCGAAGCGCTGAACATCCTGCGTAACGCCGCGCAAAACCGCGGTGAGTTCCAGCGGATCTTCGCCTTGATCATCGAGCGCTGGCTGGCCGGTACGTATGACACACCTGGCCTGGAAAGCTGGCTGGGTTTTGTCGAACGCGTGCAGGCCGGCCTGCATCGCATCCTCGAACAGGCCGACAACACGCAGAAGATTGCCGTATTCACCTCCGGCGGCACCATCACCGCCCTGCTCCACCTCATTACGCAAATGCCTGCCAAACAGGCTTTTGAGCTGAACTGGCAAATCGTCAACACCTCGCTCAACCACCTGAAGTTTCGTGGCCGCGAGGTGGCCCTGGCTTCCTTCAACAGTCATGCGCACCTGCAACTGCTGAAGGCCCCGGAACTCATCACGTTTCGCTGAGTTCGGATTATTGTGACCCTGGCTGTAACCACCCAGCTCTTATTACCCTGCTTTAAATACCAGAAAAAGGATCAAACCATGACCTCCGTAGCAGATGCCGTACAAGCAATGAAAGCCAAGTTCAACCCAGCCGCTGCTGCCGGTCTGGACCTGGTCTTCGGTTTCCGCATCGACGACACCAAGAATTTCTCGCTGATCGTTAAAGACAGCACCTGTGAGCTGCAAGAAGGCGAAAACCCGGACGCCCAGGTGACCCTGGTGATGGACGGCGAAACCCTGGAAGGCATCGTCAGCGGTGAAACCGACGGCATGCAAGCGTTCATGGGCGGCAAGCTGCGCGCTGAAGGCGACATGATGCTGGCAATGAAACTGTCCGAGCTGTTCCCGGCGTAAGACTGCAATTGCACACAAAACCCGCCCCTGTGGCGGGTTTTGTCGTTTATGGCCCCTGTAGGAGCGAAGCTTGCTCGCGAAAGCGGTATATCTGACGATATCTTTGCTGAATATACTGCCGTCTTCGCGGGCAAGCCTTAATGCCGGTCATTTAAGGCATTTGTAGG
>NZ_JBOIBY010000531.1:0-26748 GCF_050739655.1 Pseudomonas sp. | reverse complement strand
CTGTAGACGCCGCGACCATTCAGGATGCTCGCGTCATCGTTAACGTTTTTCGCGAGCAAGCTCGCTCCTACATGTCGGTCAGATCGAGCACTGAGCGGCGTAGCTGTCGACGTGGCGCGTCGCCAGGGTCTTGATCGGCACTTCCACCAGCTTGCCGTCGGCACCGGCCTGCACTTGCAGCAGGTACCAGTCGATCACCGGGTGCTGGTTTTGGGCGAAGCTGAAATCGCCGCGGATGGAATCGAACTTGACGTTCTTCATGGCCGAGCGGAAGGCCGCCTGGTCTTTGAGATTGCCTTGGGAGGTTTTCAGGGCAGCGCCGATCAGCCGCGCCGTGTCGTAGGTCTGGGCGGCATACACAGTCGGGACGCGCTTGTATTTCTCGGTGAAGGCTTTGACGAAGGCCTGGTTGGCCGGGTTGTCCGATTGCGGGTTCCACAGGGTGACGATGTTGGTGCCTTTGGCTACGTCGCCGGTGGCGGCGAGCATGCGTTCATCCATGGAGAACACCGGCACCACCATTGGGATTTGCGCCGAGAGGCCCGAGCCGCCGTATTGCTTGGCGAAGTTGATGCCGCCACCACCGGGGTGGAACTGGAAGATCGCATCCGGTGCCAGCGCCCGCACGCGCGCCAGTTCCACCGAGAAATCCAGCTGGTTGAGCTTGGTGTAGATCTCGGTCACTTCGCCCTTGAAGGTGCGCTTGAAGCCGGCCAGTGCGTCACGGCCGCCCTGATAGTTGGGCGCCAGGATCACCATCTTCTTGTAGCCCAGCTCATTGGCGGCGACACCGGCCATTTCGTGCGGGGTGTCGTTCTGGTAGGAGCCGACGAAGTAGTTGGCCATGCATTTTTCACCGGCCAGGGTCGAGGGGGCGGTGTTGTTGCTGACGTAGAAACCGTCCTTGGTGGCGGTGTTGATCACGGCCGCCAGCACGTTGGAAAAAATCACCCCGGTGTACAGCGAGATGCCATCCAGGCTCATGCGATCGGCGATCTGTTTGGCCTTGGCCGGTTGCAGGCCGTCATCTTCGACGATCAGCTGCACCGGCACGCCGCCGAGCTTGCCACCTTCCTGATCAATCGCCAGCTGGAAGCCGTCGCGCGAGTCTTCCCCAAGGTAGCCGGCGGGCGTGGAGAGGGTGGTGATGAAGCCGATTCGGACAGGCTCCGTGGCCTGAGCAGCGGTTGCTGCGCAGAGGGAGGTTGCCAGACATGCACGCAATACCAGGTTTTTCATGAGGCGGCCTATTGAGTAGGTCGTGCCAACGCACGGTGGATATCGATGAGGGCAGTGTTCAGTATTCGGACGGGCCGATTGATTGTTGTTATGGGGTGCTGCATCAGCTGTTGCTTTCGGTGAATTTCTCCAGGTAAAGGCGGCTTTGATCCAGGCCATGCTGCTGGCGCCAGTCCTTGATCGACTCGACCATCGGCGGCGGGCCACACAGGTACAGGTCGACAGGCTGGTCACGCAGCTCGGCCAACTCCAGGTGCTCGGCGATGTAGCCGGTCTTGCCCGGCCAGTCGGGGTTTGCGTTGCTGACCACCGGCGTGAAACGGAACCCTGGAATTCGCTCGGCGTACGCCTCGATGCGTGAGACCTCGCACAAGTCCTCGGCTTCGCGCACGCCGTAATACAGGTGGACCGGGTGACCGCAGCCACCGCGTTCGGCGATCTGGTCGAGCATCCCGAGAAATGCCGACAACCCGGTGCCACCGGCCACCATCACCAACGGGCGATCGATGTGGCGCAGGTAGAAAGCACCCAGCGGCGCTTCCATGTGGATCACATCACCGACCTTGCAGCGATCGCGCACGTAGTCGGTCATCACGCCGTTGGGTAGCAGGCGGATGAGAAACTGCAGGTTGCTGCTGCCCGGCGCGCAGGCGAAGGAATACGAGCGCCGATGCTCGGTGCCCGGTACTTGCAGGCGGGCGTACTGACCCGGCAGGTAATCCAGCGCCGCGCCCGCATCACCCACTTCCACATGGACGATGGCGGTGGTCGGCGAGACCTGGCGCACCTCGCTCACGGTGCCTTGCAGGCTGCTCGGGCCGCTGCTGCCGCAGAGGCTCGAATCGAAGTCGAAGTAGAAGGCGGCGTCCGACTGCACGCGGGTCTGGCAGGTCAGGATCTTGCGCTCGGTCAGATCGCTGGCCGACAGCGCTTCATCGTCCACGTAGTCCTGGGTGTATTTTCCGGATTCGCAGCGGCCCTGGCAGGTCGCGCAAACCCCTTCGCGGCAGTCGAGCGGAATTTTGATCCCGCTGCGCAGGGCCGCGTCGAGCAGGATTTCGTTGTTCTGCACATTGCAGAAGAGTGTTTTGCCGTCGGCGAAACTGAAGGCGACCTTGTACGTCATGAGCGTTATTCCGCGGGGTTCAGAGATGGTAAAAATCGAGCACGGAATTGATCGTGTCGTTGAGCAGCACCACGTGTTTGCGGGCGATCTTCCAGCTCTCGCCGTCAGGCCGCAGGCGGTAGGTGGCGCGGCCGAAGAACTGCTCGGCGGTCTGCATGCGGTAGTACTGGGTGCTCCAGTTGACGCGCACCTCCAGCTCATCGTCCGCCAGCGGCGCGATGCGCACGTTGCTGATCAGGTGCAGGGTGCGCGGCATCGGGATGGTCGAGGCAGCCTTGCCGGTGCGAATGCGGAACACCCGGTCTTCCAGGCCGCCGCGATTGGGGTAGTAGATCAGCGACATGCCTTTTTTCGGGTCGGTGGTGTAGACGTGTTCCGAATCCCATTGCGGCAGGTGGAACTCGCTGTCATCGCTGAACATGTCCAGGTAGCTGTCCCAGTCCTGGGCATCGCAGGCCTCGGCGTTGCGGTAGAGAAATTGTTCGACGCGGTATTGCAGTTGCGAATTCATGTTCACACCTCACGCAGTTTCAACGGTTGTTCTTCGGCCGCCTTGCGCGCCAGGCCTTCGAGCAGGAAGCGCTGCCAGTTGGCGTGCTGGTTGACGTACAGGCCTTCGTGGGTGAACTCGGTACCGGTCAGGGCCGGAGAGATGCCGATGGTTTCGCTGTTGCGGGTGGGGCCTTCGACCCACTTGCCTTCGCCTCGGGATATGTCGCTCCAGCGTTCCAGGCGGGCTTGGAAACCACGCTGGGCTTCACGGAATTCCACCAGGTCATCGGGGGTGCCCATGCCGGACACGTTGAAGAAGTCTTCGAACTGACGAATGCGGTTTTCCCGATCGGCATCCGACTCGCCGACCACACCCAGGCAAAAGCTGTTGATCTCGGTCTTGTTCCAGGCCAGCGGGCGGATGATCCGCAGCTGCGAGCTGATCTGGTCGAGGAAGAACATGCTCGGGTAGACGTTGAGGTTGCGCAGGCGGTGCATCATCCACTCGGCCTTGCCCTGGCCATGCTCCTTGACCAGACGCGGCATGATGCTGGCGTAGCCTGGGCGTACGGCGGGGTTAGGCATGTCGCTGAACAGCACGCTGTGTCCGTTGTGGAAGGCGAACCAGCCGTCGTCGGTTTCCTTGTCGCCGGCGCCCAGTTTGCTGTAGTCCAGGGTGTCGCTGGTGCTCAGGCCTTTCTCCGAGTTCACCTGCTGGCGGTGCTGTACGGTGGCCACGTAGTTGTAGTGCACGGTGCTGACGTGATAGCCGTCCAGACCGTTCTCGTTCTGCAGCTTCCAGTTGCCGTCGTAGGTGTAGGCCGACTTGCCCGGCAGCACTTCGAGCTGTCCGGTGGGCGACTGCGCCACCATCATGTCGAAGAACACTTTGGCATCACCGAGGAAGTCTTCCAGGGTGTCGGTGCCGTCCACATTGAGGCTGACGAATACAAAGCCGTTGTAGCTTTCGATGCGGGCCTTTTTCAGGCCACGGGTTGCCTTGTCGAAGCCTTCGGGATATTCGCCCGGCGCCTTGACCTTCACCAGACGGCCGTCGCTCTTGTAGCACCAGGCGTGGAAGGGGCAGGTGAAGGTCGACTGATTGCCCTTGCCGACGCGGGTGAGGGTGGTGCCACGGTGCTGACAGGCGTTGATCAGCGCATTGAGTCGACCTTCACCGTCGCGGGTGATGATCAACGGCTGGCGACCGGCACGCATCGTCATGAAGTCGTGATTATTGGCGATCTCGCTTTCGTGGCAGGCGTAGATCCAGTTCTTCTCGAAGATCAGTTCCATTTCCAGATCGAACAGTTCCGGGTCAGTGAACATATCCCGGGCAATGCGATAAACACCGTCTTGTGGACGGAAGTCCAGGCAACTTTCTATATAACTTTTCCACTGTTCGACACTTCGTGCAGTTGTCATTTCACAGTCCTCGGCCAATGGGCTAATTCACGCCTTCATTTAATGACGTGGTGGCCGAAAGGGTCTATCCGGTTAGTAGTGGAAACCCATCCGAAAAATAAGTACCGATAGCCGGTTGCTGGCGATTAAACCCCTGTAAACACTGGCTTGTGCTGCGCTTTTCACCCGAGTAATTGGCTATTTGTCCTCCAGTAACGGGATAGCCGCTGGCCAACTTGTTACGGCTTAATTTCAACCGAAGCACCACCAGAGTGTCTCGCTGCAGGTCACTGGAAACTGCCATTACTGATGGTCTTTGGTTCTGTACCGAAAGTGCCTTCCATTTATGTGTTGCCCACTACGAGGCAGGGGAAGAAATAATATGTTGCATAAAAATTTGTTAGTTCGGGGAGTTCAAGCTGTTGGGCTGTTGACGCCCTTGCTGGCCCAAGCGGATGTGGTCAGCGACAGCAAGCTGACATTGGGCACCCGCAACTTTTACATCGATCGGGATTACAAGGAGGACAACCCGCCCCGATCGCGGGTGGGCAGTTGGACCCAGGGCTTCGACCTGCGTTTCGCCTCCGGCTATACCGAAGGTGCGCTGCAGTTCGGTCTCGATGCAGAAGCCCAGTACGCCTTTCGACTGGACGGCGGTGGCGGGCGCGGCGATGACACCATCATTCCGTACAGCAAAAGCCGTCAGGAGCAGGCCGACGAATACGGCCGTGGCGGTGTGACGCTGAAAATGCGCTATTCGAAAACCGAACTGAAAGTCGGTGAACTGCGGCCGCTGCTGCCGGTAGTGATCATGGACGACTCACGCCAACTGGTGACGACCTATCGCGGTGCCTTGCTCGAATCGAAGGAAGTCGACCGCCTGACATTGACCGCCGGGCGGCTGACGGAAATCGGTGCGCGTAACTCTTCCAACTACGAAAAGCTATACCTGCAGACCGGCTCCGGCGTGCGCCACGGCAGTGACGGCATGAACCTGGCCGGTGCCAGCTACGCCTTCACCCCCTCGCTGTCCGCTACTTACTTCTACGCGCAACTGGAAGACATCTACCAGCAGCACTACCTGGGTATCACCCATTTGGCGGACTTGGGCGACGGCTACGGGCTGAAGACCGATCTGCGTTACTTCAACAACAGCGAAGACGGCCAAGCGCTATACGGTGACATCGACAACCGCTCCTGGGGCGCCATGACCAGCCTGAAAAAGGGCGGGCACCGTTTCGGCGTGGGCTACCAGCGCATGCTCGGCGACAGCAACTTCCCGACCTTGGGCGGATATGTACCACAGCCGTTCCTGGTGAACTGGTCGCGGGTAGGGTTCATCAAGGCCAACGAAAAATCCTGGCAGGCTCGTTACGACTACGACTTCGCCGCTCTCGGCGTGCCGGGCCTGAATTTCATGACCCGTTACTTCAAGGGCACTTCGATCGACCGTGGCGACAACCTCAGCGAGGCGGCGGAGCAGGAGCGCGACCTGGTGCTGTCTTACGTAGTGCAAAGCGGCCCGCTCAAGGGCGTAGGCGTGGAGGCCGGCAACGTCGTCTCCAAATTCAGCCACGGCAATGACTGGGTCGAGAACCGCCTGATTACCACCTACACCTGGAAATTTTGGTAACGCCCTCGCCCTGAAATAGAACGCGTTTGTGCGCTGAAGTGACGTCTTGGGTAGCGTTTTGCCCGAGGATCGGCCACTTTCGGCACCGTTGCTGTGCGCGTTGGTGCCGCACAACGCGTTCGATATCCAGATAGTTTGCGATTACTAGCCAGAAAATGCGGATATCGCCTGTTCGCGCCAGCTGGGCATAGCCCTTGCTACCTCAATGAAAATACGCGCCGAAGAGCGTGTCGATGTCCCTTGCCGTGGGTGTACTGATATGACCGATCCAAACCTTGTCCAATTTCGAGATATCCGCATAGATCGCTACGACCTGGCCGGCGCCCGTGCATGGATGGCCAGCATTTGCGGGCCGCACGTACTGCAGACCCGCCAGCCGAACCGGATTCAGTTTCACCACAAGGCCAATGTGTTCAAGTCCATGTCCACGACCCTGGGCCGGATGGAATACGGCACCGACGTGACCATCGGCGTCGAGGATGCCGAACACCTCAATTGCTACAGCCTCAGCCTGCCGATTCGCGGCGAGCAGGAGTTGCTCAAGGATGGTCGCCGGCTGTACTCCAGCCAGGATCAGGGCCTGATCGTGACCCCGCATGAAACCCAGGCACTGACCATGGCCGGTGATTGCCACAAGATCTCCGTGGTGATCACTCGCATGGCCATGCGCCAGACCCTGGAAGGCATGCTGCAACGGCCGCTGGAAGTGCCGATGAAGTTCGAGCCGGTGATGGATGCGGTCAACGGGGCCTCTGCCTCCTGGTGGCGGCTGGCCCGTTACTACATCGACGAACTGGAACGCGGGCATGACCTGTTCAATGAGGTGTACTTCACCCGCGATATAGAAAGCGCGCTGATCAAGGGCCTGATCCTTTCTCAGCCCAACAACTATAGTGCCGAACTGCGTGACCAGTTGGGCGCCAAGCTGCCGTACTACCTGGTGCGCGCCAAGGACTTTATCGAAAGCAACGCCCGCGAAGACATTCACCTTGAAGACATCGAGGCGGCGGCCGGTGTGTCGCGCTTCAAGCTGTTCGAAGGCTTTCGCAAGCACTTCGGCGTCTCGCCCATGGCCTACCTGAAGAAATTTCGCCTCAGCGCCGTGCGCCAGGTCATCCTCGAAGACGCGTCGGTGCGCAACATCTCGGTGATCGCGATGTGCTGGGGCTTCTCGCATTTGGGCCGGTTTGCCAGCGAATATCGCAAGCTGTTCAACGAAACACCCAGCGCGACCTTGCAACGCAGCGAAGCCCGTCGCAACCGGTCGTTGTGAGATGACGACCTTGCATGCGGTCACCGCCAACAGCGTGGGCCTGAACCTATCGTTGATGTGCCGCGAGCCGGTTTTCACCAGCCGCTCGGCGCAGGAAACCCAGCGGTTAATGGGGCAGGCGCTGGTGGAACATGAGCTGGATTGGCCACGGGGCGGCGTCGATACCGCGTTCTATCGCGGCCAGGTCGCCAGCTGCGAGCTATATGCGCTGCGCTACGGTGGCCAGGTAGAAATCCGGCCGCAGCCTTTCGAAGATTTCGTGCTGGTACAGATGCCGCTGCGCGGCAATGCCACCCTGGAGTCGGACGGCATGGGCTTTGGTGTCAGCCCCGGAGAAGTGGCGATTCTATCCCCCCGCGAGCAAGCGCGAGTGGTGTGGGAGGAGGGCTGTGAGCAACTGATCCTCAAACTGCCACGGGCATTGCTCGATGCCAGCCAGAGAGCGCTGGCCGATGACTTACCGTCGGGCTTCACGTTGGCGCCGGTCAGCCGTCTGCAACGCCCATTGGCGACGCGTTGGTTTCGTCTGGTCAGCGAGTTGCTGGAGCACTTGCCCGAAGGCGAGGCGAGCGCATCACCTTCGCGCTGGTTACAACATCTGGAGCAAAGCCTGCCGCTGTTTCTGCTCAGCCATTGTGGCGTTGCGCAACAAGACTCGCCTTCGCCGCGACAGCCCACCCGCCAACTGCAAAAAATCGACACCTGTATGCGCGAACACCTTGCACAGGGCATCACCCTGGCTGAACTGGCGATTGTCGCCGGGGTGAGCGTGCGCAGCTTGAACACGTTATGCCAGCGCGAATACGGTCAAAGCCCGATGGGCCGTTTGCGCGGGTTACGGCTTGAAGCCGCTCGGGATTACTTGCTGGCGCGGCCACACTCCAGTGTGACGGAGGTGGCGCTGGAGTTCGGGTTTGGGCATGTGGGGCGATTTGCCAATTACTATCGACAGCGGTTTGGTGAGTTGCCCAAGCAGACGGTGAAGTCTCAGGCATGAGCGAAACCCGGAAACGAAAAAACCGCCAGAAGGCGGTTTTTTGTATTTGGCTCCACGACCTGGAATCGAATAGAAGCATAACCACCTATTTTACAATGAAATTATGCTGATTTATAGAATTTCTATCCCTACGATTATCCTAATAAAGCCCGTATTTTATGCGAATTGGAGGGGTTGGCCTGCCCATACCATAACCAGGGCTGCGAGGACTTTCTATCCCCACAGTAGCCACACAGGGCACTAGTTAGAGAAGCGGAATGCTATAGCTTACAAAAACTCGGTTCAGATCTACGTTACGAGCCGCTTCGCTGTTGGACTTGCCGTTACGCCAGCCGAACCCAACTCCTTGGAGCGCCCCCGACTGAAGGACGTAGTCCAGACTGATGTCTCTTTCCCATTCCTTCTGGTTGTCGCCGGATGTCGTCTTGATATGATCACCGGAAAGGTACATGACCGAGGCTTTCAAGCCAGGGACACCCAGAGCGGCGAAGTCGTAAGCGTACTGACCGAAAGCTGTGCGCTCGCCTGCGCGGGTGAAGCTTTGGATCAGGCGATCCGTATACAGGTACAGGCTTGCTCCACCGGCGCCCTTGTCTACCAGGCTGCCCTGATTGAGTTGAGTGAAGTTGCTGCCGTCCGACACGCTTTGGTACCCCGCAGTAATCGCGTGGCCACCCAGTGTGTAAATCAGCGCGGCACTCCAGGTACGGTTGTCGATCTCGCCATCACCGTTTTGGGAGTAGCCACTCATTCTGTAGCCTGACGTACCGGAGCTATTTTCACCTGACGAGTCAGTTTTGAAGTAGCGCAGGTCGGTTTTAAGGGACTGATTGTCCGATAGGGCAAGGGTGTGAATTAATCCCAAAAAATGCTGCGTATAGTAGTTATCGAGGTTGGCGTAGTAGTACTGAGCTGTCAGATCCTTGGTGACGTTCCAATCGCCCCCGGCGAAGTCAAACTGATTGCTTTCACGCGTACCACCAGCAACGGCCAACCCCGTCTGATCGCTCGAACCACGTCCTGTTGCATGTTCGATCCTACCACCAGTCAAGGTCAGCGCCTTGAACTCGCTCGTGGTGATTTGACCACCCTCAAAGGTTTGTGGAAGCACGCGCCCATCGTTGGCAACCAGAATTGGAAGTTTCGGAATCAAGGTACCGTAGCGAAGTTCAGTTTTCGACATTTTGACTTTTCCGGTCAGCCCCAGCCGGCTCCACTCGTCGACGGCCCGGTTGTCACTGTTCGAGGGCATCATGGTGCTGCCAACGTGTCGTCCTTTGCCGCTGTCCAGGGTAACTCCCAGCAACCCCAGGCCATCGACACCAAAGCCAACCATGCCATCGGTATAGCCCGATTTGAAGTCCAGTATGAAACCCTGCGCCCACTCTTCGGTTTTCGAAGGGGCAGCAGTGCCATCGCGGTTGTCGTTATTGAAGTAGAAATTTCTCATTCCCAAGCTGGCTTTGCTATCACTTATGAAGTCAGCATACGCTTGGGCACTCAGGGCGATACTGAGAAACACCAAAGTTGCAGCAAATTTTTTTCTGCTCACTTATAACGCTCCGTTTTTTATTTTAAAATATAAGAAGCAATACAAAAGTCTTATAGGTCAATGCAATGCACACGAAGGGCCGAAAGATAGTTAATTTTTACTAGCCCGATAAATGGCGTGATCTTCCTATTCTGAATCTCCTGCTGAAAGCGAGATATCGACGATATCTCGCCCCCTACTGGGATTTGACAGCACCATCGACCTTGGACAGGTCCTGAGCCGCGTTGCCGCTGTCGCCTTGTTTGAAGAAGTCGATAGCACCGGCACCGCTGTGGCCTTTGCCGCCATAGACACTGACCAAACTCAGAGAACTAGCGTGAACCGAAAAAGTCCATTGGTGGGCAGAGTAGAAAACAATTCACTCATTTCGATAGAATGAGTTAACACCCACATCTTTAAATTGAAACTTTCACCAAAACTATTTTGACCTCCTTTATCGCAGGACAAGAATGATGAGGCTCGGGGGTACAGATATATCAGGCTCTGCCGAAGACACAATGGGGGCAACTTGGATTGCTCTCGATACTGGATACGATAAGCCGGCGGATGACCCTGCTCGATACCTAAGAACTAATGCACAGCGCTACAGAACTTGCGAATCGCTTCGCAGGCCTGGCGCAATGAAGCGTCATCCAGGGCATAGGCAATGCGAATGTAAGGGCCAAGGCCAAACGCGCTGCCCTGCACCACGGCCACATCCGCTTCGTCGAGCAAAGCGTGGGCGACATCTTCGTCGGTGTGCAGCACTCGACCTCCTGGTGAGGTACGGCCGATCAGCCCCGCACAGGAGGCGAACGCGTAAAACGCCCCGGCTGGAGTGACGCATTCAAGACCCGGTGTGGCGTTCAGAAGCTTCACCATAAGATCGCGACGAGCCTGGAACGCGGCCCGGCTTTCGCGGATGAAGTCCTTCGGACCCTCCAGAGCCACGAGGGCAGCCTGTTGCGAGATCGAGCTGGCCCCCGAGGTCTGCTGACCTTGCAATTTTTCCATGGCCTCCAGCAGCCAGCGCGGCCCCGTTGCAAATCCGATGCGCCAGCCGGTCATGGCATAGGCCTTGGACACACCGTTCATGGTCAGGGTTCGTGGTGCCAGCCGGGGTTCAACCTGGGCCAGGGTATGGAACGCTTGATCGTCGAAGATCAGGTGTTCATAGATGTCATCGGCCAGAATCAGTACGTGGGGATGAGCCAACAGCACCTCAGCCAGGGCGTACAGCTCAGCCCGGCTGTACACCGCGCCGGTCGGATTGGACGGGGAATTGAGGATCAACCAGCGGGTTTGCGGAGTGATCGCCGCGGCCAGGGTCGAGGGTGTCAGCTTGAAACCGGTATTGGCATCGCAGGTAACGATCCGGGCTTCACCGCCGCACAGTTGAACCATCTCCGGGTAACTGACCCAGTACGGCGCCGGCACGATGACCTGGTCACCTTCATTAAGGGTCGCGGCTAAGGCGTTGTAGATCACCTGTTTACCACCGTTGCAAACGAGGGTGTCTTGCCAGGTGACATCCAGGCCGTTCTCGCGGCAGAATTTGGAGGCCACCGCTTCTCGCAGTGCACGTACACCGGCGACCTGGGTGTAGCGGGTGTGGCCGTGCTCGATGGCGGCAATCGCCGCCTCGCGCACATGCTTGGGTGTATCGAAGTCGGGCTCGCCAGCGCACAGGGAAATAATCTTCGCGCCTTGTGCCCGGCGCTCTGCCACCCGATCCATGATTCGGTAGGTCGCGGAAGGCTGCGCACTGGCCAGGCGCTGGTTCAACCGCTGGATATCGGCGCTCATGCGCGGGCTCTCCACTCCGTCAGGTTCATCAGTTCCAGGGTCGAGCTGCCTTCGGTCAAAGCCTGCATCATCTGCGCTTCCTTGTTTGCGCGCGCCTCGCCTTCGGCCAGGGTACGTGCCACATCCTCCTTGGGAATGATGATCACCCCATCGTCGTCGGCCACCACCAAATCGCCCGGGGCCACAAAAGCGCCGTTGAAACTGAACGCTTGCCCCACCGAGGGTGCACTGGCCTTGACCGTGCCTTTGACCGAGATGCCGCGGGCAAATACCGGGAACTGGCGTTTCTTCAGGGCCGCGATATCGCGTACGCCACCATCGATCACCAGGCCGACCACGCCAGCCGCTTCAGCCGCCACGGTGAGCACTTCGCCCCAGTAACCGGCGATGAAGCTACCCGTGCCCACCACCAGCACGCTGCCACGGGGCACACGTTCCATGGCCAGATGCAGAGCCAGGTTGTCACCCGGCGAACATTCCAAGGGGTAGGCAGGGGCGGCGATGAAGGCACCGTCCCAGATCGGGCGGATCGCGCTGTCGACCGCGCAGGGTAGCTGGGAAGCTTCATAGAGTGTTGAGCTACCCAGCACTTTTGCCCGCTCGTGAAAATCCAGGGGAAGGGGGAGCGTGGTCATCAGATTTTCCTCTGCAGGTTGTGGTAACCCAGGGCGGCCCGGGCTTCTTTAAGGGTTTTGCCTTGAGCGATCAGGGCGCGAATGTCGGCTTCGACCGACTCGATTTGTCGGGCAACCGTCGCGACTTCAGCAGCACGGTCGCGAGGAACAATCACCACGCCATTGGCGTCGGCCACCACAATGTCGCGAGCACAGACCCGCGCCGTACCGATGGACACCGGCTGGTTGACCGACTGAACCTGCACGCGGTCTTTGCCGGTGCGCATGAATCGGCCTTGGCTGAAAATCGGGTAGCCATCGCCCAGTGCTTTGTTCACGTCACGGCAAACACCGTCGATGACCGTGGCAGCGATCTGTCGCGTACCGGCATACTGGGTCATGATGTCGCCCCAGACGGTGCAGTCGGTGCGGCCGCCGTTGTCGATGACTACCACGTCCCCAGGCGCCACGTCTTCGATGAAATCGCCCACGGTACCAGGAGGTACGCTGGCCGAGACGTACTGCACGGTGAACGCCGGTCCGACGATGACCTTACTGTAATTGTCCAGCGGCGCTATGCCGAGGCATTGACCGGGCAGGCCGAGTTTGTCCAGCGCATCAGAGACACCAGGGGTGTCCAAGCCTTCAAACAAGGCGACAAGTTCTTTGTCTTCAAGATTCATCAGGCGTGCTCCACGCGGATCGCTTCGAATTGGCTGTCATGCATCACCTCGGCTACCGAGCGCCCGCTACGAACAGCCGCCACCATGCCGTCCTGGCGCTGGGCGATACGCTCGCCAAGGTCGAGTACCTTCTCGATTTCAGCTTGGGGCACGAACACCGTGCCGCAGGTATCAGCGATCACATAGTCATCCTCGCTGACGTCGATGCCGACTACATTGATTGTCACGGCCGCATCGATCTGTACGACCCGATTGCGGGCACTGATCATGGTCACTCCACGGCCGTAAACCGGGTAGCCAATCGCTTCGCTGCCGTCGATGTCGCGACTGAAACCGTCGATCACTGTGCCTCGTACGTTTTTGCCGGCCGCCGCATTGGCGAGGATGTCGCCCCAGCAGGAAATGCCCTCGATACCGCCAGCGATCACCAGCACACGATCGTCGCTGTTGATCTGTTCAACCACGGGGGTAATCAGGTGCACAGTGGGGACGTTGTCGGATTTGGGAGCCAGTAGCACGGTGCTGGCGCGGCCGACGATTTTTGGGCAGTTCCACAATGGGCGTAGCCCCACTGTGGCACCCGGCAGGCCGAGGAAGTCGAGCGCATCGGAGACCGTATTGGTGTCCAGCGCCGCCAAGCGATCCAGCAAACTCTTATTAGTCATGGGCGAGCCCCTGTGGTGACGGAGGTGCCCAGTGTCGGTGAGACAATTTGATAGGTATATTACTAATCACAGAAACGTTAGATACGTTAAACCTATGGATTAGCCATGATCAATTTTCGTTTGATTCGTCACCTCTGGTTGTTCCTGGCCGTTGCCGAAGAGCAGAATTTCGGCCGTGCAGCCAAGCGTTTGGGCATGTCCCAGCCACCGCTAAGCGAGCAGATTCAGGTGCTGGAGCAGGCGCTCAAGGTCAAATTGTTTGATCGCTCGCGACGCGGGGCGAAACTAACTCCGGTAGGAGCGGCGATCCTGCCTGCCGTGCGCAAATTCGCCGAGCAACTGGAGCGCCTGGAACTGGCCGTAGAGGAGGCGGTGGCAGGGCAGTCGGGGATGTTGACCATTGGCGCGATTTCCACGGCCATGTTCGATGTCTTGCCGGGTTTGATCGAGCAACTGAAGAGCGATTACCCGCACCTCACCGTGTCCGTGCGGGAAATCGACAGCGTCGAAGCCGTCCCGGCGCTGGAAGCCGGGGACATCGACCTGGCCTTCGCCCGGCTGGACGGTGACCTGGGGGCCTCGATCAAGTCACTGCCGCTGTTGGAGGATCGCCTGGTGGTGGCCCTGCCCAGTGATCACCCCTTGGCCTCGCGCACACAAATCAGTCTGTCCAGTCTGTCTAACGAACCCTTGGTAATGTTTTCCCGAAAGGTCAGCCCGGTGTACTTCGACAATTTGATTGCGACCTGCCGGGCCAGCGGTTTTTCCCCTCGTGTGCTGCATGAAGTGCGCTCCGTTGCCTCGCAAATCGCCTTTGTCAGCTATGGCCAAGGTATCGCACTGGTGCCGGCGTCGCTGAAAAAGCTGGCACCCGACAACGTGGTGTTTCGACCGTTGAGCCAGAAGCTCAATGTTGTGACTACTGCGGTGGCATGGAATGCGGACCGGCCCAATCCGCTAATCGAGGAAGTCATTGCGCGATTCCGTGATAAAGCGTGAGCTGACCATGGGCTGTACGCGACCATGTGTTGATAGGTTTAGCGTATGGAAGCTTTCCCGAATTAGGAATTTACAGAACACGCGATTCCCTTGAAATTGAGTGCCTGGCTGCCGGCAAACCTGGCCCGGCGCAACCTTTTCGCTCAAGGAGTCAATAACGTGCCCTCACCAGATACGTTCACTCATGTGCAACTCCCTCTGACGGTGGAGGGTGTCCAACTGAACGTCGCCGCCATTCACCGAGGCGGCGCTCTGGCGCCAATAGTGTTCCTGCATGGTTTTGGTTCAACCAAAGAAGATTACGCCGACATCGTGCAGCGGGCTGCGTTCGCCGGTCATCCGTTCGTCGCCTATGACGCACCGGGTTGCGGTGAAAGCCAGTGCAGTGACCTTTCCAGAATTTCCATACCCTTTCTGATGCAGACGGCGCTGAAGGTGCTGGAGCATTTCGACATTGAACGCTTCCATTTGGTCGGCCACTCCATGGGGGGACTGACCGCGCTGATACTGGCCCATCAGTTCCCCGACCGGGTGCTCAGTTTCGTCGACATCGAGGGCAATATCGCCCCGGAAGACTGCTTCCTCAGCCGGCAGATCATCGACTATCCGAGCAACGATCCTGAGTCGTTTTTCACGGCCTTCATCGAACGTGCCCGGCACGCCCCTGCCTATGCCAGTGCGCTCTATTCCGCGAGCTTGAAGCACAAGGTTCGTGCCGGTGCAGTTCGAGGGATTTTTCAGTCGATGGTCGACCTCTCCGATAACTCCGACCTGATGGGTAAATTCCTCAGATTGAGATGCCCCCGAATGTTTATGTACGGCGAGCAGAACGCATCACTGTCCTATCTGCCGCATATCCAGGCTGAAGGCGTCCGGCTGGCGCAGATTCCGGCCTGCGGACACTTCCCCATGTACTCCAATCCGATCGAGATGTGGAAACAGATCGCCGATTTTCAGAGAAACAGTCATCCCAGTTGAAGTCGGATGTCTTGAAGGCTCTCGTATTCAAAGGAGCCTGATCAAGTATCGAGACCAGGATTAAGACTGCGTTTTCTTTGGTATTTAGGATGAGGGGGCATGCTGCGTTTCACGAGCCGCCACCTTCATGGCAGCCCTGCTCGGATTGAATTTCGCCTGTGCCCAGTAGCTGTTCTTCATGTCAGAGAAAAGCTCAAGCTGAGCAGGCACTACATCTCAGCAGTCGCCAAGTTCGAACTTTAGGACGATCCGCCTGACTAGCGCATCAGCGTACGCGATCCATTTGGGGAACCGCTCGCTCACAGAACACGACCCGGCTGACCTCGCCCGGTAAACGTCACCCCTTTCAATAAGGATTCAATGTGAACTCGATTAAAAGAGCCAACTCTCGCGCAGCCACCCTACAAGCTGTGCGTCCTCACGCCGAAGAATTCATGGGCATCCGACGTGACATCCACCACAACCCGGAACTGTCCTACCAAGAGCACCGAACCAGCGAATTGGTCGCCGAAAGGCTTCAAGCTTGGGGTTATCAGGTCGAGCGCGGTCTAGGTGGGACCGGGGTTGTCGGGCAGCTGCGAGTAGGTGAAGGCACGCACACAATAGGCCTGCGCGCAGACATGGATGCGCTGCCTATAGAAGAAGAAACGGGGCTTAAATACGCAAGTCGTAACACAGGAGTCATGCATGCCTGCGGACATGATGGTCACACTGCGATGCTGTTGGCGGCGGCAAAAGTGCTGGCAGAGAGGAAGTGCTTTTCGGGAACATTAAACCTGATCTTCCAGCCAGCAGAGGAGTATGGGCCGCCCGATAGTGGCGCGAAGCGCATGATGAAGGACGGTCTGTTCGACAAATATCCATGCGATGCGATATTTGCCATGCACACCATGCCAGGTTGGCCTCAAGGCCAACTGGTGTTCAGGGAGGGCGCGCTGATGGCCTCGTCCGACAAAGTATCCATAACACTCAACGGTCAGGGTGGCCATGGTGCGATGCCGCATAAAGCTGCTGACCCTGTAGTTGCGGCCGCCAGTTTAGTAATGGCGCTTCAGACGATCGTTGCCCGCAACGTTGAACCCCTTCAGACCGCAGTCATTACAGTCGGTGTGTTGCAGGCAGGACACGCAAACAATGTAATCCCGCAGCGGGCAAGACTAGAGCTTAGCGTACGCGCTCTAGATGTCGATGTTCGAGAGTTACTTGAGCGACGCATCACCGAATTAGCTCACGCTCAGGCGCAAAGTTTTGGTGTTACCGCAGAAGTTGACTACCAACGTGGCTACTCATTATTGGTGAATAGTAGCGCGGAGACCGAGTTTGCGCGTCGAGTTGGAATCGAGTTGTTGGGGGATGACAAGGTCACGCTACAGGCTCCCCCCCTTACAACCAGCGAGGACTTTTCCTTCATGCTTGAGGAGCGTCCTGGTTGCTACCTGTTGATAGGCAATGGAGATGGCGCGAATTCTTGTATGTTGCACAATCCGAATTTCGACTTCAACGACGACAACGTTCTGATTGGCGCAGCTTACTGGACGCGGTTGGTTGAAACTTATTTGACTGACGAGTAGAGACGATTTAATTAGATCGTCATCTTCAAAAAGTTAATCAGTCGTTCGTTACCGGACTGATAAAGATCTAACTGACAACAACAAAAAGAAGAGCATCCATGACTACCTCATACCAATCGGCGATACAGATTTCTGATGGGCCAGTCGTTACCGCGACGAGCGAACGCGTTCCTTTCCGCATTGTGGCTGCAACAGTGGCAGGAAACGCTCTCGAGTTTTTTGACTTTCTAACATATGCGTTCTTTGCGATTTACATCGCTAAGGCCTTCTTTCCGGCATCCTCGCCATTGGCGAGTTTGTTGATGACGTTAGCGGTATTTGGTGTTGGATTCATCACGCGCCCCATTGGTGGCTTCCTGATTGGTGCTTTCGCAGACCGTGCTGGCCGTAAGCCTGCGATGTTATTGACAATTATGCTAATAACCATCGGTACGATGGGCCTGGCACTCACACCTTCATATGACAGCATCGGTATTGCCGCCCCCATCATCATTGTGGTTTGTCGCTTGGTGCAAGGATTTGCTCTTGGTGGTGAGGTTGGTCCTTCTACCGCTTACCTGATTGAGATTGCACCCACCAAGAAGCGCGGCCTCTATGGTAGTTGGCAATTCGCTAGCCAAGGAATCGGAGTGCTGCTCGCCGGTACGATTGGTCTGCTGCTGACCGTGTCACTATCGCCAGAGCAGATGCAAAATTGGGGCTGGCGCGTCCCGTTCGTGTTTGGGCTATTGCTAATCCCTATTGCACTCTATTTGCGGCAGCATATGCCAGAAACATTGACGCAGCCGGACAGTAATCGCTTGGAAGACGACGCGAAGATTAAGATAACTCGCTACGTTAAACCTATTACGATAGCGTTGATGATTCTCATGGGAACGACTGTAGCGACCTATGTGACCAACTATATGACCACGTACGCGATCACTACGCTAAAACTGCCGCCTGCTATTGGGATGGCAGCCACGGTCACCCAAGGATTGATGCTGCTGATCTTCGCGCTCTTGGGGGGCTGGTTGTCGGATCGTTATGGTCGCAAGCCCGTTATGCTATGGCCTCGTGTGATTTTGGTGTTGTCTATCTATCCAGCGTTTTGGTTATTGATTAATTACACCAGCTTGCTGAACTTACTCTGGGTAACCGCACTTATGGCGGCCATGACGGCTATTAGCGGCGCGGCGATTTTTAGTGCCATTCCAGAGATTTTCCCAAGCAGGGTTCGCGCTTTAGGGATGTCAATTGCCTATGCGGTGAGCGTTACAGTTTTTGGTGGGGCGACTCAATTCATTGTCACTTGGCTGATAAGCGTCACTGGCGACGCTGCTACACCTGCGTGGTACGTGATGGGCGCAACCATTATCTCAACTTTTGCTCTGCTATATATTTCCGAAACAAATGGTAAGGAGCTTAAGCGTTAGTTTTGATATCTGACAACAACCTAGATATGCTTAGATTTGTATTCGGCTGCGACGATATCCGGTGTAATATAAAGCTTCAGAACTTCATCGGAAGTCGCCGCGCCGAACTCGACCCAAGATCTGTCCGTTGTGGCAATCACGAACCCATCTCGTTCCTGGGATTCCCACTCCGCATACAGCCGAACATAGAGTTGGTATGGATGGCGTCCTGTTTTGCCATGTGTAGTCCCCTCTCAGTATTTCGCCTTGAAGGCTATCCCTTGATACCAGCGGCTTTGCCAATGGTTCAAGTAGGTTTCAGCGAGCGCCGGATCATTCCAGACCACTAAAGCGTTCTCGCTGTTGCTCTTGGCCGCCGCAGCGGTGAAGTTGAAACTGCCTGTTTCAACCGTCATGCCATCAACCACCATGAGTTTGTCGTGATGGATGGCATTCGAATCAACCTGCTGCCCGGTGTGCGCGGCGATTACCTCACCGAGAGAGGTAGTCAGCGGAACTGTCACCCCCTCGATCGGCACCGGTTTCATGAGCCGCTGACCGCGATACCCTGCCCAGACATTGCCCGGGCCGTTGATCGCAATTTCAGTGACTTCCGGGTCATCCAGCAATATCACCAAGTTCTTCAGCTTGGCTCGGAAAGAAGCAATCTCAGACATGAATCGCTCGGAAAAGCTCCATATCGAGAGGCTTGCTCATGTCCGACCACCAATGTAAGCCAATACCACGTCGATACGGCCGTGCCCCAATTCGTAGCTGATTTGTGCTCGGGCATCCCGATCTATCCGTCGGTCGAGCTGATAGCAACGGCCACCGTTGATGGGCGCGGGATAATGGGTGATTTGCTCATAGCGTTCGCACGCATAGGCCGCCCGCAATTCGTGGAAGCCTTTGAGGTTGTGTGTATGGAGGACCTCCCGTGCGGGGCGGACGATTCCCCGTTGGAAATCAAGGTAGCTTTCGCGCGGTGCAAGCAGGTTGCGGCTTCCGTCGGGCGAGACCTGTTCGGCATACCTTAGCGCGTCACGAATATGCTCATCTACCGTAATCCAGCGAGGCGCCGACGCGCCAGAGCGACCACCTTTGGTGCCCTCCTGAATGTTGATCTTGCCGAGTTTTTCAGCCTCACGTTGCAAGCGCGGAAGGTCGGCCAAAATGGCCTCGCGTAAGCGCATGCCGGTGGCTCGCGCCAACTGCGCGATGGCCGCAGCGCGCGGCTGCTGGTGTTCGCAAAGCACCTCGACGATCTGCTTCACGTGTTCGCGATCTTGGCCTTGGGGGGCCACGGTGCGGACGGTGGTGCGCCGCATTCCCAGTGCCTTGCTCGGGCTCGGCACTTTTACATACTGATCACCGCGAAGCGCCGCCATGGTCCGGTTCACGCTGGATAACCGATTTTGCGCGGTGGCGATGCCGATAGCTCCTTGTTCGACTTGCTGGCGCAGATGTCCTGCGTAGTCCAGCAAGTTCTGCCGACCAATTTTTCGCGCATCGTTAAAGCCCGGCCCAGCCTCCGACTGACACCAGCGCACGAAAGCCTGCCAGCGATCACTGTGCGCCTTGACCGTGCCGTAGTGTCCGCCGCCGAACATGTCTTTCAATGCCTGTGGCCCGGCATAACTCAGTTGCCGGCCCCATCCAAAATTTCGCCCGTCCCGTCTACCGATCAATGCCATGATCAAGCTCCTCTTAAAGCCAAATCTCTTGAAACTTTCCCCACGTCATCCCGCCATGGATGTTGAGTGCTATCAGGGATCAAGGCCCCTGCGACCTGTGAGGGTTGTCCACTAACGCGGGACAGGCGGCTCCTTACGGCCAAGAGCTTGGGCATCTCATGATCTGGCCTCCTGAACACTTCCGAAGAAGTGGGCGGGTGGAGGCTGCGCTGGCTGACGAGACCAATACCGCGAGATCCTGAGTCAGGTGAAGGCAGGGATGCGATGACCGGGGCGTGCCTGACTGTCAGCCAGGTGCAGTCCATTCCATGGGCTGCGGCACCATCATCTGCATCGCTGTTGCTGGTGACTTCGGTGTTTGTCACGCCGATTGTCACGAGGGGAAATGCCGCAAAGCCTTGTACGAGTTGGGCTGCAGCAGCGGTAGGAGCGTCCGTCTCTTTCCGGACGAAAGAGACGGACGCAGGTTGGCGCAGTGAAATGGCCAAGCGGATAGGTTGCTGCAGGGCAGCCGGGTTGGGGTGGATTTTGCCGCAGTAGGCAAAGCTGAGAAGTAGGCATCCATCACATTGCTGTGACTGTGCGAGCCGCCGGACGCTAATCGCACTTGGGGGAGAACCACCGCGGAGTGGCGTAGCCTTAAAGGTTCTGGCTACCTGGGTTGCTGTCAACGACAGCGCTTGCACGGTCTTTTCTACGCCCACGGATCGGCAGGGTCAAGGCTCGAATTTCCGAGAATTCCGCGGCTGAAAATGACATTAGCCGTCTATGTAAGTCCGTGGTTTCCAAAAGACGATTGCGGGGGGCTTTAATATTTTTTAAGTGAGGTCCATCCAGGCAGGGCGGCTTTGCAGCCCTGTTTGGATGGACCCGCGTGGACAAGCGGATTACTGAGATATGAAGACCGATCGCTTACTCGGTTGCGCCATGTTTTGCTTTTAGTCGCTTGACGTTCGTACCTGCTTGGTTGGCGAATTCGCGTGGGCTGACATGCTCCTGCTGATTAGCCTCAAGGTAGCGACTCCACCAGTTCATGAGCAGCCTGCGCTCCTCGATGAACTCGGCCTTGTGGATGTAGGCCGCTCGGACGTTGTTGCGTTCCTTGTGGCTCATCTGCCGCTCGATGGCTGTATCCGACCACAAGCCCGACTCGATCAATGCGCTGCAGGCCATCGAACGAAACCCATGCCCGCAGATTTCAGTTTTGGTGTTGTACCCCATCTTCCGAAGCGCGCTGTTCACAGTGTTTTCGGACATCGGTTTCCAGGAGTTGGTGTCGCCTGCGAAGACCAAGTCAAATCTGCCTGTGAGTGCGTGGATCTGCTCGAGCAGGGCGACCGCTTGCGGCGATAAGGGTACAAGATGGATATCGCCTGCCATCTTCGTACCCCTTGTGGAAAAGGGTACGCCTTCCAACGCTGGCCGCGTGTCCGGGATTTCCCAGACGCCACGCTTGAGGTCGAACTCGCTCCAGCGAGCGAAGCGAAGCTCGCTGGAGCGTACAAACACGTGCAGTGACAGCAAGACCGTCAGCCGGGTAAGTGCGCGGCCTTTTTTATAGGTGACGATCCGTTCCTGCAACTCAGGCAGGCGCGATAAGGGTAAAGCAGGGCGGTGGACGACTCTCGGGGCTTTGATCGAGCCTTCGAGGTCGTAAGCAGGGTTTACGGCGATAAGCCGGAGTCGCTTTGCCTCGCGCATGATGCTCTGCAGGTAGTTTTGTACCCTTAAAGCAATGTCTATCGTTCCGCGCTTCTTAATCGCTTCCAGGGGTCGCATAAGGTCGTGGGTATCGAGGTCGACAATGGCGCGGGCGCCGATCAGCGGGAAGAGGTGAGTTTTGAGGCGACTCATCACTGTCTTGGAATAGTCCGGTGCCCAGTTGGCTGACATTTCCGTGTGCCAGCCGAGGGCAACGCTTTCAAAGGTGCGGCCTATAATCATGGCTCGCGTCTTGGCTTGGGTCTTGGCTCCGATGGGATCAATGCCATCCGCCAGCATTCGCTTGACCTCCAAGCGTTTGCGGCGCGCATCGGCGAGACCAACGATGGGGTAGTTGCCGAATGAGGTCAGTCCTTCCCGGCCATCAGGTTTGACGTATCTGAGACGCCAGCCTTTGCGGCCATTGGGTTGGACTAGAAGGTAAAGGCCGTCGCCGTCGAAAAGCTTGTAGGCGCGGTCTGTGGGCTTGGCTGAACGGCAAGCGGAATCGGAAAGTGGAGCAGTGGTGCGCGACATAAGGGTACTCCCTTTTATCGAACTGACCTTCTACCCCAAACTCTACCCTTAAAACGGTTGGTATCCACCAGAATTCGCCAGAATCCGACAGAACGCCAAAACAAAAAAAACCCGCCAGAAGGCGGGTTTTTCGGGGGTTTCAGAGATTTTGGAAGCCTTCTCTGGAACCTTGTCTGGCTCCACGACCTGGACTCGAACCAGGGACCCAGTGATTAACAGTCACTTGCTCTACCAACTGAGCTATCGCGGAATGGCGCGTATCTTACTGATTAAAAAGGGGAAGTCAAGCATTGGCGAAAACTTTCGCATATGGCGACTCAGCCACCGAAT
The DNA here is from genome assembly GCF_050739655.1 of Pseudomonas sp. Taxonomy (GTDB): domain Bacteria; phylum Pseudomonadota; class Gammaproteobacteria; order Pseudomonadales; family Pseudomonadaceae; genus Aquipseudomonas. The sequence continues at coordinate 4,081 of NZ_JBOIBY010000531.1, read as the reverse complement.
GTCAGTGTGCCCATCATCAGTTTGGCATATAGCGCAGTAGCTGCCAGTTGCACCAACCAAAGGGCCAATCCGCCGAGAAACACGCCGGCAGCCACTTGCATCACCAGGCTGCTGTTACCGCGTTTGGCTGGGGCGCGGGGGATGAAGTCGTCCAGATCGTCGCGGTCATCGCGGTCGGCGCGCAGGTTATCGTTTTTCATGTGGGTTCTCATAAGGTCTTCGGCTATGCATAAAACCTGTGGGAGCGAGCCTGCTCGCGATGGCGGCGGCACATCCTGCATCAACGTCACAGACGGACCGCTATCGCGAGCAGGCTCGCTCCCACAATGGATTTGTGTAGAGTTTAGAGCGCTCGGTCAGTTCGTCGGGAATTATCTGAGGCTATAAAAAAACGGGAAGCCAGTGGCTTCCCGTTTTTCATTTCAAGGTGAAATCAGATGACTTGAACAATCGCATCCGTCACGACCTTGATGTTGCTCTGGTTCAAGGCCGCCACGCAGATGCGGCCGGTGTCCAGGGCGTAGATGCCGAACTCGTTGCGCAGGCGGTGAACCTGTTCAACGCTCAGGCCGGAGTAGGAGAACATGCCGCACTGACGACCAACGAAGCTGAAGTCGCGCTGCGGGGCGTTTTTCGCCAGCAGGTCGACCATCTGGGTACGCATGCCCTTGATGCGCAGGCGCATTTCCGCCAGTTCCGCTTCCCACTGGGCACGCAGTTGCGGGCTGTTCAGGACAGCGGCGACGATGCTTGCACCGTGGGTTGGCGGGTTGGAGTAGTTGGTGCGGATCACGCGTTTGACTTGCGACAGTACGCGCGCGCTTTCTTCTTTCGATTCGCTGACGATCGACAGGGCACCCACCCGCTCGCCATACAGCGAGAACGATTTGGAGAACGAGCTGGACACGAAGAAGGTCAGGCCGGATTCAGCGAACAGACGCACGGCAGCGGCGTCTTCGTCGATGCCTTCGCCGAAGCCCTGGTAGGCCATGTCGAGGAACGGCACGTGGCCTTTGGCTTTAACGGCTTGCAGGACGTTGTTCCAATCCGCCGGGCTCAGGTCCACGCCGGTCGGGTTGTGGCAGCAAGCGTGCAGCACGACGATCGAGCCGTTTGGCAGCGCATTCAAGTCTTCCAGCAGGCCAGCACGGTTTACGTCGTGGGTCGCGGCGTCGTAGTAGCGATAGTTCTGCACCGGGAAGCCAGCGGTTTCGAACAGCGCGCGGTGGTTCTCCCAGCTCGGGTCGCTGATGGCCACAACGGCGTTCGGCAGCAGTTGCTTGAGGAAGTCGGCACCGATTTTCAGTGCGCCGGTACCGCCCACGGCCTGGGTGGTGATCACGCGGCCAGCGGCGATCAGCGGCGAATCATTGCCGAACAGCAGCTTTTGCACGGCCTGGTCGTAGGCAGCAATGCCGTCGATTGGCAGGTAGCCGCGGGAAGCATGTTGAGCAACGCGAATGGTTTCGGCTTCGACAACGGCGCGCAGGAGTGGAATTCGCCCCTCCTCGTTGCAATAAACACCCACTCCCAGGTTGACCTTGTCGGTACGGGTATCGGCGTTGAATGCTTCGTTGAGGCCCAGGATTGGATCGCGTGGTGCCATTTCGACAGCGGAGAACAGGCTCATTTTTGCGGCGGCTCTGAATGGAGAATGGAGGGACGTGTCGCGCTCCAGCCGAATGCACTAGAGCGGTGCACAAACGGGGAGCTAGTATAGAGGCCATCTGCGATTGATGGCGACAGACGAATCGGCTTTTACGGTAAGTTTTTCAGATTATTTTTCGACCGTTAGTCGAATGGCGTCGTCAAAGACTTCATGGGATGTAGGACGTTTGCCTTGAAAGCGATGGCAATCGGCTCCACATCCAGCACAATCCAGTTTTTTCCCTCGGGCGACATCGGTCGTTTGTGGTCTTTCTCGTTCGTGTCGGTTTGCCGGCAAGAGTGATCCCAGAGGTTTTACATGTCTGAATTCCAGCTAGTCACCCGCTTCGAGCCCGCCGGCGATCAACCGGAAGCCATTCGCCTGATGGTCGAGGGCATCGAAGCCGGGCTGGCGCACCAGACGTTGCTCGGTGTGACCGGCTCGGGCAAGACCTTCAGCATCGCCAACGTGATCGCCCAGGTGCAGCGTCCAACCCTGGTGCTGGCGCCGAACAAGACCCTTGCCGCGCAGCTGTACGGCGAGTTCAAGGCATTCTTCCCGAACAATGCCGTCGAGTACTTCGTTTCCTACTACGACTACTACCAGCCGGAAGCGTACGTCCCATCCTCGGACACCTTCATTGAGAAAGACGCTTCGATCAACGACCACATCGAACAGATGCGCCTTTCGGCGACCAAAGCTTTGCTGGAACGCAAGGACGCTATCATCGTCACCACGGTGTCCTGCATCTACGGTCTGGGCAGCCCGGAAACCTATCTGAAAATGGTGTTGCACGTGGATCGCGGCGACAAGCTCGATCAGCGGGCACTGCTGCGTCGCCTCGCCGACTTGCAATACACCCGCAACGACATGGAATTCGCCCGTGCGACCTTCCGCGTGCGTGGCGATGTAATCGATATCCACCCGGCGGAATCTGATTTTGAGGCGATCCGCATCGAACTGTTCGATGACGAGGTGGAAAACATTTCGGCGTTCGATCCGCTGACAGGCGAAGTGTTGCGCAAACTGCCGCGCTTCACCTTTTATCCAAAGAGCCACTACGTCACGCCGAGGGAAACCCTGCTCGATGCCGTTGAAGGCATCAAGGTTGAACTGCAGGAGCGCCTGGAATACCTGCGTTCCAATAACAAACTGGTGGAGGCCCAGCGTCTGGAGCAGCGCACGCGCTTCGACCTGGAGATGATCCTCGAACTGGGTTATTGCAACGGTATCGAAAACTACTCGCGCTATCTGTCCGGGCGCCCGGCTGGCGCAGCTCCGCCGACGCTCTACGACTATCTGCCCGCCGACGCCTTGCTGGTGATCGACGAATCCCACGTCAGCGTGCCTCAGGTCGGCGCCATGTATAAAGGCGACCGCTCCCGTAAAGAGACACTGGTGGAATACGGTTTCCGCCTGCCTTCAGCGCTGGACAACCGGCCCATGCGGTTTGACGAGTGGGAAGGGGTGAGCCCGCAGACGATTTTCGTCTCGGCGACGCCGGGTAACTACGAGGCCGAACACGCCGGCCGTATCATCGATATGGTGGTGCGCCCGACCGGGCTGGTCGATCCGCAAATCGAGATCCGCCCGGCGCTGACCCAGGTCGACGACCTGCTCTCGGAAATCACCAAGCGCGTGGCACTGGAGGAGCGGGTGCTGGTGACCACGCTGACCAAGCGCATGGCCGAGGACTTGACCGACTACCTGGCTGACCACGGCGTGCGGGTGCGCTACCTGCACTCGGACATCGACACCGTGGAGCGGGTCGAGATCATTCGCGATTTGCGTCTCGGTACTTTCGACGTGCTGGTGGGCATCAACTTGCTGCGCGAAGGTCTGGACATGCCGGAAGTATCGCTGGTAGCGATTCTCGATGCGGACAAGGAAGGCTTCCTGCGTTCCGAGCGCTCGTTGATCCAGACCATCGGCCGTGCGGCGCGTAACCTCAATGGTCGGGCAATTCTGTATGCCGACCGGATAACCGGCTCCATGGAGCGGGCGATTGGTGAGACCGAGCGCCGTCGCGACAAGCAGATCGCCTTCAACGAGGCCAATGGCATCATCCCCAAAGGCGTGGTCAAGGACGTTGCCGACATCATGGAAGGCGCCACCGTGCCAGGCTCGCGCAGCAAGAAGCGCAAGGGCATGGCCAAGGCGGCAGAGGAAAGCGCCAAGTACGAAGCCGAACTGCGCTCGCCAGGCGAAATCACCAAGCGCATCAAGGCTCTGGAAGAGAAGATGTATCAGCTCGCTCGGGATCTGGAGTTCGAAGCTGCGGCGCAGATGCGCGATGAAATTGCCAAGTTGCGGGAGCGGCTGATTACAGTCTGAACCTGGCTGGTTCGGCAATTTCCCTGTAGGAGCTGCCGCAGGCTGCGATCTTTTGACTTTGGCTTTTAAAAGCAAGATCAAAAGATCGCAGCCTGCGGC
>NZ_JBOIBY010000530.1:0-7886 GCF_050739655.1 Pseudomonas sp. | reverse complement strand
TTTTTCGCGAGAAAGCTCGCTCCTACAGTTGACCTTCATCGCTTAACTGACTGGCATTAGGGCAAGCCTCGCTCCCACATAAATGGTGTAGCCGCACAGGAACCTGGCGGCTCCTCCCGATTTTCCTCCCCCTCGCCACGCACGGGTGGCGCTCTTACAATGCCAGCACTTCCCGACACGGCCCGCCCATGGACATCGATCTCGCCCGCACCTTTCTGGAAATCGTCCGTCACGGCAGCCTTGTCGCAGCGGCCGAGAAACTTCACGTCACCCAGACGGCGATTACCGCACGTGTACAAAAACTGGAAAGCCAACTGGGCAGTACCCTGTTTGTGCGCAATCGCGCTGGTGCCCGGTTGACGCCCAATGGCGAAGCCTTCGTGGTGTATGCCAATCAACTGGTGGAAACCTGGGAAGCGGCGCGACGGGACTTGCCGTTGCCCGAGGGCTACCACGACGTGTTGCACATCGGTGGCGAGGTCAGCCTGTGCAATCCGTTGATGCTCAGTTGGGCCGGTGCACTGCGAGAAAAAATCCCCGGCCATGCCCTGCGCATGGAGATCCGCGACGGCGAAAACCTGTTGCGTCAACTGGAGCTAGGGGTGCTGGATGCAGCGCTGGTCTATCAGCCCGAATACTGGCCGCGCCTGCAAGTGGAGCAGGTTCTCGAAGAAAAACTCATTCTTGTCCGTCATCCCGAGCGGCCGCAGCCTTATGTTTACATCGACTGGGGAATGGATTTCCGACGCCGGCACGATGCAGCCCTTCCCGATAAAGCCAAGGCTGCCTTGAGCTTCAACCTTGGCCCATTGGCCTTGCAGTACATCCTGGAAAACGGCGGCAGCGGCTATTTCCGCACCCGTGTCGTGCAGAGTTATCTGGAAAGCGGCGTGCTGGAGCAAGTGCCCAAAGCGCCGGAATTCAGTTACCCGACCTATCTGGTCTACTCCCGCGACCGCGACTCGCAAGCTTTGCAGCAGGCTTTCGATCTGCTGCGCGAAGTCATCAAGACCGATGACGACTGGTCGCAACGCTGGAATCCACTGATCTGAGTCCTGTTTGCACCGGATCATGGCAGCTGTGTCCTCAACCTCGACCCGCCAACACAACGCAATCGTCTACGCTGCTGGAGATAACAATAACGACAGGTGATTGCAGTGAGGCAGACCACCGAAGCATTCCGTACCCGCTATCGCGCTGATATCCATCCCCTCTACAATCCTTGGCTGCATGGCACCTTTGTGACGCTGTTCGGCATAACCGCCATTGCCATGTTCTGGAACACCGTGCACCAGGTGCATCCGCTGCAATGGTTGGCGGTGCCTTTGACGCTGTTGTTTTTCAGTTTCGGCGTGTACATGGTCCATCGACACCTGGGCCATCACAAAAAAGCCTTCGCGCGGATGTTCTATGCCCGCCATGCCGTTGACCACCACAGCTTCTTCGCCCCCGGGCACATGACGTATGACAGCGCACGCGACTGGCGGGTGATCCTGTTTCCGGCCTGGCTGATCGTGTTGCACACGCTGGTCATTACCCTGCCCCTCTGGTGGTTGCTCAAGCAGTTTGACGACAACGTCGCCGGACTCGTGGCCGGGAGCATGGTGCTCGGCTATTTGACCTACGAAGTGTTTCACGCCTGCGAACACTTGCCGTCGCACAATCCACTGACGCGCCTGCCGTGGATCCGCCAGATGCGTCGCCTGCATGAACTGCATCACCGCCGCGAGATGATGCAGGAGCGCAATTTCAACATCGTTTTTCCGTTGATGGATTACCTGTTCGGCACCCTCTATTGGGAACCTGAACAGGACATCCCGTACCTGACGAGAACCCCCATGACCCGCATGCAGCATCAGATCGACATCGCCGGAAATCCCGTTGCCGTGCTCGCCTACGCCAGCACCGTGAGCCTTTGGCCGCAGTGGCACCCTTCGTCCCTCAGTATCAACGGGCAAAAAGGCTCGCTGCATGCCGGTGCGCGGTTCGAAGAAGACATCCGCGCCGGTGGCCGCGACGGCCACTTGAGCTGGGTGGTGGACGAGTATCTACCGGGACGCCACTGGTGCGCCCGTGCTGATGGCGACCATGGTTTGTCACTGGTGCTGACTTACCAATGCGAGGCCGAGGGTGACCGCACGCGGTTTGTTCGCACGCTGGAGTATCAGTTCAGTGGCCTGGGGATGCGCATCGCCAACAAGCTGCTGCTCAGACGCCGGATTGATCGCGAGTCGGCAGCATCGATGTTGGCATTGCGCGAGATGGCGCAAATACACCTGGCACAGACAGAGGTCCATGCGTGAGGCGATCAATCGGGTTTCACCATGGAGTGTTGCTGCTGATCGTTGCCATCGGCGGATTCCTGCTACTGATGCCGACCAAGGTGCAACCGGTGGCCTGGACGCCTGCACCCGCGCCGTCCCTCACCGAAGGCCTCTATGCCGACAATCAGCGCCTCAAGGGCGTGGCGCGCGTTGGCCCTGCGGACATCGACGGGCCGGAAGCACTGCTATTGGAGAACGATACGCTGCTCACAGGCTTGCATGATGGTCGGTTGATCCGTACCAGTCTTGATGGCACGGTCACCAAAGTCCTGGCCGACACCGGCGGCCGGCCGCTGGGGCTGGCCCGTCACCCCAACGGTTTGTTGGTGATCGCTGACGCCGTGAAGGGCTTGCTGTCGCTGGACGCCCAAGGGCGGCTGGTGGCATTGACCACGACCGCCAATGGCGTGCCCTTTGGTTTCACCGACGACGTGGCCATCGACAAACCCGGGCACTACGCCTATTTCAGCGATGCTTCCAGTCGGTTCGGCTACGGCAAGGACGGCGAGGCCATCATTGAGCATGGGGGTGATGGCCGGTTGCTGCGCTATGACTTCCAGACCGGCAAGACCACGGTGTTGCTGGACAAGCTGGAGTTTGCCAACGGTGTGGCTTTGGGGCCCGAAGATGCGTTTGTGCTGGTCAATGAAACGGGTGCCTATCGCATCAGCCGTTACTGGTTGACCGGGCCGAAGGCTGGCACCCACGACCTGTTCATCGACAACCTGCCGGGTTTGCCCGACAACCTGTCGTTCAATGGTCATGACCGCTTCTGGGTCGCGCTGTACGCTCCGCGAAACGCCCTGCTGGACGCGACCGCGCCGCATCCTTTCGTACGCAAGATGATCGTGCGAGCCATGACCGTCCTGCCCAAGCCGGTGGAAAAACGTGCCTTTGCGCTGGGTCTGGACCTGGAGGGCAAGGTCATCGCCAATTTGCAGGACGGCACCAGCGGCAACTACTCGCCGATCACCACCGTGCGCGAATATGGCGACTGGCTGTACTTCGGTTCGCTGAAGGCGAAAAACATGGTGCGATTGCCGTTGAGTGTGGCGTTGCAATAAACACCGGGGACCATATCCAACAATATTGTCGTCCGACTCTCCGCTATCGCGGGCAAGCCCGCTCCCACAGGTGATCTGCCCTACACAGATCACCTGTTCACTGGAAATTCCTGTGGGAGCGGGCTTGCCCGCGATGAGGCCAGCATATCCACCATCAATGGCGCCTGACCCGGCGCTATCGCGAGCAGGCTCGCTCCCACGGGTGGGGCTGTGGCGCAGACGTTTTTATTTCACAACACATCTACTGTGGGGCGTCTTCCGGCAACTCATCATCACCCGACTCTTCTTCAGGATTCTCAGCGGTACGCGCCGGGCTCAGCGGTTGTGGATGGGTGGGCATCGGGTCGTAGCCACCCTGGTCTTCGGAAGGGAATTTTGGTTGGTTCATGAGGCACCTCGTCTGTCGCCCGTTTGTGGGGACCTGAACATTCGAGGTGCCGGTTTTTGTCGCCGTTCCAACCTTCAGTCACCGATCGTCGGTGATGCCTGATGCTGGGTCAGGACGACTGGAGTTGAATGACGATCTTATCCTTGACCTCCAGGCGCTTCGCCTTGAGCTTTGTCACAGTGTCATCGCTGGATTTGGCTTGCTCCGCCTTCAACACCTCGGCATCTGCCTGGGAATACTTGTTGATCAGTGAATCCAGTTTCGGATCCTTGGTGCGTCTCTGCTGGATTTCTTCCTTTGTGAAACTCAGATCCTGAAAAAGGTCATGGGACACCGGCATGGAACACCTCCGTTTGTTAATCGGTAGCAAACGCGATTGATTGCGTTCGCCAACTATCAGAATGGCCTCCGATTGCGGGTTCTGTCGACCATCTATCAGACCAGTGGTGCCCGTTCGTCGTCCTGTCGCAAATGCGATAAAACCTTTGCTCGATCACCGGCCTCCACACAGTAACGATCACATCGATCAACTGCGTGGAGATGCACCAATGGACGGATTTAACCTGCGCCACCTTGTTCTGGCCGTAGCCTTGAGTACCAGCATGGGCACGGCTTTCGCGGCAACCTCCAATGATTTCGTCGACAAGGCCGCCGCCGGTGGCATAGCCGAAATAGAAACCAGCCGGCTTGCACTCGAAAAGAGCCAATCGGCAGACATCAAGGCATTTGCCAACACCATGATCACCGATCATGGCAAGGCCAATGATGAACTGGCCGCCATCGCGAAAAAGAACGACATCGAAGTGCCTGACAGCACGACATTGGTGAAGCAGGCCAAGGAAAAGATTCTCGACATGCGAGACGAATCGTTCGATTCGGCGTATGCCAATTACCAGGTCAAGGCCCACGAAGACACCATCGAGCTGTTTAAAAAAGAAGCCAATACGGTGACGGACGACAAGACCAAAGGCAAAACAGACCTGAAAGCCTTTGCGCAAAAAATGCTGCCGGCTCTAGAACACCATCTGGAGATGGCGAAAAAACTGCAAGCCGCCCATCCAGACAAATAACCGCGCCGGCCAGCATTGATGTTGGAGGTGCCGGCCTCATCCCACAGGTCCTGCGTCGTTCACAAATAAAGCGGCTGGCATTAAACCCTGTAGGAGCTGACGAGTGAAACGAGGCTGCGATCTTTTGATTCTGTTTTAAAGCAAGATCAAAAGATCGCAGCCTGCGGCAGCTCCTACCGGGGGCCTGTCGTTCACAGAGATGCGGCCTACACAAAACCCTGTTCGAGCGAGGCTTGCCCGTGATGAGGCCGTCCGTTTCACCGCCAACTCAAGTCGAACCCAATACCCGCCCCAAAAACGGCGCCGTCCGGCTCTTCCTGCTTTTAGCCACTTTTTGCGGCGTGCCGGCAACCACGATCTTGCCGCCCTGATCCCCCGCCCCCGGACCTATATCGATAACCCAATCACTCTGCGCCACCACGCGCATTTCATGTTCGACGACAATCACCGTATGCCCCGCCGTCACCAGGTTATTCAATTGCTCCAACAAGCGATCGACATCCCGCGGGTGCAAGCCGGTGGTGGGTTCATCGAGCACATACAGCGTCGCCCCGCGTTGATTGCGCTGCAGTTCAGTCGCCAGTTTGATGCGCTGGGCTTCGCCACCGGACAGCTCGGTCGCCGGTTGGCCGAGGCGCAGATAACCCAGGCCAATATCGCGCAACACCTCAAGCGAGCGACGGATTGACGCCTGTTCGCTGAATACCTCCACGGCTTGCTCCACGGTCAGTTGCAGTACCTGGGCAATATTTCGACCCTGCCAGGTGATGGCCAGCGTTTCGGGGTTGTAGCGGGCACCGTGGCAGGTCGGGCATGGCGCATAGACGCTGGGCATGAACAGCAATTCAACGCTGACAAACCCTTCGCCTTCACAGGTCGGGCAACGGCCCTTGGCGACGTTGAAGGAAAACTGTCCGGCGTCATAACCCGCCGCTTGCGCCTCGGGTGTGGCGGCATACAGTTTGCGCACGTTGTCGAACAGCCCGGTGTAGGTCGCGAGGTTGGAGCGTGGTGTACGGCCAATCGGCTTCTGATCGACCTGCACCAGACGCTTGATCGACGCCAACCCGGCAGTAACCTGGCCACCGCTGATTTGCGGCGCGTCATCTTCCAGGCTGAGTTCCTGCGGATCGTTGTCTACCGTCGCACGTCCCAGGTGCGCGCCGACCAGTTCCAGCAGCGCCTGGCTGACCAGGCTCGACTTGCCCGAGCCCGAGACACCGGTGACGGCGGTGAAACAGCCCAAGGGAAACTCGACGTTGAGGTCATTCAGGTTATTGCGGGTGATGCCCTCAAGACGCAGCCAGTCGCTGGCCTTTCGGCTGACCTTCGACTGGCTGGTTTTCTCGGCAAACAAGTAGGCACGAGTTTGCGAATCGGCAATCTCGGCCAACCCGTGCGGCGCACCGCTGTACAGCACTCGCCCGCCGTGTTCACCTGCAGCCGGACCGACGTCGATCAACCAGTCGGCGCGGCGCATGGTTTCCAAATCGTGCTCGACCACAAACAAGGTATTGCCCGCAGCCTTCAAGCGCTGCAGGGCTTCAAACAACGCCTCGCCATCCGCCGGGTGCAAACCTGCCGACGGCTCATCCAGTACATAAATCACGCCGAACAACTGCGAACCCAACTGTGTCGCCAGGCGCAGACGCTGCAACTCGCCGGACGACAGCGTCGGAGTGCTGCGTTCCAGCGCCAGATAACCAAGGCCCAGGTCCGTCAGGGTGCTGACCCGCTCCAGCAAATCCTGGGCGATGCGTTGTGCAGCCAGGCGTTTCTCCACGGACAGATTCGGTGTGTGGCGCACATCCGGGGCATTGGCGTGGCCGCTGGCGCCGTGGGCCATGCGCTGTTCGCGGGCCTCGCGGGTCTGGTCGTGCGTCAGCACTTCGCCCGCCTCATCACCTTCTTCGAGGTAGTGCTGGGCCGCCACCGGTTTGAGCACCTCGGCCACCTGCAGCAATGGCATCTGCGACAGTTCGCCGATGTCGTAGCCGGCGAAGGTCACCGACAACGCCTCGCGCTTGAGGCGTTTGCCGTCGCACAACGGACACGGGCTGCCGAGCATGAATTGTGAAACACGCTTCTTCATCAGCGCACTTTGCGAGTGGGTGAATGTATGAAGGATGTAGCGGCGCGCACCGGTGAACGTGCCCTGGTAACTGGGCTCCATTTTGCGCTTGAGGGCGACACGGGTTTCATCCGGCGTGAGCCCGGCATACACCGGCACCGTCGGGGTTTCTTCGGTAAAGAGAATCCAGTCGCGCTGCTTTTTTGGCAGCTCGCGCCAGGGGATATCGACGTCATAGCCCATGGTCACGAGGATGTCCCGCAGGTTCTGCCCCTGCCAGGCCAAGGGCCAGGAAGCGACGGCGCGCTGGCGGATGGTCAGGCTCGGGTCAGGCACCATCAGTGCCTCGGTGACCTCATACACCCGGCCCAAACCGTGGCATTCAGGGCAGGCGCCTTGGGGTGTATTGGGTGAAAAGTCTTCGGCATACAGCATCGGCTGTCCCGCCGGGTAACTGCCGGCGCGGGAGTACAGCATGCGGATCAGGCTCGACAAGGTCGTGACGCTGCCCACCGAAGAGCGCGTGCTCGGCGTGCCCCGTTGTTGTTGCAAAGCGACCGCGGGCGGCAAGCCTTCGATGGAATCCACGTCCGGCACGCCGACCTGATCGATCAGGCGCCTTGCATAAGGCGCCACGGACTCGAAATAACGGCGTTGTGCCTCGGCGTACAGGGTTGAAAAAGCCAGGGATGACTTCCCCGAACCAGACACTCCGGTGAACACCACCAGGGCATCGCGCGGGATATCGACGTCGATGTTCTTGAGATTGTGTTCCCGGGCGCCGCGCACCCTGACCATGCCTGAAGGAGGGTTTGCGGTTCGGTTGGAGGTCATCGTGTGGCCTTGTCAAGAATTGAAGTAATGGTGTTCAGTTAAGCGAATGAGGACCCTTGTAGGAGCGAGCTTGCTCGCGAAAAACGTTAACGATGACGCGAGTATCCTGAATGGTCGCGGCGTCTACAGGTTTTT
>NZ_JBOIBY010000529.1:0-7590 GCF_050739655.1 Pseudomonas sp. | reverse complement strand
CTCCAGGGGGGATTGGCTAGAGATCGTTTTCTTCTATTAATACTGTTGGCTAATAGCGAAAGCCAATCAGCAGCATCAGGTTTGCCAATGAGCCAACCGTCCGTCCAGTGGGTAAAGTTCTCTCCATCAACTTCTTAACCCCTGACGGAGAGTCAACGATGCCTATCATCAACAGCCAAGTTAAACCGTTCAAAGCTGATGCATTCAAAAATGGCGACTTCGTAAAAGTCTCGGACGCTGACCTGAAAGGCAAGTGGTCTGTGGTTTTCTTCTACCCAGCCGACTTCACCTTCGTATGCCCGACCGAACTGGAAGACCTGGCTGACAACTACGACGCATTCCAGAAGCTGGGCGTCGAGATCTACAGCGTTTCCACCGACACCCACTTCGCCCACGCTGCCTGGCACAACACTTCGCCAGCCATCGGCAAGATCCAGTACACCATGATCGGTGACCCGACCCACGCCATCTCCCGCAACTTCGACGTGTTGATCGAAGAAGCTGGCCTGGCAGACCGCGGCACCTTCGTGATCAACCCTGAAGGCCAGATCAAAATCGTTGAACTGAACGATGGCGGTGTCGGCCGTGACGCTTCCGAGCTGCTGCGCAAAATCAAGGCTGCTCAGTACGTCGCGGCGCACCCAGGTCAGGTTTGCCCAGCCAAGTGGAAAGAAGGCGAGGCCACTCTGGCTCCGTCCCTGGACCTGGTCGGCAAGATCTAAGTCTGTGATCGCTTCATCGGGGCGGAACTCCGCGCCTACTCAGTAAGCTGCACCGCCCAATAAAACGCCCGGGCGAGATTCGCTCGGGCGTTTTTTTATGCAAAGAATTTGATAAAGGAAATCGCCCGTATGTTGGACGCCAATCTTAAAGCCCAGTTGAAATCGTACCTGGAACGGGTCACCCAACCGATCGAGATCGTTGCATCCCTCGACGACGGTGCGAAATCCCAGGAAATGCTGGAACTGCTCAAAGACGTTGCCAGTCTATCCAGCCAAATTAACTTGCTCGACAACGGTGATGACGCACGCAAGCCATCGTTCTCGATCAGCCGCCCGGGTGCTGACATCAGCCTGCGTTTCGCCGGCATCCCTATGGGCCACGAATTCACTTCGCTGGTGCTGGCCTTGCTGCAAGTCGGCGGCCATCCTTCGAAGGCCAGTGTCGAAGTGATCGAGCAGATTCGCTCGCTCAAAGGCGAGTTCAACTTCGAAACCTATTTCTCGCTGTCATGCCAGAACTGCCCGGACGTGGTCCAGGCGCTGAACCTGATGGCGGTGCTCAACCCAAGTATTCGCCACGTCGCCATCGACGGCGCGCTGTTCCAGGCTGAAGTCGATGAACGCCAGATCATGGCGGTGCCGAGCATCTACCTCAATGGTGTGAACTTCGGCCAGGGTCGCATGGGCCTGGAAGAGATTCTCGCCAAGATCGACACCAGTGGTATCGAGCGTCAGACCGAGAAAATCAGTGCCAAGGACGCGTTTGATGTGTTGGTGGTCGGCGGTGGTCCAGCCGGCGCTTCGGCGGCGATCTACGCGGCTCGTAAAGGTATTCGCACCGGTGTTGCGGCTGAGCGTTTTGGTGGTCAGGTGCTCGACACCATGGCGATCGAAAACTTCATTTCCGTGCAGGAAACGCAAGGGCCAAAGCTGGCCGTGGCACTGGAAGAACACGTCAAGCAATACGACGTGGACATCATGAACCTGCAACGTGCTGACAAACTGGTGCCAGGTAAAGAGGGCGAACTGCACGAAGTTCACTTCGCCAGCGGTGCGAAGCTCAAGGCTAAAACCGTGATCCTGGCGACCGGTGCGCGGTGGCGGGAAATGAACGTCCCGGGTGAGCAGCAGTACCGCAACAAAGGCGTGGCGTACTGCCCGCACTGCGACGGTCCACTGTTCAAAGGCAAGCGTGTAGCAGTGATTGGTGGTGGTAACTCTGGCGTCGAGGCCGCCATTGACCTGGCCGGTATCGTGGCCCATGTCACGCTGCTGGAGTTCGATGTGCAGTTGCGCGCCGATGCGGTTTTGCAGCGCAAATTGCACAGCCTGCCGAACGTCACGGTGATCACCAGTGCGCAAACCACTGAAGTGACCGGCGACGGCCAGAAGGTCAACGGCTTGCGTTACAAGGATCGTCAGAGTGATGAACTGCGCACTGTCGAGCTGGAAGGCATCTTCGTGCAGATCGGTTTGTTGCCCAACACCGATTGGCTAAAAGGCACGATCGAGTTGTCGCCGCGCGGCGAGATCATCGTCGATGCCCGTGGTGAAACGTCGACGCCGGGCGTGTTTGCTGCCGGTGACGTGACTACCGTACCGTACAAGCAGATCGTGATTGCGGTGGGCGAGGGGGCCAAGGCATCCCTGAGCGCATTCGATCACCTGATCCGCACGTCGGCCCCGGCATAACCTCGGGCGCTGAAACACAAAAAAGATCGCAGCCTGCGGCAGCTCCTACAGAGGTCTCATGTAGGAGCTACCGCAGGCTGCGATCTTTTGATTTTGTGTTACAGCGGAGCCGGCTGAATGATCTCGACCCAATAGGCATCAGGATCCTTGATAAACGCCAGGCTCTTCATGCGGCCGTCACTCAAGCGCTTCTGGAAGTCACAGCCCAGCGCTTCAAAGCGCTCGCAGGCAGCGATGATGTCCGGTACCGAGATGCAGATGTGACCGAAACCACGTGGGTCGGTGTTGCCATTGTGGTAGGCAAAGTCCGCGTCGTTCTCAGTGCCGTGGTTATGGGTCAGCTCGAGAATGCCGGGGATCGATTTCATCCACTCGGTGCGCGCGGCGGCGTCGGCCGGGATCTGGTCTTTGTCGACGAGGGCGAGGAAGTACAGGCTGAATTCGGCTTCCGGAAAGTCGCGCTTTTCCACCAGCGAAAAGCCAAGGATGCGGGTATAGAAATCCAGCGACTTGGTGATGTCCTTGACCCGCAGCATGGTGTGGTTGAAAACAAATTTGTGGGTCGCGGTGTCAGGCTGTGCGGTGACGCCGGGGAAAGTGTTCAATTCTTGCAGGCTCATGGGCCCTCCGAAAAAAGTGGGGCTGGAGAATGCCGACAATGATACGCAAGGGTTGCGACATCACCAAACTCAAAGCGTCAGCTATTGCCTGACAACTGGTCGAGGCTCAGACTTCATTGCTCTTCATATGAGTGTTCATGGCAATGTTTCGAGTCTGTAAGTCGGTGTTCATTTTGATGGGCGTGTTGTGCGGGGTTGCCACTGCTCGCGCTGAAACGCCGGTCATCACCTGGCCTGCCGGTTGGCAGGTTGAAGAGATTGAGCAAGGGAGCACCACCCCTGATGTTTCTCGTCAGCGGGCGGTAAAAAACGACCAGGGTGGAACGCCAGTCATGGTGATGGAGCTGACCATGACGCGGGTGGAAAGCGGTCATCAAGTGAACCTGGAAGGCGTGTTGCTGGAGATGCGCAAGTCAGTGCAAAAAGACTTTTTTCAAAGTGGCTATCAAAGTGTCTGTAATCGAATTCATCCAACAACCTTGAGCCGCTTATCTGCGTTGGAATCTACCTGCACCATCACACAAAATGGACGCCATGTGCTTTCTCAAACACTGGTCGCCGCCGTGGATGCTGATAAGGCTTACGTTCTTTCCTACGCAGGGCAGGCCGAGGCTTATAAAGCCAGCCAGGAAGAAATAGAAATGGTACGTAACGGCTTGAAACTATAGTTAAACACTTTAGTGGCTGCAGGCTTTGAGGTCGTTCAGAAATTTTTAGATACCGATGGGCATAAACGCGAAGTTGGTCAGTAAATAATGAAATGTGCGAGACAAGGCGTTGCATTTAGATGCTATTCATGAAAAAGCCCTGCATGTGCAGGGCTTTTTTAACAGCGCGAGTATTTAGCCGCGCAGCCAGGAGTCAACGGTGGCGGCGCCGTATTGTTCCTTCCAGGCTTTCAGGCCGCGATGGTTGCCACCTTTGGTTTCAATCAGTTCACCGGTGTGCGGGTTCTGATAGACCTTCACCACGCGAGCACGACGGGTTTTAGGTGCGGAGGCTTGTTGCAGGCCGGATTTTGCAGGGTTCGGATCGAGAATGGCGACGATGTCGCGCAGGCTCTTGCCGTAGGTTTTCATCAGCCCCTGGAGTTTTTCTTCGAATTCGATTTCTTTCTTCAGCCCGGCGTCGTTCTTCAGCGATTCCAGCTGCTTTAGCTGTTCTTGAAGGGCCTTTTCAGCTGCACGAAATTCAGCGAGTCTGGACAATATCTTTACTCCAATAGTGTGTGTGGCTGAGACCAACCGCAAACAAAGCTATAAGCCAAGAGCCTTGAAGCGACTCGGTGATTAAATGGCTCACCTGCCGAATTACCGCAGGCATGAAAAATTGTAGTAGTTAATTGCCCGAGAGTAAATCATGTCTTTTTTTTCATGTAACAAGAATAGTCTTTTTGAATCCAGCGGGGGCGCTCCGTTTGGCGCTCTCGTCCTTAAAGCCGTGAGTTAATGATCGCTTAATGCACTAATGAACTCCGCGCCAGGCACGGGTCGCCCGAACAGATAGCCTTGCTGGAAGTTAACGTTATGAGCGGTCAGGTAATCACTTTGCTCTTGGGTTTCCACACCTTCTGCAACCATTGCCAGGTCAAGCTTGCGCGCAAGTTCGATGATGCTGTCCAGAATGTGCCCGGACAGCGTATCAATGCCGATCATGGCGACGAAACTCTGGTCGATTTTCAGGAAGTCCACATTGAATTGACGCAGATAGCCAAGGCTGGAGTGTCCGGTGCCGAAGTCGTCAATGGCGATCATTACGCCCAGCTCGTGCAATTGTTCGAACAGTTGATGGGTGATGGCCGCGGGTTCGATCAGTTCGCGCTCGGTCAATTCCAGCACCAGATGGATGGAGCCGGGAGCAAAGGCATTGAGGAATTCGCGACAGTCCTTGACCAGCTCCAGGTTCTGGCAATGGTTGGCAGTGATGTTGATGCCGATATGAAAGGGTTCGGTGAAGGAGGGCGAAAGTGGTCCAAGCAAGGCCGCGGTTTGCTGAATCAAAGAGCGAGTCATCGGTACGATCAGGCCCGAGTGCTCGGCAAACGGAATGAACAGTTCGGGGCTTACCAGACCTTCTTTCGGATGACGCCAGCGCATCAGCACTTCAACGCCCGACAGTTTCTTGCTCTCGCTCTGAACCACAGGCTGAAAATAAGGAATGAACTCTCCAGCTTCCAGTGCGCGCTGCATTTCGTGGGTGGGCGACGTTGAGCGTTTCTGTAGAAAATACCCAATCGATCCGGCAATGACGCCGAAGAAGATCAACAAGCTGAACAGCGGCGGGTACTCGCTGGTCATGTAACGCCAGGTTTCACCTTGCGCAAAGCCGGCTTCCACGCTGAATTCGTAACGTGATGACTTGAGCATGTTTTGTGCGACGGGGAAGTCGGGCAGGGCACCGGTGTGAAATTGGCCGTCAGCGTTTAGCCAGTTGTTGCCCACTTGTAGTACCAACAGCGTGGCTCGGCCGATCATGCGCAGAACGTTACTTAAGTGGTAACCGTCCAGCGTGCTCATCGCGCCGCGTTTTCCATCGCCGAGCCGATACACCAGTAAGGCGCTATCGGGCGTGACCGGGTTGCCCTTCATCAGCAAGAGTCGGCCAGCGCGATAGTCACCGGAACTGATTTTTTCGTGATAGTTGCCGAACAACGAACTGCAATAAATGGTGTCGTCCCACACCAGGTTGGTCGAACGCACAAAGGGTCGCCGGGTCACCTGCTCACGCAAGGCCAGATTGACGTCCAGGCAACTTTGCCCGGCCAGTGGCAGTAATTCGCGCGCCGCTTGAGAGGTGTTGTCGAGAATCAGCTCAAACTGGCGAATGGCCTCTTCGGCGGTATCCTGTGTGCTTTGTTTGAGTGTTCGCTCAGCCTGCATGTAGAGGATGGCGAAGCCCAGTAGAACCGGGAGCAATCCACTCAACAGGGGCACGGCAATTCTGATACTGCGTTTACGGCGTTTGATTTTCAGTGGCATTTGCGAAACCTGCAGCAATGAAATGGAGCTCTCGAATGCTGGCAGGGCCAATCGCCTCCCAAAAAGAGTTCAGGTACGAGCCATGATAGTTCGCGTGTGGGCTTTACGTGGATTTCCCTCCACAACAAACCCTTTGCACAGGTGGAAAAAAGGGGGATTTTATACAGAGGGCGGACAAACTGATTTACGCTGTGTAGAATCAGGTTACGCATACAATAATAATCGTCTTCTGGCAGCAGAAGCCTCGCCCGTCAGAGCCTTGGGTCGACAATGAAGATATTCGGGTTTCAATTGATCTACGGTGATTTCCTCGCCCGCAGCGTGCGGGGCATCTCTTGCGCGCCACCCTCCGGCCTCAGCATTGCTTACAACTAACCTTTGTTAATTGATAAAGAATGATGAGGCGCCAACCATGGCAGATTTATACGAAAACCCGATGGGCCTGATGGGCTTTGAATTCATCGAGCTCGCTTCGCCGACCCCTAACACCCTGGAGCCGATCTTCGAGATCATGGGCTTCACCAAGGTCGCGACCCACCGCTCCAAGGATGTGCACCTGTATCGCCAGGGCGCGATCAATCTGATCCTCAACAACGAACCGCACAGCGTGGCCTCCTACTTTGCGGCAGAGCACGGCCCGTCGGTGTGCGGCATGGCGTTTCGCGTCAAGGATTCGCAAAAAGCCTACAAGCGCGCCCTGGAACTGGGTGCCCAGCCGATCCACATCGAAACCGGCCCGATGGAACTGAACCTGCCGGCGATCAAAGGCATTGGCGGCGCGCCGCTGTACTTGATCGACCGTTTCGGCGAAGGCAGCTCGATCTACGACATCGACTTCGTGTTCCTCGAAGGCGTTGATCGTCACCCGGTTGGCGCTGGCCTGAAGATCATCGATCACCTGACCCATAACGTGTATCGCGGTCGCATGGCGTACTGGGCCAACTTCTACGAGAAGCTGTTCAACTTCCGCGAGATTCGCTACTTCGACATCAAGGGCGAGTACACCGGTTTGACCTCCAAGGCCATGACCGCACCGGACGGCATGATCCGCATTCCGCTGAACGAAGAGTCGTCCAAGGGCGCGGGGCAGATCGAAGAGTTCCTGATGCAGTTCAATGGCGAGGGCATCCAGCACGTGGCCTTCCTCAGTGATGACCTGGTCAAGACCTGGGATCACCTGAAAAGCATCGGCATGCGCTTCATGACGGCACCGCCGGACACCTACTACGAGATGCTCGAAGGCCGTTTGCCTAATCACGGCGAGCCGGTGGGTGAGTTGCAGGCGCGGGGCATTCTGCTGGACGGTTCGTCCGAGTCGGGTGACAAGCGACTGCTGTTGCAGATCTTCTCGGAAACCCTGATGGGGCCGGTATTCTTCGAGTTCATCCAGCGCAAGGGCGACGATGGATTCGGGGAAGGCAACTTCAAGGCGCTGTTCGAATCTATCGAGCGCGATCAGGTTCGTCGTGGTGTGTTGTCTACTGACTGAGCCAGCATAAAAAAACCGGTCATTGACCGGTTTTTTTGTAGATCAAAAGATCGCAGCCTGCGGCAGCTCCTACACAGGTCTCATGTTGG
>NZ_JBOIBY010000528.1:0-8438 GCF_050739655.1 Pseudomonas sp. | reverse complement strand
AATGCCGATATCGGTACGGTCCAGTTTGCGCATGAGACAAAAACACCTGTTTTTTATGTTTATGCAGATTTTTTATCTGGAAATGACCTTGAACGCAACGAAACACAGAAAAATATTCTTCTTGGCCGGGCCTATGATTGTTGTAGGACAAGATTTCTTCCACCGAATGAAATCTGTCAGCTCACTACAAGAAATTCACAAGATCGAGCGTAGAAGCCATGAACCAAGCGTACGAACCGCTGCGCCTGCACGTCCCCGAACCCTCGGGTCGCCCCGGCTGCAAAACCGACTTCTCCTACCTGCACCTGACCGACGCCGGCACAGTGCGCAAACCCCCTATCGACGTTGAACCGGCTGACACGGCAGACCTGGCCCGTGGCCTGATTCGTGTGCTCGACGACCAGGGCAATGCCTTGGGCCCCTGGGCCGAAGGCGTACCGGTGGACATCCTGCGCAAAGGCATGCGTGCCATGCTCAAGACGCGGATCTACGACAACCGCATGGTGGTCGCCCAGCGTCAGAAAAAAATGTCGTTCTATATGCAGAGCCTCGGCGAAGAAGCCATCGGCAGCGGCCAGGCCCTGGCGTTGAACGTCGACGACATGTGCTTCCCGACCTACCGTCAGCAAAGCATCCTGATGGCCCGCGAAGTCCCGCTGGTGGACCTGATCTGCCAACTGCTGTCCAACGAGCGCGATCCGCTCAAAGGGCGTCAGTTGCCGATCATGTACTCGGTCAAGGATTTTGGTTTCTTCACCATCTCCGGCAACCTTGCCACCCAGTTCGTCCAGGCGGTGGGCTGGGGCATGGCCTCGGCAATCAAGGGCGACACCAAAATCGCCTCCGCCTGGATCGGCGATGGCGCCACCGCTGAAGCCGACTTCCACACCGCCCTGACCTTCGCCCACGTGTACCGCGCTCCGGTGATTCTCAATGTGGTGAACAACCAGTGGGCAATCTCCACCTTCCAGGCCATTGCCGGTGGTGAAGCCACCACCTTCGCCGGTCGTGGCGTCGGTTGCGGTATCGCCTCGCTGCGGGTCGACGGCAATGATTTCTTTGCGGTCTACGCCGCCTCCGCCTGGGCCGCCGAACGTGCCCGCCGCAACCTCGGCCCGACCATGATCGAATGGGTCACCTACCGCGCCGGCCCGCACTCGACTTCAGATGATCCGTCCAAATACCGTCCTGCCGACGACTGGAGCCACTTCCCGCTGGGCGACCCGATTGCGCGCCTCAAGCAGCACCTGATCAAGATCGGTCACTGGTCCGAAGAGGAGCACGCCGCCGTCAGCGCCGAGCTGGAAGCCGAAGTGATCGCCGCGCAGAAAGAAGCCGAGAAATTCGGCACCTTGGCCGGTGGCCAGATTCCAAGCGCCGCGACCATGTTCGAAGACGTCTACAAAGAGATGCCGGAGCACTTGAAGCGCCAGCGTCAGCAGCTGGGGATCTGACATGAACGATCACAACAACAATATTCAGTTGGACACCGCCATGACCACGACCACCATGACCATGATCCAGGCCCTGCGCTCGGCCATGGATGTGATGCTTGAGCGTGACGATAACGTCGTGGTCTTCGGCCAGGACGTCGGGTACTTCGGTGGCGTGTTCCGCTGCACCGAAGGCCTGCAAACCAAATACGGCACCTCGCGGGTGTTCGATGCGCCGATCTCCGAAAGCGGTATCGTCGGCACCGCCGTGGGCATGGGTGCCTACGGTCTGCGTCCGGTGGTGGAGATCCAGTTCGCCGACTACGTGTACCCGGCCTACGACCAGATCATTTCCGAAGCCGCGCGCCTGCGTTATCGCTCGGCCGGCGAGTTCACCGCGCCGATGACCCTGCGCATGCCTTGCGGCGGCGGCATCTACGGCGGTCAGACCCACAGCCAGAGCATCGAGGCACTGTTCACTCAGGTGTGTGGTCTGCGCACCGTGATGCCATCCAACCCCTACGACGCCAAGGGCCTGCTGATCGCCTCCATCGAAAACGATGACCCGGTGATCTTCCTTGAGCCAAAACGCCTGTACAACGGCCCCTTCGACGGCCACCACGAGCGTCCGGTAACCCCGTGGTCGAAACACCCTGCCGCTCAGGTTCCGGACGGTTACTACACCGTACCGCTGGACGTTGCCGCGATCGCCCGTCCGGGCAAGGACGTCACCGTTCTGACCTACGGCACCACCGTCTACGTGTCGCAAGTCGCCGCTGAAGAAAGCGGTGTGGATGCCGAAGTCATTGACCTGCGCAGCCTGTGGCCGCTGGACCTGGAAACCATTACCAAATCGGTGAAGAAAACCGGGCGCTGCGTGATCGTTCACGAAGCCACCCGCACGTGCGGCTTCGGTGCCGAACTGACGGCGCTGGTGCAAGAGCATTGCTTCCACCACCTGGAAGCGCCGATCGAACGCGTCACTGGCTGGGACACCCCCTACCCGCACGCGCAAGAGTGGGCGTATTTCCCTGGTCCGTCCCGTGTGGGCGCGGCTTTGAAACGGGTCATGGAGGTCTGAATGGGCACGCACGTTATTAAAATGCCGGACATTGGCGAAGGCATTGCAGAAGTTGAATTGTCGGTATGGCACGTCAAAGTCGGCGACATGGTCGTCGAAGATCAGGTGCTGGCCGATGTCATGACCGATAAAGCGATGGTGGATATTCCGTCGCCAGTGCATGGCAAGGTCATCGCGCTGGGCGGCCAGCCGGGTGAAGTGATGGCGGTCGGCAGCGTGCTGATCAGCATTGAAGTCGAAGGCGCTGGCAACGTTAAAGAGTCGGCGCAGCCTGCTGTGGTTAAAGAAGCACCGGTGGCCGCACCGAAAGTCGAAGCCGTGGTGGAAAGCAAACCCGTCGCTGCCGCCGCACCACGTCCGGCCGCTGTTTGCCAGGGACCGATGGTGGCTCGCGAAGCCGATGAGCGCCCGCTGGCTTCCCCGGCCGTGCGCAAACACGCATTGGACCTCGGTATTCAATTGCGCCTGGTACGCGGCTCCGGCCCGGCCGGTCGGGTACTGCATGAAGACCTCGACGCCTATCTGGCCCAAGGTCAAACCAATGCCTCGTCCGCCAGCAGTGCTTACGCACAACGCAACGATGAAGAGCAGATTCAGGTCATCGGCATGCGCCGCAAGATTGCCCAGCGCATGCAGGACGCCACCCAGCGCGCCGCTCACTTCAGTTATGTCGAAGAAATCGACGTGACCGCCGTGGAAGAACTGCGCGCGCACCTCAATGAAAAACATGGCGCCACTCGCGGCAAGCTGACCTTGCTGCCGTTCCTGGTACGCGCCATGGTCGTCGCCCTGCGCGACTTCCCGCAGATCAACGCTCGCTACGACGACGAAGCCCAGGTCATCACCCGCCTCGGTGCCGTGCACGTGGGCATCGCCACCCAGGCCGATATCGGCTTGATGGTGCCCGTGGTACGTCATGCCGAAGCCCGCAGTCTGTGGGACAACGCGGCGGAAATTTCACGTTTGGCCACCGCGGCACGCAACGGCAAGGCCAGCCGCGACGAGCTATCGGGCTCGTCCATCACCCTGACCAGCCTCGGCGCCTTGGGCGGCATTGTCAGCACCCCGGTGCTGAACTTGCCGGAAGTGGCAATCGTCGGCGTGAACAAGATCGTCGAACGTCCGATGGTCATTAAAGGCCAGATCGTGATTCGCAAGATGATGAACCTCTCCAGCTCCTTCGATCACCGCGTGGTCGATGGGATGGACGCAGCGCAATTCATCCAGGCTGTTCGTGCCCTGCTCGAACAACCCGCGACCTTGTTTTTGGAGTAAGCGATGCAGACTTTGAACACCACGCTGCTGATCATCGGCGGCGGCCCTGGCGGCTATGTGACGGCGATCCGTGCTGGCCAGTTGGGCATTTCGACCATTCTGGTGGAAGGCCAATCCCTGGGCGGCACCTGCCTGAACATTGGCTGCATTCCGTCCAAGGCACTGATTCACGTCGCCGAGCAGTTTCATCAGACGCAACACCACAACCAGCATTCGGCCTTGGGTATCAGCGTTTCGGCACCGACCCTGGACATCGGCAAAAGCGTGGAATGGAAAGACGGTATCGTCGATCGCCTGACCACCGGCGTCGCGGCGCTGCTGAAAAAGAACAAGGTCCAGGTCATTCAGGGCTGGGCCAAGGTCATCGACGGCAAGACCGTGGAAGTCGGCGACACGCGCATCCAGTGCGAGCACCTGGTGCTGGCCACCGGTTCCAAGAGCGTGAACCTGCCCATGCTGCCAATTGGCGGGCCGATCATTTCGTCCACCGAAGCCTTGGCACCGACCTCCGTACCGAAGCGGTTGATTGTGGTCGGCGGCGGCTACATCGGCCTGGAGCTGGGCATTGCCTATCGCAAACTCGGCGCAGAAGTCAGCGTGGTAGAAGCCCAGGAGCGCATCCTGCCGGCCTACGACGCCGAGCTGACGCAACCGGTGCACGACGAACTGAAAAAACTTGGCGTGAAGCTTTACTTGAAGAACAGCGTGCAAGGCTTTGATTCAAAAGCAAATACCTTGCAAGTTCTGGATCCGGAAGGCGGCACCCTGAACCTTGAAACCGATCAGGTGCTGGTGGCCGTCGGTCGCAAGCCGAACACCCAGGGCTGGAACCTCGAAGCGCTGAACCTGGAAATGAACGGCCCGTCGATCAAGATCGACAACCGTTGCCAGACCAGCATGCGCAACGTTTATGCCATCGGTGACCTGAGCGGCGAACCAATGCTCGCGCACCGGGCCATGGCCCAGGGCGAGATGGTCGCCGAACTGATCAGCGGTAAATCCCGCGAGTTCAGCCCCACCGCCATCGCTGCCGTGTGCTTCACCGACCCGGAACTGGTGGTGGTCGGCAAGACCCCGGACGAGGCCAAGGCTGGCGGTCTGGATTGCATCGTGTCGAGCTTCCCGTTCGCCGCCAATGGCCGGGCCATGACGCTGGAGTCGAAAAGTGGCTTCGTGCGCGTGGTCGCCCGTCGGGACAATCATGTGATCGTCGGCTGGCAGGCTGTGGGCGTCGGGGTGTCCGAACTGTCCACGGCATTCGCGCAAAGCCTGGAAATGGGCGCGCGCCTGGAAGACATCGGCGGCACCATTCATGCCCATCCGACGCTGGGCGAGGCTGTGCAGGAAGCGGCATTGCGGGCGCTGGGGCATGCGTTGCACCTGTAATCTCTCCACCTGATCGTTCCCACGCTCTGCGTGGGAACGCAGCCCGGGACGCTCTGCGTCCCAACCGCCGAACGCGGAGCGTCCGATGAGGCATTCCCACGCAGAGCGTGGGAACGATCAAAGACATGAATTCGGGCTGCGAAACAGGCCCGGAATGAAGTATTGTTGTCCCCATCCAAAAAACGTCAGAAGCCTTGAACCGTTTCGACGGTTGTTAAGTGATAGAGGGTGTCATGGGTAACGAAAGCATCAATTGGGACAAGCTGGGTTTTGACTACATCAAGACTGACAAGCGCTATCTGTCGTACTTTCGCAATGGCGAGTGGGACAAAGGCACCCTGACCGAAGATAACGTCCTGCACATCAGCGAAGGCTCCACTGCCCTTCACTATGGTCAGCAATGCTTCGAAGGCCTGAAGGCCTATCGCTGCAAGGACGGCTCGATCAACCTGTTCCGCCCGGACCAGAACGCCCTGCGCATGCAGCGCAGCTGTGCCCGCCTGCTGATGCCGCACGTGGACACCGAGCAGTTCATCGAAGCGTGCAAGGCCGTGGTTCGCGCCAACGAGCGTTTCATTCCGCCGTATGGCACTGGCGGCGCGCTGTACCTGCGTCCGTTCGTGATTGGCGTGGGCGACAACATCGGCGTGCGCACCGCACCCGAGTTCATCTTCTCGATCTTCTGCATCCCGGTGGGCGCCTACTTCAAGGGCGGCCTGACCCCGCACAACTTCCTCATCTCCAGCTTCGACCGCGCCGCGCCGCAAGGCACCGGTGCCGCCAAGGTCGGTGGCAACTATGCCGCCAGCCTGATGCCGGGCTCCCAGGCCAAGAAGGCGCACTTCGCCGACGCCATCTACCTGGACCCGATGACCCACTCGAAAATCGAGGAAGTCGGTTCGGCCAACTTCTTCGGGATCACCCACGACAACAAGTTCGTGACCCCGAAATCGCCATCGGTACTGCCGGGCATCACCCGTCTGTCGCTGATCGAGCTGGCCAAATCCCGTCTGGGCCTGGAAGTGATCGAAGGCGACGTGCTGATCGACAAGCTCTCGGACTTCAAGGAAGCCGGTGCCTGCGGTACTGCCGCGGTGATCACGCCGATCGGCGGTATCAGCTACAAAGACCATCTGCACGTGTTCCACAGCGAAACCGAAGTCGGCCCGATCACCCAGAAGCTCTACAAAGAGCTGACCGGCGTGCAAACCGGCGACGTCGAAGCGCCAGCGGGCTGGATCGTCAAGGTTTGACCTGACGCCCATCCGCCATAAAAATCGCCGCCCTCGGATTCGAAGGCGGCGATTTTTTTTACCTGGTCGATGAAGATCACCAGGCATCAATCATCCCGCGTCAGCACTTCCAGCAATTCAATTTCAAACACCAGGTTCGAATTGGGCGGGATCTTGCCCATCGTGCGTTCGCCGTAGGCCAGGTGCGCCGGCACCAGCAACTTGCGTTTGCCGCCGACCTGCATGCCGATGATGCCCTGGTCCCAGCCCTTGATTACCCGACCGGTGCCTATCACGCATTGGAAAGGCTTGCCTCGGCTGTAGGAAGAGTCGAATTCAGTGCCGTCTTCCAGCCAACCGCGATATTGCGTGGTGATCAGTGCGCCTTTGACGGCGGCTTTTCCGTCGCCGGGCAAGAGGTCGATGATTTGCAGTTCGTCATTCATGTCCATACTCATTTACAGTGCCCTGGTCTTTCGGGTGCGGGCGGTGGTTTTCGCAGAAACCGGCATTGATGGCAATCGTTGGAACCCAAAGTCCTTCAGCCGCTCACATAAGTATCGACTTGCGTATTCAGAAAAGGACCCTCTGATGAACGACTCCCAAGCGCTACGCAGCTTCATCCCGCCGTACATTCTCAACCGAATCGTCGCACACGGTTCCGCACACCAGCGTTCCAGCGCCCTATCCACGCTGACCCACGTACGCACCTTGCGCCACATGCCTGGCCCACCGTCGCGACCGCCAGCGGCCGCGATCCTGCCGGCGCCCACCAAACCCGGTCAGGCGCAACGCAGTATCCACGATGCCCAGGGGAAAACGTTGCTGCCGGGCAGGCCGGTGCGCCTTGAGGGTCAGGCGGCGAGCGGTGATCCGGCGGTCGACGAAGCCTATGACGCGCTCGGTGCCAGCTACGATTTCTTCTGGAAGGTGCTGGGTCGAGACTCGATCGACAACAAGGGCTTTGCCTTGATTGGCAGCGTGCATTACGGCCAGCACTACGAGAACGCCTTCTGGAACGGCTCGCAAATGGTCTTCGGTGACGGTGACGGCGAGATCTTCGAGCGCTTTACCCGCTCACTGGACGTGGTCGGCCACGAGTTGACCCACGGCGTGATCGAAAGCGAAGCCGGGTTGGTGTACGCCGGCCAGTCCGGGGCGTTGAATGAATCGCTGTCGGATGTCTTCGGTGTACTGATCAAGCAGTTTCTGTGGGGGCAAGTCGTGGATCAGGCAGACTGGTTGATCGGCGCCGACTTGCTGACACCGCGTATCAAGGGCCTGGGACTGCGCTCCATGGCCCATCCGGGTACTGCCTATGACGACCCGCTGCTGGGCAAGGACCCGCAACCGGATCACATGCGCAAATTCGTCATCACCCAAGAGGACAATGGTGGGGTGCACATCAACTCGGGCATCCCCAATCGGGCGTTTTATCTGGCGGCCAAAGCACTGGGCGGTTTTGCCTGGGAGAAAACCGGCCGCATCTGGTATGACGCGTTGTGCGATCGGCGCCTGAGCCGCGAGGCATCATTCGCTGCCTTCGCGAAACTGACCGTTGAGCATGCCAGGCTGCGTTTCAGTGCCATTGAAGCCCGGGCCGTGCATCATGGCTGGACCGAAGTGGGCGTCGACCCGACGAAGGAGGACTTATGAAAAAGCTGCCGACACTGGATGATCAAGCCGTTGTTCGCCTTTCACGCCAGGGTGGTTTTGCAGCGATCCAGGCCTTGACCCGCCCCCGGGAGATCGAATTCGCCCAATGCAGTATCGACCAGCGATCGCGCATCTGCGTCTTGCTGGAGGGTTGTCTGCCGCTGGCCAGTTCTGCTTCCGGCGGCAGCGACCAGCGTTTTTATCAGATCGAACTGCGCTACCGCGTCGGCGAGCAGAATGATGAGGTGGTGTTGAAGGTGCCCGAAGACCGCGCCCCCGGGGAACTGGTGCGGCTTTGGGATAAAGGGGAGTTGTTGTAGCGCGATTTACATCGCGCGATGTAACGAACGATCGTTCCCACGCTCTGCGTGGGAA
>NZ_JBOIBY010000527.1:0-7884 GCF_050739655.1 Pseudomonas sp. | reverse complement strand
CGCCCGTGACGCAGCGCTTCGCGCCCCGCCACCTTGGCCAGCCAGAAACCGGGTTGGGCATAACGCAGCCGTTCAATGGCAAACAGCACCCCGGACGTACCAGCACACACCGTGCTGACCCGATCCGATAACGGATCGATCACTTCGAAAATTTCGTCACCGGCTTCGATCCACTCGCCAGGTTGACGCAGGTAACTGATCACGCCAGGGTGTGGCGCGAACAGCAATTCGGTGCCTTCAAAGGGCATGCCTTCGCAAGGCTCTTGCGCAGGCTTTGGCCATTCACCGCTGATCAGGCCTTGCTCGGCGAGGAACGCCAGAATGCCTTCGGCGTAGGCTTCAGTCTCTTCGCGGCCAGTGTCAGCCTGACCACCCAATTCAAGCGTGGTCGCCAGGCAGGCCAGTGGAATTTGCGCATCCGGAAACAGACGCGACAGGCGCAACCACGGCAACGAACAGGCCTCGTCGAACGAGCTGCCACCGGAGTCTTCCGCCAGCAATCCCACCTTCACATTCAAATGTGCAGCCAGCGAGCGCCACTGCGGCCAGTGTTGTGGCAAGGCATACATGTGCAGCGCCGCTTCGGCATCGCAATGCAGATCCAGTACCACATCAGCGGTGCAGGCATGGCTGAGCAAAATGCGTTGCATGCCCTGCAACTGGCTGCTGGCCGGAGGCAGCGCCGCCAGATGATCGCTCATGGTCTGGCGGATCAAACGGATGTTGGCGTGCGGGTCATCACCAAGATGCCCATCGAGTTGTGCGGCCACTGGCGCACTCAACTCGACGAAATCGCGGTTGAAATTCTTGCCGCTGCCCGCCTCGAAACGTCCTTGATGATTGCCCTGAAGCAGTTGACCGAGGCCCAGTGGGTTGGCCACCGGGACCAGTTCGATCACACCGTTCAACAAGCCTTGGGCTTCAAGTTCGGCCAAGCGTGTTTTCAACGCCCAGGCGGTACGCATGCCCGGCAATTCATCGGCGTGCAGGCTGGCCTGGATGTAAGCCTTGCGCTCGCCGCTACGCTCCTTATTACCGAATCTGAACACCGAAATCTTGCGCTCGCTGCCCAAGTGGCTCCACGGCAGTGAATGATCGATGCGTTCCATATCAGTGCTTCCGCGGGGCCAGGTAGCCCAACCAGCGGCGCTCGGCCAGCTTGAACAGCTTCACCAGAATGAACGTCAGGCACAGGTAGAACACGCCGGCGGTGATGTACGCCTCGAACGGCAGGTAGAACTGCGCGTTGACCGTGCGTGCCGCGCCGGTGATGTCGATCAGGGTCACGATGGACGCCAGACTGGTGGTCTGCAGCATCATGATCACTTCGTTGCTGTATTGCGGCAGTGCCCGGCGCAGGGCCGACGGCAGCAGGATGCGCTTGTACATTTTGACGCGCGACATGCCCATGGCCTTGGCCGCTTCGATCTCGCCGTTCGGCGTGGCGCGCAGGCTGCCCGCGATGATTTCGGCGGTGTAGGCGCTGGTGTTGATGGCGAAGGCCAGGCACGCACAGAACGTGGCGCTGGACAGCCATGGCCAGAGGAAGCTCTCACGCACGGCCTCGAATTGCGCCAGACC
The DNA here is from genome assembly GCF_050739655.1 of Pseudomonas sp. Classification (GTDB taxonomy): domain Bacteria; phylum Pseudomonadota; class Gammaproteobacteria; order Pseudomonadales; family Pseudomonadaceae; genus Aquipseudomonas. The sequence continues at coordinate 6,303 of NZ_JBOIBY010000527.1, read as the reverse complement.
GTAGTAGATCAAAAACAGCTGCACCAGCATCGGCGTGCCGCGGATCACGTAGGTGTAGAGCCACGCGGTCATGTTGACGACCGCGTTTTTCGAGACACGCATCAAGCCCAGCGGCAGCGCACACAGCAAGCCGAAGAACAGCGACAGCGCGAGCAATTTGAGGGTGGTCACCAGGCCGCCGAGGTACAGCGGCAAGGCCTCCCAGATGACGTTGTAGTCGAAGATCATAGCTCAGCCGCCCTTACGCCTACCGAGTAGCGCTTCTCAAGGTGACGCAATGCCAGCAACGAGACACTGGTGATCACCAGGTACATCGCCGCCACTGCGAGGAAGAAGTTGAAAGGTTCGCGGGTGGCATCTGCCGCCTGCTTGGCCTTGAACATCATGTCCTGCAGACCCACCACCGAAATCAGCGCGGTGGCCTTGGTCAGTACCAGCCAGTTGTTGGTGAAGCCAGGGATCGCCAGGCGAATCATCTGCGGCACCAACACCCGGAAGAACACCTGGAAACTGCTCATGCCGTAGGCCATGCCCGCTTCAGCCTGCCCCTTGGGGATCGCCATGAACGCGCCACGGAAGGTTTCCGACAGGTACGCACCGAAGATAAAGCCCAGGGTGCCGATACCGGCGGCCAGCGGATTGAGGTCGATGTACTCGTCATAACCGAGCATCGGTGCCACTCGGTTGAGCAGGTCCTGACCGCCGTAGAAAATCAGCAGGATCAGCACCAGGTCGGGAATACCGCGAATCACGGTGGAATACAGATCGCCCAGCCAGGCCAGCCAGCGCACCGGCGACAGACGCAGTGCCACGCCGATCAAGCCCAGCAAGATGGCCAGGGCCATGGACGATAAGGCGAGCTGAAGCGTCAGCCAAACGCCATCGAGGATGACAGCCCCGTAGCCTTTCAACATGATTCAGGTCCTCGGAAGTTGGGATGAAAAAATGGCGCAAACCTCAGAGATCCTGTTGCTTGCGCCATTTCGGACTTGTCGTTGCGACGTGTTTACTTGCCGTAAATGTCGAAGTCGAAGTACTTGTCCTGGATTTGCTTGTACTTGCCGTTCTCACGAATGGCAGCGATGGCGGCGTTGAGCTTGTCCAGCTCGGCCTTGTCGCCCTTGCGCACCGCGATGCCAACGCCGTCACCGAAGTATTTGACGTCGGTGAACGCCGGGCCGGCGAACGCGAAACCTTTACCGGCGTCGGTTTTCAGGAACCCGTCATTCAACAGGGTAGCGTCTGCCACGGTGCCGTCGAGGCGGCCGGCGGCCACGTCGAGGTAAATTTCGTTCTGCGAACCGTACGGTTTGATCTCGGCACCCAGCGGAGCCAGAACTTCGCGGGCGAAACGCTCGTGGATCGAACCACGCTGCACGCCGATGTTCTTGCCCTTGAGCTCGGTCAGGTTTTCGCTGACCTGCGTGCCAGCCTTCATGACCAGGCGAGCCGGGGTGTTGTAGTACTTGTTGGTGAAGTCCACGGACTTCTTGCGATCTTCAGTGATCGACATGGATGACAGGATCGCGTCGATCTTGCGCACCTTGAGTGCCGGGATCAGGCCGTCGAACTCTTGCTCGACCCACACGCACTTGACCTTCATCTCTTCGCACAGGGCATTGCCGATGTCGTAGTCGAAACCAACGATGCTGCCGTCCGGCGCTTTCGATGCGAATGGAGGGTAAGCCGCTTCGATACCGATTTTCAGAGGTTTTTCATCGGCGAAGGTTGGCAGGGACAACACACTGGCCAGTGCCAGGGCGCCAAGCAGCACGAGTTTCTTCATCTTGGGACTCCATCGGTAAAAGGCGAAAACGGCAGAGTGAGCAACAGCCCAATATGCGAATGAGTGAAACCGTAAAGCGGTGCTGCGTCCTGGGAAGCGCGTGTTGAAATTCAACACAGGCAACGACGAGCGAATGATCGGCATTCTAACGACAGGCCCGAAGCCGATATTTCTTCAATGCGACAACTAGTTACAGAAGCACCGAGAAAGCCGCTTGGGCGCGTTGACAGCCCCGCAAAATCATGCGAAGGCAAAAGAGGGTAAACCGATCTATGTAGCAAATAGCGGGCCTATTATTGGCAAACCCTTCTAATCCGGCAAGCGCAGCGAGGGGTCTTATTTTTTCTGTATGACTTTCAGGCGCTGATTCAGGGCTCGACGTTTCCCAATGCCCCGTATCCGGGCGGTGCGGTTACACATTCAGTAACTTGAATGTTTGCGGGTAACAGTAGGAAACGTCCCACAAGGGAAGTCGATAATTATTGGCTGTTGTTTATGTGGTGGCTGACAGATCGCCATCGCTAGCAGGCTAGCTCCCACAGGATTCGTGATCACCGCAAATCCCTGTGGGAGCTAGCCTGCTAGCGATGGGGCCAGCCCAGCCAACACAAAACCCTCAGCCACAAAAAAGCCCCGCCTGGCTGAACACCTGGCAGGGCTTTCAGTGACTCAGAATCGATGTTTAAGCAACATTCATCATCTTGTGCGTATCGATCAAATGCTGCACCACACCCGGATCGGCCAAGGTGGAAATATCACCCAGCCCATCGTATTCGGCTGTCGCAATCTTGCGCAGAATCCGGCGCATGATCTTGCCCGAACGAGTCTTCGGCAGCCCCGGCGCCCACTGGATCACATCCGGCGAAGCAATCGGGCCAATCTCCTTGCGCACCCAGTTTTTCAGCTCCAGGCGCAGTTGCTCGTTCGGCTCTTCGCCATTCTTGAGGGTGACATAGACATAAATGCCCTGCCCCTTTATGTCGTGCGGTACACCGACCACCGCCGCTTCGGCGACTTTCGGGTGAGCGACCATCGCGCTTTCGATCTCGGCGGTACCCATGCGGTGACCGGAAACGTTGAGCACGTCGTCCACGCGACCGGTGATCCAGTAGTAGCCATCAGCATCACGACGGGCGCCGTCACCGGTGAAATACATGCCACGGAACGTCTTGAAGTAAGTATCCACAAAGCGATCATGGTCGCCAAATAGGGTACGCGCCTGACCCGGCCACGAATCGAGAATCACCAGGTTGCCCTCGGCCTCGCCTTCGATGATGTTGCCCAGATTGTCCACCAACGCTGGCACCACGCCGAAGAACGGACGTGCCGCAGAACCCGGCTTGAGACCGTGAGCGCCCGGCAGCGGGCTCATCATGTTGCCGCCGGTCTCGGTCTGCCACCAGGTATCGACGATCGGGCAACGGGACTTGCCAACATTCTTGTAGTACCAATCCCAGGCTTCCGGATTGATCGGCTCACCGACCGAACCCAGCAGACGCAGGCTGCTGCCATCAGCACCCTCAACTGCGGCAGTACCGGCTGCCATCATCGCGCGGATCGCGGTCGGCGCGGTGTAGAGAATGTTGACCTTGTGCTTGTCGACGATCTTCGCCACCCGGGTGATGTCCGGATAGTTCGGCACGCCTTCGAACAGCAACGTGGTCGCGCCATTGGCCAGCGGACCGTAGACGATGTAGCTGTGACCGGTGACCCAGCCGACGTCAGCGGTGCACCAGTAGACTTCGCCCGGGCGGTAGTCGAACACGCGCTCGTGGGTCATGGCCGCATACAGCAGATAGCCGCCAGTGGTGTGCTGCACGCCTTTTGGCTTGCCGGTGGAGCCGGAGGTGTAAAGGATGAACAGCGCTTCTTCAGCGCCCATTTCCTTCGGCGCGCAAACGGTGCCCGCCACTTTCATCAGGTCCTCGAACCAGATGTCGCGATGCTGGTTCCACTTGATGTCGCCACCGGTGCGCTTGCACACGATGACTTTCTGGATGCTGCTGGTTTCCGGGTTGGTCAGGGCGTCGTCGACGTTGGCCTTGAGCGAAATTTTCTTGCCAGCACGAACGCCCTCGTCGGCGGTAATCACCACCTTGGAGCGGCAGTCGATGATGCGACCCGCCAGGGCTTCCGGCGAGAAACCACCGAACACCACCGAGTGAATCGCGCCGATCCGGGTACAGGCCAGCATGGCGACCACGGCTTCAGGAATCATCGGCATATAGATAGTCACCACGTCGCCGCGGTGCACGTCCTGGCCACGCAGGGCGTTGGCGAACTTGCAGACTTGTTCGTGCAGTTCGCGGTAGGTGATGTTGCGGCTTTCGGAAGGGTCATCGCCTTCCCAGATGATTGCGACTTGATCGCCGCGCTCGGCTAGGTGACGGTCGAGGCAGTTGTAGGAAACGTTCAGGGTGCCGTCGGCGAACCATTTGATATCGACATGGTGATCGTCGAAGGAAGTCTGCTTCACCGTGGTGAAAGGCTTGATCCAGTCGAGGCGCTTGGCTTGCTCGCGCCAGAAACCGTCCGGGTTGACGACCGACTGCTGGTACATGGCCTTGTAGGTCGCCTCATCAGTCAGCGTATTGGCCAGAACCTCGGGACGAACGGGATACAGAGAAGCCGCACTCATCTTTCTTACCTCGGTGGAATAGTTGTTTTTGTATGACCCTGTTTTAGCCGGGCCGGGCCTATAGAACCATTCGACGATGGTAGTAACAAGCCCATACAAACTGTCCTGATAACCCGAGAACCCGCGTCCACCCGCCACTGTGGGAACTGATCTTTTGATCTTGATCGTTCCCACGCTCCGCGTGGGAATGCCTCAAGGGACGCTCCGCGTTCAGTGACGCGGAGCGTCACGGGCTGTATTCCCACGCAGAGCGCGGGAACAATCAGGCACGGAGCGAGGATTGTTACAAAATCCATCAAAGGTGTTTATCAAAACCCCACCTATATGAATCTCACCCCCGCCCCTAAAATTCGCCTCGCCAACCCGGCAACTGAGTTAACCAAGTTACAGCCCCCACGAAGGCAGTTAACCCAACCCAAGTAGTGCAGTTACACACGCAACCCCAAAAAGGTTGCGTGACCCCCTTCGCCCTGAAAAAGGTAAACATTAGATGAAAGCTTTATTGGTTCTGGCCCTCAGCAGCCTGTGCTTAACCGCCATGGCAGACGAGGCCCAGACTGATGTCGCGCAGCAACAACCACCCATCGAGGATTACACCTACTCGATGCACCTGGACATCGCCAAAGTTATCTCCATGAGCGAAGTCCCCAATGTTTGCGAAGTTGTCCCGATGAAAATGGAATATGACGACTCAAAAGGTCAGCGCCATATTCTGCGTTACAGCGTCATGGGTAACGGCTGCTCCAGCGGCTGATCGTAGCTGACTCGTAACTGCACCGAATCCGGTCATTTCAGCGTTTGCTGAAGGTCGATTCCAGCCCGGCTTCGGTCGGGCTCAGTTGTGTTTGGAGTCGTCGAAAAGCGATCCAAAACACAACATGTAGTAAAAAACCGCTTTTTCTGCTCACTTTTTAAGCAAAACTTGAGTCAAGCCATTTTTACGAAAAAAAATCTTCTCCCGGCAAAGCCCCATAAACCCTCGCTCTGGCCGAAAAACCTGCCCTCTCGGCCGCGCCATGCGCGGATTCGCCCCACCACGGCTGGAAAAATTTCCCTATAATGCCGCCTTAAACGGGCCTGCAATATTCCCTTACAGGGACGAACGCCAGTCTGAAGCCCACGCCGGAGTCGCCATCGATTTCTGCGCCCCTCAGAGGCTCTCGGAACCCCGTACAAAATTATGTTTATTTGCCTGCGCGTGCCGCTGCAAAAAACGCTATCCAACGCGGCCAGTACGGCCGTGTGAAATGCCAACCTAATAATTTCACACGGGCAATCTGGCCCTCACGCAGGAGACGACACGTCATGCTGAGCTGGGACGAATTCGACAAAGAAGACACGGAAGTAGTAGCCAAGAGCGCCAACGCTGGCCACGCCGCTGAAGCCAATATGGACCGTCTCGACAGCGCTGGCGGTGCCGCCGCCCTGGAAGCCCGTGCCGTCACCGCTACTGACTCCGCCGCCGTCGCCCGCGCCAAAGCCTCACTCGACAACCTCGACATCGCCTAAGGCCACGCTGAACTCGAAGGCGCCTCCGCCCGTGTCGCAGTTGACGAAAAGCGCATGATCAACTGCCGCGCCGACCTCAACCAACTCGTACCTTTCAAGTACGACTGGGCATGGCAAAAGTACCTGGACGGCTGCGCAAACCACTGGATGCCGCAAGAAGTCAACATGACCGCCGACATCGCCCTCTGGAAAAACCCGGAAGGCCTGACCGACGACGAGCGCCGCATCGTAATGCGCAACCTGGGCTTCTTCTCCACCGCCGACTCCCTGGTTGCCAACAACCTGGTCCTGGCCGTGTACCGCCTGATCACCAACCCGGAATGCCGCCAGTACATCCTGCGCCAGGCTTTCGAAGAGGCGATCCACACCC
>NZ_JBOIBY010000526.1:0-8899 GCF_050739655.1 Pseudomonas sp. | reverse complement strand
GGGATGCGCTACCATGGCCCTCCCTTTTTTTGTTGCCTGCCACCATGCACTGTCCCTTCTGCGGTGCCAACGACACCAAGGTCATCGACTCGCGTCTGGTCGCCGAGGGCGAACAGGTGCGCCGCCGGCGTGAATGCCTGGCCTGCGGCGAGCGTTTCACGACGTTCGAGACGGCTGAACTGGTGTTGCCGCGCCTGATCAAAACCGACGGCAGTCGCCAGCCGTTCGACGAAGAAAAACTCCGTGCCGGTATGCAGCGTGCGCTGGAGAAGCGCCCGGTGAGTGTCGAGCGCCTCGAATCGTCGCTGGTGCACATCAAACACAAGCTGCGCGCCACCGGCGAGCGCGAGGTCAAATCCCTCGTGGTCGGTGAGCTGGTGATGGCCGAGTTGAAGAAGCTCGACGAAGTCGCCTACATCCGTTTCGCTTCGGTGTATCGCCGCTTCCAGGACCTCAACGAGTTCCGCGAAGAGATCGATCGCCTGGCTCGAGAGCCGGAGAAAGAATGACCACGCCTGCCGACCAAGCCATCCTCGACGCGCATTACATGGCCCGTGCCCTGGAACTGGCGCGCAAAGGTCATTACACGACGCACCCCAATCCACGGGTCGGTTGCGTGATCGTGCGCGATGGGCAGATCGTCGGCGAAGGCTGGCACGAGCGCGCCGGCGAACCCCACGCCGAAGTCCATGCCTTGCGAGCGGCCGGCGAGCTGGCTCGCGGCGCCACCGCTTACGTCACCCTTGAACCTTGCAGTCACCATGGCCGTACACCGCCGTGCGCCGATGCATTGGTCAATGCCGGGCTGGCGCGGGTAGTGGCCGCTATGCAAGACCCGAATCCGGAAGTCGCCGGTCGCGGGCTGCAACGCCTGGAGCAGGCCGGCATCGCCACGATCAGCGGCGTGCTGGAAGGCGAGGCGCGCAAGCTCAATCAAGGCTTCTTGAAACGCATGGAACATGGCCTGCCGTTCGTGCGGGTCAAACTGGCCATGAGCCTGGACGGTCGCACGGCGATGGAAAGCGGCGAAAGCCAATGGATCACCGGTCCGGCAGCGCGCTCGGCGGTGCAACGCCTGCGTGCCCAGGCCAGTGTGGTGCTGACCGGCGCCGATACAGTGCTGGCAGACGGTGCTCGATTGACCGTACGTGCCGACGAGCTGGGCCTGGATGCCGAGCAAACCACGCTGGCCATGAGCCGTCCGCCGCTGCGGGTGCTGGTCGACGGCCGTCTTCGCGTGCCGCTGGATGCACCGTTCTTCAAGGCCGGACCCGCGCTGGTCGCCACGTGCATGGCGGTGGAAGAGCAATACGCCAACGGCCCGGAATGCCTGAACGTCCCCGGCTACGACGGTCAGGTTGATCTGCGCCAACTGCTGGTCGAACTTGCCGCCCGTGGCGTCAATGAAGTCTTGGTCGAAGCAGGTCCACGGCTGGCAGGCGCGTTTGCCCAGCTCGGGCTGGTGGACGAATTCCAGATTTTCATCGCCGGCAAGTTCATGGGTTCCTCGGCGCGGCCGTTGCTGGACTGGCCGATCGCGCAGATGAAGGATGCACCGGAACTGAAAATCACTGACATTCGTGCCGTGGGCGATGACTGGCGAGTCATTGCCATTCCTTCGCCAGCAGCGAGCGTATAATTCCCGGCCATCGCTATAGCGCTGGCCCTGTTCTCGAGGAGAACCCCATGTTCACCGGCATCATCGAATCCATCGGCAGTATTCGCGCATTGACCCCTAAAGGCGGAGATGTGCGGGTCCATGTAGCAACCGGCAAGCTCGACCTGAGCGATGTCAAGCTGGGCGACAGCATTGCGGTCAACGGCGTGTGCCTGACCGCCGTTGAGTTGCCGGGCAACGGCTTCGCGGCGGACGTCAGCCGTGAAACCCTCGACTGCACCGCCATGAACGACCTGAAAAGCGGCAGCCCGGTCAACCTGGAAAAAGCCCTGACTCCGACCACTCGCCTCGGCGGGCATCTGGTCAGCGGCCATGTCGATGGCGTGGGCGAAGTTGTCGCTCGCACCGAGAACGCCCGCGCAGTGGAGTTCCGCATCCGCGCGCCGAAAGAACTGGCCAAATACATCGCCCATAAAGGCTCGATCACGGTTGATGGCACCAGCCTGACCGTGAACGCGGTCGATGGCGCCGAGTTCCTGCTGACCATCATTCCGCACACCCTGACTGAAACCATCATGGCGTCGTATCAGCCGGGTCGCCGGGTGAATCTGGAAGTGGACTTGCTCGCCCGTTACCTGGAGCGTTTGCTGCTGGGCGACAAGGCCGCAGAATCAACTGCTGGCAGCACCATTACCGAAAGCTTTCTGGCCCAAAACGGCTACCTCAAATCCTGAAGCTCAATTTTTGACAGAAGGGGGTGCCTTGTGGCGCTCAATAGCATCGAAGAACTGGTTGAAGACATCCGCCAAGGCAAGATGGTCATCCTCATGGATGACGAAGACCGCGAGAACGAAGGCGACCTGATCATGGCCGCCGAATGCTGCAAGCCCGAGCACATCAACTTCATGGCCAAGCACGCCCGTGGCCTGATCTGCATGCCGATGACCCGCGAGCGCTGCGAGCTGCTCAAGCTGCCGCTGATGGCGCCGCGCAACGGCTCCGGTTTCGGCACCAAGTTCACCGTGTCCATCGAAGCGGCGACCGGCGTGACCACCGGTATTTCCGCTGCCGACCGTGCACGCACCGTGCAGGCGGCTGCAGCCAAAGACGCCAAGGCTGAAGACATCGTCAGCCCGGGCCACATCTTCCCGCTGATGGCCCAGGCCGGCGGCACCCTGGCCCGCGCCGGCCACACCGAAGCTGCCTGTGACCTGGCGCGCATGGCCGGTTTCGAGCCGAGCGGTGTGATCTGCGAAGTGATGAACGACGACGGCACCATGTCCCGTCGTGCCGAACTGGAAGCTTTCGCCGTCGAACACGACATCAAGATCGGCACCATCGCCGACCTGATTCACTACCGGATGATCCACGAACGTACCGTTCAGCGGATTGCCGAGCAGCCTCTGGACAGCGAACTGGGCCAATTCAACCTGGTGACCTATCGTGATTCCGTGGAAGGCGACGTGCACATGGCACTGACCCTGGGCAATGTCTGCGCCGAAGAACCGACCCTGGTCCGGGTGCATAACATGGACCCGCTGCGCGACCTGCTGATGGTCAAGCAACCAGGCCGCTGGAGCCTGCGCGCCGCGATGTCCGCGGTGGCCGAGGCCGGCAGCGGCGTGGTGCTGTTGCTCGGTCACCCGCTCGATGGCGACGTGTTGCTGGCGCACATCCGTGAAACCGCCGATCACCTGGCCGTGAAAAAGCCGACCACCTACAGCACTGTGGGTGCCGGTTCGCAGATCCTGCGTGACCTGGGCGTGCGCAAAATGCGCCTGATGTCGGCACCGATGAAATTTAATGCGATATCCGGTTTCGATCTGGAAGTTGTAGAATACGTGCCCTCCGAATAATGACCGGTTGTTTCCGGCCAGCAATTCGCGGTTCAAATATCACTGAGGGACGCGTAGAAGACGCGTCCCGGCTCTTTAAGAGATCTATCGAATGACCCTGAAGACCATCGAAGGTACGTTCATCGCCCCTAAAGGCCGCTACGCTCTGGTAGTAGGCCGTTTCAACAGCTTCGTCGTTGAAAGCCTGGTCAGCGGTGCAGTTGATGCCCTGGTTCGCCACGGTGTGAGCGAAAGCGACATCACCATCATCCGCGCTCCTGGCGCCTTCGAAATCCCGCTGGTTGCGCAGAAAGTCGCTCAGAAGGGCGAGTTCTCTGCAATCATCGCCCTGGGCGCGGTCATTCGTGGCGGCACTCCGCACTTCGAATACGTGGCGGGCGAATGCACCAAGGGCCTGGCCCAGGTGTCCATGGAATTCGGCGTACCGGTCGCTTTCGGCGTCCTGACCGTTGACTCCATCGAGCAAGCCATCGAACGTTCCGGCACCAAGGCCGGTAACAAAGGTGCTGAAGCTGCCCTGTCCGCTCTGGAAATGGTCAGCCTGCTGGCGCAGTTGGAGGCCAAGTGATTAGCGACGAAAGCGATCGTTTCAACCCGCGCGATCCAAAGCCTGCGGATGCTGGCAAGCCATCGAAAAGCGCCAAGCGTCGCGAAGCTCGTCAGCTCGCGACCCAGGCGCTGTACCAATGGCACATGGCCAAGCAGTCGCTGAACGAGATCGAAGCGCAGTTCCGGGTCGATAACGATTTCACCGATGTCGATGGTGCTTACTTCCGCGAGATACTGCACGGGGTTCCGCAGTTCAAGACCGAAATCGACACCGCGCTCACGCCATGCCTGGACCTGGCCATCGACGAGCTGGACCCGGTTGAGCTGGCCGTTCTGCGCCTGTCCACCTGGGAACTGCTCAAGCGCGTCGATGTGCCGTACCGCGTTGTGATCAACGAAGGTATCGAACTGGCCAAGGTCTTCGGTTCCACCGACGGTCACAAGTTCGTCAACGGTGTGCTCGACAAGCTGGCCCCGCGTCTGCGTGAAGCTGAAGTGAAGGCGTTCAAGCGCTGATTGGCGCTTGTAATGTCGGCACCAGGACATGGGCGAGTTTGAGCTGATCCGCAATTTCTTCGCCGCCGCGCCCTGTGCGCAGGGCGGCGATGGCGTTGCCCTCGGAATCGGCGATGACTGCGCCTTGCTGGCAGTTCCTCCTGGGGAGCAACTGGCGATTTCCACCGACACCCTCGTGGCCGGTGTGCATTTCGCCGATCCTTGCGATCCGTTTCTGCTCGGCCAGCGCTCGCTGGCCGTGGCGGTCAGTGACCTGGCTGCCATGGGCGCCACCCCCATCGCCTTTACCCTTGCCCTGACCTTGCCGACGGTGACTGCCGATTGGCTGCAAGCCTATTCCCGTGGTTTGAACCAGATGGCGCAAAGCTGCGGCGTGGCATTGGTTGGCGGCGACACCACTCGAGGGCCGTTGAGCCTGACCATGACCGTATTCGGTCGGGTGCCGTCCGGTCAGGCATTGACCCGTAGCGGTGCGCAACCGGGTGATCTGCTGTGTGTCGGCGGCGAGTTGGGCAATGCGGCCGGCGCGTTACCCTTGGTTCTCGGTCAACGTACCGCCGAAGCCGCCATTGCCGACCCGTTGCTGGCACATTACTGGTCGCCGCAACCACAGCTTGGCCTGGGCCAGGCGCTACGCGGCAAGGCGACCTCGGCGCTGGACATCTCCGATGGCTTGCTCGCAGATTGCGGGCACATCGCTCTTGCGTCGAAGGTCGGCTTACAGATCGAGCTTGAGCGCTTGCCAATGTCGGCGGCGCTGCGGGCTTTTCTCGGTCAGGCAGGCGCGCAAAGTGCCGCGCTGAGCGGTGGCGACGATTATGTGCTGGCCTTCACCCTACCGTCCGTCGAGTTGCCGGCAATACTGGCCAAAGGCTGGCCGGTGCATGTAGTCGGACAGGTAGTGAGCGGGCAGGGCGTGACGTTACTGAACGCCGATGGGCAAGACATCACCCCGCAAACACGGGGCTATCAACATTTTCGGGAGACACCGTGACAGACCATCCCAAGCAAGTCCCGGCGGAATTCGTACCGCCGTCGGTCTGGCGCAATCCATGGCATTTTCTGGCGTTCGGCTTCGGCTCGGGCACCTTGCCAAAGGCACCGGGCACCTGGGGGTCGTTAGTTGCGCTACCCTTCATTCCGTTGTGGCAGATGTTGCCCGACTGGGGTTACTGGTTGATGCTGGGCATCACCATGCTGTTCGGCTTCTGGCTTTGCGGCAAAGTGGCCGATGATTTACGTGTGCACGACCATGAAGGCATCGTCTGGGACGAGATGGTCGGGATGTGGATCACCCTGTGGCTGGTGCCGGAAGGATGGCAGTGGTTGTTGGTAGGGTTCTTGATGTTCCGCTTCTTCGATATTCTCAAGCCTTGGCCGATTCGCTGGATCGACCGGCACGTACACGGCGGCGTCGGGATCATGCTTGATGACGTGTTGGCAGGGGTGTTTGCTTGGCTGGCGATGCAGGGACTGGTTTGGATTTTCGCCTGAGGAATTAAGTGGGAGAACTAGGGATGGCTCGACGCGGGTTGATGGTGATGGTGTTCGCCTTGTTTTGCTCGCTCGCTCACGCGCAGGACGCCGCGACACCGCCGTCGGTGATCCACCTGGCCAGCGAAGATTGGGAAGACTACACCGCCGCCGACGGGCATGGTCTCGGCTGGGATGTGCTGCGCAAGGTCTTTGAGCCGGTGGGCGTCACGCTGGATATTCGCTCCGAACCGTACTTGCGCTCCCTGGGTTTGGCCGAGCGCGGGGAAGTGGACGCCTGCGTCGGCTCCTATCGTGATGAGTCGGACAAGCTCCTCTATCCTCAGTGGAACTTCGACACCGATCATATTTATGCCCTTGGACTGGCCGCCGGCCCGGTACCCACGACCGAAACCTTGGGTAACTATCGACTGGCTTGGGTGCGTGGCTACGACTATCAGGATTATCTGCCCAACGTACGCCGCTATAACGAAGTGCTTCGACGTACTGGCATCGTGTCCATGCTGACGCAAAATCGTGCCGACTTTTACATCGATGCGCTCACAGAAGTCGATTACGTACTCAATCGGGCCAAGGATCCATCCCAGCTGCGCCGCACCCACATCGCCGAATTGCCTTTGTACCTGTGTTTCGCCAAGACCCCCAGAGCCCGCACGCTGATGGCGCTGTTTGATGAGCGCATGGAGACGTTGGTGAAAAGCGGCGAGCTGAAACCGATTTTCGAGCGCTGGAAACAGCCTTATCCCTTTGCTCCAAATTGACCGCGATCGCCGATTCACCCTTGTGGGAACGGGCTTGCTCGCGAAGGCGTCCTATCCGTCGACATCTTCGCTGAATGACACACCGCTTTCGCGAGCAAGCCTGCTCCCACAAAGGGCGCAATGGGCGAATATCAAACTTTTTGATAGTTATCGCCGATAATTCAGCCTAAGCGCCCGTCGGAAGCTGCTGTTACAATGCCGGCCTGCGAATCTTCAGTCTCTATAGATCAGGAGCACACCGGTGCCTGTCGTTTTTGTCGCCGCTTCCAAGCTGCCAACGCCTTTTGCGCAATTCACCATGCATGGCTTTCTCGATGAAGCCACCGGCCGCGAGCACGTTGTGCTCAGCCTGGGTGAGATCGCCGATGGTGCCCCGGTACTCGGCCGGTTGCACTCCGAATGCCTGACTGGCGATGCCTTGTTCAGCCAGCGTTGCGACTGCGGCTCGCAACTTGAGGCGGCGCTCCAGGCCATCGCCCGCGAAGGTCGTGGCGTGTTGCTGTACTTGCGTCAGGAAGGTCGTGGCATTGGCCTGCTGAACAAAATCCGCGCCTACGAGTTGCAGGATGGCGGTGCCGACACCGTTGAAGCCAACGAGCGCCTTGGCTTTGCCGCCGACCAGCGCGACTACGCCATGTGCCTGCCGATGCTGGAGCATCTGGGTGTCAAATCCCTGCGCCTGATGACCAACAACCCGCGCAAGGTCAAGGCATTGACCGACATGGGCATCGTAGTTGCCGAGCGCGTGCCCCTGCACACTGGCCACAATCCGCACAACAAACTTTACCTGGCCACCAAGGCCAGCAAACTCGACCACATGATGGGCAACGAGCATCAGGGCGAGGTAGACCGGGCGTGACGCGCGGTCAGGTGCGGCGGCGTCTGTCCGTCAACTGGTGGCAATACCTGGCGTTGGCCTTGTTGCCGCTGTTCGTGATCAACGGCGTGTTTGGCCAGAGCGACGCGATCCTGCCAGTTCTGGCGATGCCATTGTTCATCGCCGGTGTCGCGTCGATGTTTGTCAGCCTGAAGTTCTTTGGCCGCTACAAACATGCGCTGATTGCCACCCAAAAAGCCCTCGATACTCCTGAAGAGCCCGCTGCGTGGATTAGTCTGGCAGCCAAGCGTCGCACAGCATTTCTCGCAGCCAGCCTGCCGGCGTGGATCGGTGCATTGGCGGTGTTCGTCGGTCTGGAAGCCGTTCCCTTGATGCTGCTGGCGCTTTCCACCAGCGTGCTGTTTTACCTCTACCGTATCCCGCGTCAGCTGGGTTGATGCGCCCTGCCTGGCTGGCGTTTTTGCTGCTGGTCGCCAGTGGTTCGGCAGCAGCGGTTGATCGAGTGGTCAGCCTCGCGCCTTCTCTCTCTGAAATCGTTGTCGAACTGGGCTCCACCGACCTGCTGGTGGGTGTGCTGGATGCCGGCGAACGTCCCGCCGAATTGAAAAGTCTGCCTTCCGTTGGCCGCTACGGTCAGTTGGACATGGAACGCTTGGTCAGCCTGAAGCCAGACTTGCTGCTCCTTTGGCCCGACAGCGTCGGCCCGGCTCAGCGAGAACAACTCAAGCGCCTGAACATCCCGACCTACGTCGCCGAACCTCATAGCCTTGAACAACTCACTGCGCAGATCGAAGCCATCGCTGTACAGCTCGGTCGACCTGAACGCGGAACGGTCCTGGCCACAGATCTGCGCCAGCGGCTGGCCGAGCTGCGTCAGCGTTATCGGCGGGATCAGCCGCTGCGCGGGTTCTATCAGATCTGGGACCGACCTCTGTACACCGTTGGCGGCGGGCAGATCATCAGTGATGCCCTAGACGTCTGCGGTGTCCGAAACGTATTCGCCGATCTGACAGTCCCGGCACCGCAGGTCAGTGTGGAAGCGGTGTTGCTGCGCAATCCCGAGGTGATATTGGCGGGTGATCAGGTGCAGCTTGACGCTTGGAAGGCTTGGCCTCAAGTCGATGCCGTGGTTCGCAAACAGCTGCTGCTAGTGACGGACAAAGGCCTGGAGCGACCGAGCGGGCAGATGATCGAGGCGACCGCGGAGCTCTGCCACTTGATCCAACCCGATCGCTGAAATATGCACAGAACCCTGTAGGAGCTGCCG
>NZ_JBOIBY010000525.1:0-1370 GCF_050739655.1 Pseudomonas sp. | reverse complement strand
CAATATGGTTGTTGGCGTTGGTGGTGGGTGTTTCATTCTTGGGCACAGGTGCATTACGCAAATACGCGTTGGCACGCAGCTTGATAGATATTCCTAATGCGCGTAGTTCACACTCGGTCCCGACCCCTCGGGGCGGTGGTGTGGCTATCGTCCTGAGCTTTCTCATTGCACTGCCTGTCCTGGCCTGGACAGATGCCGTCGCCTGGCCGATGGCGTTGGCTCTGCTGGGGGCCGGCGGCTGGATCGCGATCATTGGTTTTCTCGACGACCATGGGCATATTGCCGCGCGTTGGCGCCTGCTTGCGCATTTCGGTGGTGCCATTTGGGCATTGTTCTGGATTGGGGGAATGGCGCCGATCAATCTGTTCGGCCATGAGTTCAGTCTCGGCTGGTTCGGTTATGTCATCGGAGCGTTCTATCTGGTCTGGATGCTTAACCTCTACAACTTCATGGATGGTATTGATGGCTTGGCCAGCGTCGAGGCGATTTGCGCCTGTGTCGGTGCTTGCCTGGTCTACTGGATCGCAGGCCACACCAGCCTTGCCATTGCTCCGCTTGTACTGGCGATGGCCGTACTGGGTTTTCTTGTCTGGAATTTCCCGCCAGCGAAGATTTTCATGGGCGATGCCGGTAGTGGTTTTCTGGGTATCGCGTTGGCGGTGATGTCGCTTTATGCAGCATGGACGAATCCACTGTTTCTCTGGGCCTGGCTCATCTTGTTGGGCGTCTTTATCGTCGATGCCACCTTTACCCTCATTCGTCGACTGTTGCGCGGGGATAAGGTTTATGAGGCCCATCGCAGCCACGGATACCAGTATGCTTCACGAAAATTTGGCAGCCATCGGGCGGTCACGCTGGCAATCGCTGCAATCAATTTGTTGTGGTTAGTACCAGTGGCTATATTGGTCGTCATGCAATATATCGATGGCGTGGCAGGATTGGTCCTGGCCTACGTGCCTCTGGTGTTGCTGGCTTTCAAGTTTCACGCAGGCGAGTTGGAAATCGCTGGCAAGGCGTGATGGACGCATTGGTTTTTGAGTATTGCTTTGTCGGTAAGTGAGTTGCCGACAGCTGTAGTTGCTGTATCAATGCTAGGAGCTTCTAGAGGTGTTTAGAGGGGTTATGGATAAGATTCGGGCAAAGTTGTTAAGTCTGCCAAGACGACATAAACGTATTCTGCAGGTTCTGACCGATATTTCGTTGGTCTGGTGTGCCCTGTGGATGGCGTTTGTCGTGCGCCTTGGGGTGGATGAGTTAGTCAACCCGTTCACTCAGCACGTCTGGCTTTTTGTCAGTGCACCTGTCATTGCCATTATCAAGGCGGTGACACTGTCGTCATTGATACTTGGCATTGTGGTGTACTGGTACAG
>NZ_JBOIBY010000524.1:0-10774 GCF_050739655.1 Pseudomonas sp. | reverse complement strand
CAAAAGATCGCAGCCTGCGGCAGCTCCTACAGGGGGCCGAGTATTGATCAATAGGCCAGGCGTTTCTGGAAGAAGAAATGCTTGTTTCCCGGCGGGTAGTCAGCGATGTGGCCGATCTCGCTGTAGCCCTGTTTCCTGTAAAACTCCGGTGCCTGGAATTCGAAGGTATCGAGCCACAGTCCGATGCATTTTCTTTCCCGCGCCAGGTCTTCGGCCATCTGCATCAGCTTCGTCCCCATGCCTTGTCCCCGGGCCTGTTCCGGCACAGACAACAGATCGATGAACAGCCACTGATAAAACAACCGGGCATAGAGCCCGCCGACGATTTGGTCTTTGTCGTCGCGTACCAGTAAGGCAATGTTCTCGGGCACGGCGCCCTCGGCCTTGGAGGCATTGTAGGCCCGCAGCGGCAGCAAAATGGCCTGGCGTTCTTCTTCGGTGGGCGTTGGCGAAAACTCTATTCGCAGGGTCATGGCTATATCCTTATGGCGTTGAAACCACAGCCTATCGTGGTCGCTGCCAATGATCCATCACCATGACGCGGACGGAACTGCCGCCAGCGCGCAGATGTCATTCCTTGTGACGCGCCATTGCAGAGTGCGACCGATGAGGACCCGCCGTGAACATTTTCGAAGCCTTGCGCGAAAGCCATGAGCGCCAGCGTACCTATGCCAAAGCCCTGATCCACACCAGCGGCGACAACCCTGAACGGGTCGAGGCCTACAAGCAGCTCAAGTCAGAATTGCAGGCCCATGAAACCGCTGAAGAGCGGCATTTCTATATTCCGCTGATGGAGTTTGACAACGGCGTCGACCTCAGTCGCCATGCAATTGCCGAGCATCACGAAATGGACGAAATGATGGAGGAGCTGGACGAGACCGAGATGTCCAGCCCGGCCTGGCTGGCAACCGCGAAGAAGCTGTCGGAAAAAGTTCACCACCATCTCAAGGAGGAAGAGCAGAAGTTCTTCCAGATGGCTGGGAAATTGCTCGACGACAAACAGAAAGAGTCGCTGGCGACCCAGTACGAGAAGGAATACAAAGCGCAGCTACTGGCCTGACCCAGTCCCTGTAGGAGCTGCCGAAGGCTGCGATCTTTTGACTTTGATTTTTAAAAACAAGATCAAAAGATCGCAGCCTTCGGCAGCTCCTACAGGGGTATCAGAAGCCTTCGAGGCGTGGTGTTCCGGGCCAATGGCCGCCTTCGAGGGTCAACAACGTTTCCTTCGCTTCAAGCCCCCCGGCAAACCCGGTGAGTTTTCCCGACGCGCCGATCACCCGATGACACGGCGCAACGATCGATAACGGGTTCCTGCCGTTCGCCGCACCCACTGCCCGCACCGCGCTCGGGTTGCCGATCTGTTCGGCGATCTGGCTGTAGCTGCGGGTCTCGCCGAACGGAATGGTCAGCAACGCCGCCCAGACCTGCTTCTGGAAGGGCGAGCCGGCAAAATCCAGCTCCAGATCAAAGCGCTGCCGGGTGCCGGCGAAGTATTCCTTCAACTGCTGGACGGTACGAACCAGTATCGGATTATCGGCAGCCTCGTTCATCGGCCCCAATCGCACCCGACCGGGTTTATCGTTTTCCCAGAGGATGGCTGCCAGTCTCGAACCGTTCGCAACCAGCTTCAACTCGCCGACCGGGGAGGCCATGGTGGTCCAGGTATAAGTCATGCTGCAGACGGCGCCCAATTGTTGAACAGACGTTAAGGATACTGCTTCACCGGGGAGGCGCAAAACGGAATCCCGACCATACTTGCCTACTGCTTTGGTATCGTTCCGTTTAATAAGAAGAAGAGACCGACTAGGAAGTACGAACCTTTTGCCAAATCGCTGATTGCGACCTCCTTGGCGCTCAGCTGCCTGACTGCCCATGCGGCCTCCGTGGCGCCGGTCGCCGCCGAAAACGGCATGGTGGTGACCGCCCAACACTTGGCCAGCCATGTGGGCGTGGATGTGCTGAAGAACGGTGGTAACGCCGTCGACGCCGCTGTGGCGGTGGGTTATGCGCTGGCGGTGGTATACCCGGCGGCGGGTAACCTGGGAGGGGGTGGTTTCATGACCATTCAATTGGCCGATGGGCGCAAGACCTTCCTCGACTTCCGTGAAAAGGCGCCACTGGCCGCTACCGCCAACATGTACCTCGACAAAGATGGCAACGTCGTGCCGGACCTGAGTACCCGTGGCCACTTGGCCGTCGGCGTGCCGGGCACCGTGTCCGGCATGGAACTGGCCCTGAGCAAATACGGCACCAAACCGCGCAAGGAGGTGATCGCCCCGGCGATCAAACTCGCCGAAGACGGTTTCGTGCTGGAACAGGGCGATGTCGAATTGCTGGAGTACGCCACCGACGTGTTCAAGAAGGACATGAAGGACTCCGGCTCGATCTTCCTCAGCAATGGCGAGCCCATGCAGGTCGGGCAGAAACTGGTTCAAAAGGACCTGAGCAAAACTCTGCGGGAAATCTCCGAGAAGGGCGCTGACGGTTTCTACAAAGGCTGGGTCGCCGATGCCATCGTCACGTCCAGCCAGGCCAACAAGGGCATCATTACCCAGGCCGATCTCGACAAATACAAGACCCGTGAACTGGCGCCAATCGAGTGTGACTACCGCGGCTACCACGTGGTTTCGGCACCGCCACCGAGCTCCGGCGGTGTGGTGATCTGCCAGATCATGAACATTCTCGAAGGCTATCCGATGAAGGACCTGGGCTACCATTCGGCCCAGGGCATGCACTACCAGATCGAAGCGATGCGCCATGCCTACGTAGACCGTAACAGCTACCTCGGCGATCCGGACTTCGTGAAAAACCCGATTGCTCATCTGCTGGATAAAAACTACGCGACCAAACTCCGTGAAGCGATCAATCCACAAAAAGCCGGCATCTCCAAGGACCTCAAACCTGGCGTAGCGCCCCACGAAGGCAGCAACACCACCCATTACTCCATCGTCGACAAATGGGGTAACGCGGTGTCGGTGACCTACACCCTCAACGACTGGTTTGGCGCCGGTGTCATGGCCAGCAAGACCGGGGTTATCCTCAACGACGAGATGGACGACTTCACCTCCAAGGTCGGCGTGCCGAACATGTACGGTCTGGTGCAGGGCGAAGCCAACGCCATCGCGCCCGGCAAGGCACCGCTGTCGTCCATGAGCCCGACCATCGTGACCAAGGACGGCAAAGTGGTGATGGTCGTGGGTACCCCCGGTGGCAGCCGCATCATCACCGCAACCCTGCAGACCATGCTCAACGTCATCGACTACGGCATGAACATCCAGGAAGCAGTTGATGCGCCGCGCTTCCACCAGCAATGGCTGCCGGAGGAAACCAACCTGGAGGCCTTCACGACCAGCCCCGACACGGTGAAGATCCTCGAAAGCTGGGGCCACAAGTTCGCCGGACCCCAGGATGCCAATCACCTGGCGGCGATCCTGGTCGGCGCGCCGTCCCTGGATGGCAAACCGGTGGGCAAGAACCGCTTCTACGGCGCCAACGATCCACGACGTAATACCGGGTTGTCGCTGGGTTACTGACGGTTGTGTTTGAAAGGGGACGGGCTTATGTTCGTCCCCTGATTCGTCCACTGCTCAAGGAAGGACCATGAAGACCGCGCTACTCATCATCGATGTTCAACAAGCCCTGTGCACCGGCGAGTACGAGTGCCATGAGATCAAACGGGTCATCGACACCATCAACGGCCTGAGCGCCAAAGCTCGTAGCGCCGGGATTCCGGTGGTGCTGATCCAGCACGAAGAAGAAGGCGAACTGTTCAAGCATGGCGCCCCGGGCTGGCAACTGGCCGAAGGGCTGCAAACCTCGCCCACGGATCACCGCGTACGCAAGACTACCGGCGATTCGTTCTATCAGACCAACCTGCCACAGTTGCTGCCGGTGCAGGACTTTGAACGCCTGGTCATCTGCGGTCTGCAAACCGATTACTGCGTCAACGCAACCCTGCGTCAGGCGCACCAAATGGGCTACGACGTGGTGCTGGCCGCCGACGCGCACTCCACTGTCGATAATGGCAATGAGAAGGCCGAAGACATCATCGTTGAACACAATCGCGATTGGGCAGACCTGAGCAGTTCGGTGGCGCGGATCGATGTCATTCCGACCAGCCAAATTCGCCTCTGAAACCACCACAATCACTGTGGGAGTTGATCGTTCCCACGCTCCGCGTGGGAATGCAGCCCGGGACGCTCTGCGTCCCAATCAAGAGCCGAACGCGGAGCGTCCGTTGAGGCATTCCCACGCAGAGCGTGGGAACGATCAGTACAGGAGGTTATTTCATAGCGAGCCGAAGATATCGATCAGCTCATTCAAAAACGCACTCACCAAATCCCGCTGCCGCGCCGAATGCCTGACCGCCGCGTGGAACCCCACCTCATAACGCAACAACTGCGGATTAAGCGGATGCAATTGCCCCAGCTGTTCATGTCGAGCGGCATAGTGCTGCGGCAGAAACCCCAGGTGCTGACCCGACAGAATCAACAGGGCAGCACCGTCCATGCTGTCGGTGAGCACTGTCAGGCGCTCGATGGAGGTGGGGGCCGGCATTTCCGGTAAAGGGTGGCTGGGCCAGACCCAGTCATACTGGCTGACGTCCTCGCGGGTCAAAGCGCCCACCTGTTCGAACAGCGGGTGCGAGGGCGCGCAATAGGCGATCTGGGTTTCCTGGAAAAGCGGGAAATAATCGATGTTGGGCAAGCGGTGCCAGAAGTACCCGATGGCCAGGTCGATATGGCTGTTGATGATTTTCTCTTCGAGTAGCGACGACGACAGTTCGGTGAAGTGAAAGTACAGCCCTTCATGCCGAGCCCTCAGGCGAGCAATCGCCAGGCCGATTTTTTTGTTCGCCACCGGATCGATCTGCCCCAGTAGGCCGATGTTGAGGTTGCCCGAGACTTTACGGTTGATGTGCTGGACCTCGACCCGAAAGCCCTCGGCTGCCGCGAGCAGGCGCCGGGCCGCTTCGACAAACTGAATGCCCTTGGGCGTTACCGAAAAACCACCGCGACCCCGTTCACACAGGCGAAAACCCACCCGTGCCTCCAGCGTCGCCAGTTGCGCGCTGATGGTCGGTTGCGTGGTGTTGAGCGCGGTTTGCGCCGCCGATATCCCGCCCGCTTCGACGACGGTCAGAAATACCCGGATCAAGCGCAGATCCAGCTCCGTGACAGATCCCAGCATGGGGCTCCCGTTATTCGATTACATAGACGCCGATCTATGTGAACAGTGCGTCTGAGATATTTTATGGTGCAGGCCTTCGCCATACATTGCAGGGAAACCAGCGTCATCGTTAGCTTTTTCTGGAGTTTCAGCTGATCCGGATGTCGAAACGACCGCTGCGCTCAAAACAAAAATAATCAACTGCATAGGAACCATCGTATGTCAGGGTCCCCAGTTTCTGCCCATGCCACCGAGGTGAGCGGCGGGTTGGCCATCGAAGGCCACTCGATCGACTACATCCCGGAAAATGAGCGTCACGCCAAACTCAGCAGCCAGGGGCCGTTCTGGTTTCTCGGCAACTTTCACTTCTTCACCATTTCCATTGGTTTTGTCGGCCCCAGCCTGGGCTTGTCCGCGTTGTGGACCATGCTGGCCGGCGCGCTGGGTATCATGTTCGGCACTATCTTCATGGCTTTCCATGGCTCACAAGGCCCGGAAATGGGCCTGCCGCAGATGATCCAGTCCCGTGCCCAGTTTGGCTATCGTGGGGTGATCCTCGCGTTGCTGGCGACGATGTTTGTGTTCGTCGGTTTCAACGTGGTGAACATCTCGTTGATCATGAACGGACTGGAGCATGTGTTTGGTGTTGACCCGACCATCGTGGCGGTGGCCGTGGTGTTGATCGGCGCGCTCCTGTCGATCTACGGCCATGACCTCATGCACAAGGCCTTCAAGTGGGCGTTGCTGGTGACCTTGCCGTTGTATGCGCTGGTGACGATCGCCCTGATGTTCGGCGTGGGTTCCGAAGGTGCAGCACCGGCGACCGAGCTGGGTTTCAGCTGGATTGCCTTCGCCACGCTGTTTGCCATTGGCGCGAGCTACAACATTTCCTATGCGCCTTACGTTTCCGACTATTCCCGTTATCTGCCAAAAAACACCAACCGGCCGAAACTGATCGCGGCGGTGTTCATCGGTGCTTCGTTGTCGGGTAGCTGGATGATCGGCCTCGGCGCCTGGCTCGCCCAGGAACTCAAGGCTGCCGATGCGCTGGTGGCGCTGAATCAGGTTGGCTCATCGATGATTCCGGGGCTGGGCAATGTGCTGGTGATCGTATCGGTGGCGGGGTTCCTGCCGATCATCGCGCTCAACACCTACAGCGCCATGCTGACCTTGCTGACCGGTGCTGATTCGATCAAGAAAATCACCCCGACGCCCCGTGCCCGCGTACTGTCGATCAGTGCGATCAGCGTCATTCTGTTGACCTGCGTTTTGTCGATCAAAGGTGACGGCATCGCGCTGCTCAATACCTTTCTGGTATTGCTCCTGTACTTCCTTGTGCCGTGGACCGCCGTCAACCTGGTGGACTACTTCTTCGTGCGCAAAGGCCGCTACGCGATCGCGCACTTCTTCACACCCAATGGCATCTACGGTGCCTGGCAGTTTCGCGGCATCGTCTCGTACCTGATCGGCTTCGCGGCCATGGTGCCGTTCTTCTACATCTTCGACGCCAGCGCCGGTAAAGAAGTGTTCGTCGGCCCGATGGCACGCATGCTCGAAGGCGTCGATATCGCGTGGCTGGTGGGGTTGGTGGTGTCGGGCCTGACGTATTACATCCTCAGCCGTTCGCTTGACCTGGATGCCGAACGGCGGGTGATTGATTCGGTTACCGAGAGCGACATCGTCGCCATGGCTCATCAATCGGCGGAGACAGTTCGTTGAACAACGTAAAAAACACCGTGGTCGCCTGTTGCCAACTGGCACCGAAAATCGGCGACCTCGCTTACAACCGCACGCTCACCGAACGGGCCATTCGTTCAGCGGCGTTGCAGGGTGCACAGATCGTGGTGCTGCCGGAATTGGTGCAAAGCGGTTATCTGTTCGCTGACCGCAACGAAGCGCTGGTGCTGGCCGAAACCCAAGAGGGTCCGACGCTGCGCCTGTGGCAAGCGTTGGCTCAGGAATTGAACATCGTTGTGGTGGGCGGTTTCTGCGAACGGCTGGACGGCGATGAACTGGCCAACAGCGCAGCGATGATCGATGCGCAAGGGCTGCGGGCGGTGTACCGCAAGGTGCATCTGTGGGATGCCGAGAAAGCCATTTTTAACGCCGGTGATGCAGCGCCACCGGTGATCGAAACGATCCACGGGCGTATCGGCATGCTGATCTGCTACGACCTGGAGTTCCCCGAGTGGGTGCGACTTCCGGCGCTGGCCGGTGCCGATCTGCTGTGTGCGCCCGTCAACTGGCCTGATGGCCCGCGCCCGCAAACCGAGCGCCCGGCGGAGGTCTTGCGGGTGCAGGCCAATGCTTCGGTGAACCGGATGTTCATCGCTGCGTGTGACCGTTATGGCCACGAGCGTGGTGTGAGCTGGGTGCAGGGCTCGGTGATTGTCGATGCCGATGGTTATCCACTGGCAGGGCCGGCGGAACAGGGCGGCGAGCAGATATTGCTGGCCTCACTGAACCTTGTCGAAGCGCGTAACAAGCGCATCAGTGAACGCAATGACCTGCATCGGGACCGACAGCCGCAGTTGTATGGATTGAGCAGCAGGGTGCAGTAGCGTTCGGCATGTAACACGGGACAATCTGGCGTGCGCTGCTAGGCTTTTATGTTCGAGTCGGATCCATATTGAGAGGCGGATATGGACGCACGCAAACCCCGGCAATCCAGCAGGAGAAACCTCACGGCGGAACTGGTCGCCCACGTCGAACGGTTTGAGCCAGACCCTGGTCCGGAACCGGGCACCACCGAACACACGCCAGCAGAATTCGATGTCATGGTCGAAACCCTTTTGCGTGAATACACGCCACGGGAGTTGTGGGTATTCGCCTACGGTTCGCTGATCTGGAATCCGGAGTTCGAATTCGAGGAGCGCCGCAGCGCCACTGCATTTGGCTGGCATCGCTCGTTCTGCCTGACGCTGACACGGTGGCGCGGCACCCGCGAATTGCCAGCGCTGATGCTTGCCCTCGACCGTGGCGGCAGTTGCCAGGGCTTGGCTTACCGCCTACCGGCGCAGGACCACTTCAAACAGATTGCGCTGTTGTTGGCACGGGAAATCGATGCCAATCCGCCAACCAACGTGGCGCGCTGGATAACGGTGAAAACCGAATCCGGACCATTGCGCGCATTGGCTTTTGTCGCTGCACGGGATGGCAAGGCTTATGCCGGCAAGTTGCCGATGGACGCGGTCGCCAGGGTTCTGGCCCGAGCAGCGGGACATTGGGGGTCGGCGGCGCAATACTTGTTTCGTACGGTGACCATGCTCAAAGAGCAAGGGATTCGTGATCGTAATATGAGGCGGCTTGAAAGCCTGGTGGCGCAAGAGATCGAGGCTTCGTTGCCCGACACCGCCAGGCAAACGGATTGATTCCTTCGCTGCGGGTAAACATGTGGCAGAAATGCGCCTGGTCGCAGAAGCCGCACTCCAGGCTGATTTGCGTCAGGCTCAGGTCGGTGTGCTGGATCAGCTGTTTGGCGCGGGCGATACGTTGCTGACGAATCCAGTCCTGGGGCGAGAGACCGGTGCTGCATTTGAAGGCGCGGGAGAAATGACTGCGCGACAAGGAGCAGGCCCGGGCCAGGTCGGTCACTTCCAGTGATTGGCCAAGGCATTCGAGAATCAGTTGCTTGACCAACCGTTCGCGCTGCGGGCTTAGGCCGCCGGTGCCGGATTTGTGCGGTTCGCTGGCAGGGGCGACGGTTTGTAGTGAATGAGCCATGGCCAATGTCCGTGTCGGTGGGAATGCGCTGGCGTACTGCACCGTAGACCCTGCAACGTGGTCCAGCCCAATCCCTCTGGATAAAAACAGCGCTTCGCAGAGGTTTTCATTGTTGTGTGACACTCAAAGACTGACGAGTTAAACGTTGTTAATTCCTCCTGATGCGCGGGAAGTCTTGAGAAAAGTCAGACACAATTGCCACATTCGCGTCTGACTGAATTCACAAGGAAACCGTGCCTATGAACCGAAACGACCTGCGCCGCGTCGACATGAACCTGCTGGTGATTTTCGAAGCGCTGATGTTCGAAAAGAACCTGACCCGCGTTGCGGAGAAACTGTTCATGGGCCAACCGGCCGTGAGTGCGGCGCTGGGGCGTTTGCGCGATCTGTTCGACGATCCGTTGCTGTTGCGCAATGGTCGTGGCATGGAGCCGACGGGGCGGGCGCTGGCGATTCTCAAGGAGTTGCAACCGGCGATGGACACCATCTCCGGTGCGGTAAGCCGAGCCAAGGAGTTCGACCCGGCAACCAGCTGCGATGTGTTTCGCATCGGGCTGTCGGACGATGCCGAGTTCGGTTTGTTTCCGCCGTTGTTGCGCCATCTGCAGGAGGAAGCGCCGGGAATTGTCGTGGTGGTGCGGCGGGCCAATTATCTGTTGATGCCGGCATTGCTGGCTTCGGGGGAAATTTCAGTGGGCGTGAGTTACACCACGGAACTGCCGGCCAATGCCAAGCGCAAGAAGTTGCGTGACATTCCCTGCAAGGTGCTGCGTGGGGACGATCGCCCCGGGTCGCTGACGCTGGACGAATACTGTGCGCGACCCCATGCGATGGTGTCTTTTTCCGGTGACCTGAGCGGCAACATCGACCTGGATCTGGCCAAGGTTGGGCGGTGTCGCAAGGTGGTGTTGGGCGTGCCGCAGTTCAGTGGTTTACGGGCATTGCTCGCGGGCACTGAAATGATCGCCACGGTGCCCGATTATGCGGCTTGCGCGTTGGTGGAAGGGTGCGGTTTGCGCGCCGAGGATCCGCCGTTTGAGATTGAAGCGGCGCAGTTGTCGATGGCCTGGAGTGGGGTGCATGACAATGACCCGGCAGAGCGCTGGCTGCGTTCGCAGATCAGTCGCTTTATGGCTGCCCCCCTGGATATCCACGGCTAAGGGCGTACGACAGCTGAACGGATAAAAAAGAGCCGTCTCGGCAGGGCCGTGCATGGCTATAATCGGCCCACCTGTCATCAAACGAGACTGCCATGACCATTCCCCTGTACGACGCCTCCGTGCCTGTTTTCCAGCAAATGCTCAACGCCCTGAGCGATGTGCTGAAAAAGGCCGAGGCCCACGCCACCGCCAAGAACATCGACCCGAACGCCTTCCTGCAAGCCCGTCTGTACCCGGACATGTTCCCGCTGGTGCGCCAGGTGCAGATCGCCGTTGATTTCAGCAAGGGCGTGTCCGCGCGTCTGGCTGAGATCGAGCTGCCGAAGTACGACGACACCGAAACCACTTTTG
Source organism: Pseudomonas sp. (assembly GCF_050739655.1). GTDB lineage: Bacteria > Pseudomonadota > Gammaproteobacteria > Pseudomonadales > Pseudomonadaceae > Aquipseudomonas. Next base: position 371 of record NZ_JBOIBY010000524.1, on the reverse strand, counting down.
CTGAGCTGCAAGCACTGATCGCCAAGGTCCTGGCGTTCATCGGCGAGATCAAGCCGGAGCAGATCAACGGCAAGGAAGGCATCGAAATCGTCACCCGTCCGGGCACGCCGAAAGAGAAGCGCTTCTCTGGTCAGGCTTACCTGCTGACCTACGGCCTGCCGCAGTTCTTCTTCCATGTCACCACCACTTATGCGCTGCTGCGTCATAATGGCGTGGAAGTGGGCAAGCGCGATTACATGGGCGCGTTCTAAACCGCCTGGGTTAAAAAAAACCGCCAAGGGTGTTCGCCTTGGCGGTTTTTTTGCAGATTGAATGCTAAAAGATCGCAGCCTTCGGCAGCTCCTACATGGGTCATGCGTACACCTGTAGGA